>JBQCJR010000592.1:0-2238 GCA_051952595.1 Kofleriaceae bacterium
GTGCCTGCTGCGCCAGGAGCTGGTGATCGGTGGGTTCACCGATCCCGAGGGCAGCCGCCGCGGGATCGGCGCGCTGCTCGTCGGCTACTACGAAGGAGCGCGGCTGGTCTACGCCGGCAAGGTCGGCACCGGCTACACGAACCGGGTGCTCGCCGAGCTGCGCGCGCTGCTCGACCCGCTCGAGCAGGCGCGCTCGCCGTTCGACCCCGAGCCCGCGCGGGCGTGGACCGGCCCGCGCCGCCACTGGGTCGCGCCGCGCCACGTCGCCGAGGTCGCGTTCAGCGAGTGGACCGCCGATGGCCGGCTGCGCCACCCCTCGTTCCAGGGCCTGCGCCGCGACAAGCGCCCCCGCGAGGTCGTGCGCGAGCAGCCGGTGCGCCCGCGGTGACGGTGTGGTACCGCACGGCATGGCCCTGCCTGCGACGATGCGGAAGTTCGAGCTGGCCCTCGCGGACTCGGATCGCCAGATCTACGAGGCGCTCGAGCTGCGCGTCGCCCAGCACCCATCGGAGAGCGAGCGCTATCTGATCGCCCGCGTGATCGCCCGCGCGCTCGAGCACGCCGAGGGCCTCGAGTTCAGCAAGGGCGGCGTCTCCGACGACGAGGAGCCCGCGCTGATCCAGCGCGACCTGCGCGGCGATCTCGTCGCGTGGATCGAGATCGGCGCGCCGTCGCCGGATCGCCTGCACAAGGCGACCAAGCTGTGCGAGCGCGTCGTGGTCTACGCGTGGAAATCGCCCGACGATCTCGCCGAGGCGATCTTCGAGCGCCGGGTCCACCGCGGCGAGTCGATCGAGCTCCACGCGCTCGACCCCGCGTTCCTCGACGCCGTCGCCGCCACGCTCGATCGCGTCAACCGCTGGGACCTCGCGGTCAGCGGCGGGGCGATCTATCTGACGATCGGCGAAGCGCTGTTCGAGACCTCGGTGCGCCGCGTGGCGATGGCGCGCTAGATCGAGCGCAGCGCCCACAGCGCCCCGCGCCCCGCGCCCTACTTGGCCCCCGTCTCGCCGATCAGCTCGCGCGCCGCGGCGAGCAGGTTGATATCCGTCGTCCCGGCACCGAGCTCGAGCAGCTTGGCATCGCGCGCGAGCTTCTCGAGCCCGAGCTCCTCCATGTAGCCGTAGCCGCCGTGGATCTGGATCGCGGTCATCGCCGCCTCGACGGCGAGCCGGGCCGCCATCGCCTTGGACGCGTTGACGAACGGCAGGTCGCGCACGCCGTGCTGCTGCATCCACGCCAGCCGGAACACCACGTTCTCGACGGTGCGCAGATGTAGAAACAGCTCGGCGATCTTGAGCTGCACCGCCTGGAACTCGCCGATCGCGCGGCCGAACTGCCGGCGCTCGCGCACGTACGCCAGGCTCGCGTCGTAGCAGCGCTCGATGATGCCCCACGCCATCGCGGGCACGCCGGACCGCTCGGTGCCGAGGCTGTCCTTGGTGTCGGCGCGGCCACCGCGGCCCTTCTCGCGACCGCCCAGCAGGTGCTCGGCGCCGAGCCGCACGCCATCGAAGAACACCTCGCTCGTCGGCGAGTCGCGCATCCCCATCTTCTTGAACGGCGGGCCGACCGAGACGCCCGCCATGCCGCGCTCGACGATGAACGCCGCGACCCCACGCGCCTCGGCCGGCTCGCCTCGATCGATCCGCGCGTACACCAGGAACACGTCGGCGCCCGGGCCGTTGGTGATGAACGTCTTGCTGCCGGTCAGCGCGTAGCCTTCGCCATCGGCCACCGCGGTCGTGCGCATCGAGCCGAACGCGTCCGACCCGGCGCCCGGCTCGGTCAGGCACCACGCGCCGATCTGGCGCAGCGTCGCGAGCGGCAGCCCCCAGCGCTCGATCTGGTCCGCGGTGCCCTTCGCGACGATCGCGCCGCCCACCAGCCCCATCGACACGCCGAGCCCCATCGCGAACCCCGGCGACACGCGCGACAGCTCCTTGACCACCACGTGCATCAGCAGCGGATGACCGCCCGCGCCCGACAGCGCGCGGTCCGCGTCGCCGTCGCCGTGCGTTGTCTCGCCCGCGCGCAGCCGCGCGAGCCGCTTCTTGACCGCGCCGCCCAGCATCGCGTCGAACCCGAAGGTCTTCGCGAGCTGGCGATCACCGTCGTCGGCTTCACCTGTGCGGAGCTTCGCGATCCGCTTCTTCACGGATGCGCCGAGCATCGCGTCGAAGCCGAACGTCTTCGCCATCTTCTTCATCAGGTCGAAGGGCTGTTCGGTGCCCGTCT
>JBQCJR010000593.1:0-18215 GCA_051952595.1 Kofleriaceae bacterium
GTTTGCGGCGTGCGCACGTCGGTGTGCCCGAGCCAGAAGGCGGCCTCGCCGGCGAGAGCGCGCCGGGCCGCGGCGACGAAGGGCAGGACCTGGGCGTCGAGCGCGGTGCCGTCACCCTCGAGCGCGGCGTGCGCGCTGTCCAGCAGGATGAGGGCGTCGAGCTTGGCGGCATCCGTGCTCGTGAGGATCTCGCGGGCGAAGGCATAGCCGGCGCTGAAGGTGAGGAGGGCGATGCGGCTGTACGCCGCGAGCGGTGCTGCTGCGCCAGCGCGATCGGCGGCGGCGGCAAGGATCCCAGGCGCCGTGGACTTGAGCGCGCGGCCGAGCGTGGTGTAGGCGCTAGAGAAGGCGCCGGCGTTGAGGGTGCAGAGTTCCCAGGGTTCCGAGAGAGAGGCGATGGCGGCTCGGTAGAGCGGCACGACGCTCGGGTCCACGTGGACCAAGAGGAGGAGGTTCATCGGGCTCCGTGGCTTGGGGTGAACGACAAAAAGCGGCCGCCCTGCGCGGGCGACGCCGAGCACCTACGGGCTCGCGTTCACCTGCGCCGGACGGCCGAAGGGAAGCTCTTGGGGGTGCGCCGCGCTGCGCGGCGGCGGGTGGGGCGCGCGTGTGCGGCGATAACACCGCGCGAGGAGACGGGGCGCCCCGACGTGGAACGGGCGCTATGGGCGGCGACCAGCGCCCGAGCTTCGCTCATCGCGGCCAGCGCGTGCGCGCCCTCTGCCCCTTGCTGGAGCATGGTGCGGGCGGCACAGCGTAAGCGCCGCGCGAAGCGGTAGAGGGTCGCCGGGGAGAGGTTGCCCTGGCGGGCGAGGCGGCGCGGGCCCATGACCAGCAGGCGGCGAACCGGGGCGGGCAGCGCGACGAGGAAGGTCGCGAGTTCCTGGCGCAGCGCCCGCTGTCGCAACCGCGCATCGGGGGCGGCGTCGCTGGCGGCCCAATCCACCTGGGGAACGAGCAGTTCGATCCTGTCGCGCACGCTGACGTGGGCCCGGTGCTTCGCGCACACGTTGGCGGTGATGCGATACAGCCAGCGCGTGAACGTGGCGCGGGTGGGGTCGAAGCGGCCGAAGCCCTCGAGCGCATGGAGTAGCACGCGCTGCGTCACATCGCCGACGTCTTCATGGGGCACGCCGAGGCGTACGACCCACCCACGCACCACGTCGAAGCTGCGCCGCTCGTCGCCGGCCTGGGTGCCGTGGCGCAGTTCGGTGATCGCGGCGGCGAACGCGGAAGCCTTCACAGCGGTCAGCACCGCCAGAAGGACGAGAAAGGACAGCGAAGCGATGGCAGCCGCGCCCGCGGGCGTCATGGCGGACACCGCGGCGAGGTTCACCCCTGGGTCTCTGACCCCTCCACGCGCAGGAGGAAGCGGAGTTGCAGGACGCAGACCATCAGGAGGGCGACGAGGAACACGGCGCGGGAGAGGTCCCAGCCGGTGGTGAACACGTCGGCGCCGTAGGTCCCCACGACGAGGTGAAGCGGCTGGGCGAGCGCGAGGACGGCCGCGATGACGACGGTGGGGCTCGGAGGCTGCTGGCGCGGGCGCCGGTACCACCAGAAGAAGAGCGCCACCAGGCAGACCCCGGCCGCCGCAACCTCGGCGACGAAGTAGAACGCCGCGAGCGCAGCGAACCGCAGGTCGGGGTAGCCCAGCACAAGCGCGAGCGTCGCGGCGGCCGCGAACACCCACACGGGCCAGCCTGGCAGGCGGCGGAAGACCCGCAGCGACATCCACGCGAGGATTACCGGCGTGCCGAGCACGAGCACGCGGTCGGCGTGCCGCGCGAGGAGCTGCACCCCTTCAAGCGGCGGCGCGGTCATCGCCAGCCGCACGGGGGCGACCTTGCGGAGCAGCGCCGTGGCGACCGAGCCGCAGAGGTAGATGGAGAGGGCGATGGCGACGGGGCGGTGCTCCCGTCGAACGCCGGCCATCAGCCAGCCCGTGAGGGCGGCGAGGCCAGCGACGACGAAGAGCGACGTTCTCAGGAGGCGTCCCCGGGCGGCGAGGCGGGGGCGGGCGGCAGCGGGAACTGCGTTGTGCTGGGCGGGTTCGACGTCGGCGCCAGATCCGGCGGCGGCGGGTCGATGCCCCCCTTCGGCTTCGGATCGGTGGCGTTCTCGTCGGGGGTGGGGCTCTGCGGTTCGGGGGTAGTCATCACCCCCTCACCCTACCCGCTCACCACCCGCGCGGGCAACAACGCCGAGCCCTCCTGCTCGGCAGCGGCGTCTCAGGCAGCGTTCGGCAGGTTCGAGAGATGCGTCACCCGCGCGATGGTGCGGGCGGGCGGGGTGAGGGAGAGGAGGAGGGGCGTCCCGCGCCGGTAGTCCGGCGGGGCGCAGCCGATGCAGCGCACACCTTCGTCCATCAGCATCACCTTCCCGCGCCGGGTTTGGCAGTGCCGGCAGAGAATGCATGGGGGCGCCCGGTCGAGCCGCACGTCATGGATCCGCGTGCGGGATCGGTACGCGATCCGCAGCGTCTCCTTGTCCATGCTGGCGAGGAACATCGCGCCGTCCTGCATCCGCACCTGCCCCGACCAGGTGGGCAGCGTGAGCAGGTGCGCAGAGAGTCGCCGGACATCTACCGTCAGGAGTTCACTGGCTGTTTCAAGGCGCGACATACAGCAACGACTGTATCAGCAAGCTCAACCACCGAACCCCGCCTAAAGTGGTACCTTCGGGTTCTGTCGCTTTCTCACGGGCCCGTCGATTTCGATCAGGGTCTCGCGCTTGCCTGGCCCGGCGCTTGGAGAGGCGCCGCGGTCACGGTCGGCGTCGGCGCACCACCCTGAGCCGTGTGGATCACGTTCGCGACCGCGCCCCCCGCCGCCGCGAGCAGGGTGGCCGCCGCAGCGATGACCCCGGCCATCTGGGCGCGCGAGGTCCGCCGCGAGGGGCGCGCCTTCGGATCGGCGGCCTGGGGGGTGGACGGCGCAGCGGGAGGGGCGGAGGAGCGCAAGGCCGCAAGCAGCTGATTCTGCTGGTCTTCCACCCGCTCGAGGATGGCGCGGACCTCGCCCATCTCGCGGTTGTGGACCCCGGCGAGGCGGCGGGTCTCGCTGACGTCGCGGTCCATCCGGGTCACCGCCTCCTTGAGGGCGCCGACCTTGGTGGAGGTGTCGTGGGCGATGCGCAGGGCCTCATCGGCGGTGCGCTGGCCATCTGCAGCGCGCTCGCGCGCCAGTTCGTCGCGCATGGAGGTGGGGTGCGTGTTCTCGGTCGACATGGGGCGGTGATCTCCGTGCGGTGTTGGGCGCGCGTCCGTGGCAGCGGGTGGTCAGCGCGAGGCGTCAGGCGTCGTTGGCGGTCTCGGCCAGGTGGACCTCGAGGAACACCTCACCGACCTCGCCGAGGGACTTGATCGCGATCCAGTCGCTCGGGTTGGTCCGGATCCGGATGTCCCCCTCGAACCCGGGGCGCACGGCCTCGCCGTTGGGGGTGACGGTGAGGGTGTACCCGACGGGCGCGCAGAGGTTGTTGGGGCCGGCCTCGCTCATGTCGAACGGGGCCTCGTCCAGGTGGGCGGCGACGCGGCATTCGGGCGGGGGCGCCGTGGGGTCGAAGCGGGACGGCTCGACGTCAGCGCCGCCCCCGGGCGGCTTCGGGGTCTCACCGCGGAGGAGCGCCAGCCGGAGGGGCGGCGCGTTGGCGGCCGCAGTGACCTTGATGGCCGCGATCTCGCAGGGCACGTTGCCCGCCTTGACGAGGGCGAGGATGCGGTCGTTGATGGCGACGACGGGGAGGTTGACGACGTAGCTGGACATGGAGTTGCTCCTGGAAGTTCAGAGGGAGGGATCGCGGACGAGGAACTCGCCCTTGTTGACGGCGCGCGCGCTACCTGTCCCGATGACGCGGTAGCGGTAGGTGCCGGCGCCGCGGGCTTCGGTCAGTTCGATCTGCACAACGTAGGTGCCGAGGCTCGTGCGCGACACGGCATCGCCGTTGCCGCTCGACGGGGCGGTGCCGTAGACGAGCGAGAACGACGCGCTCTCGGTCGGCGTGTCGACCTCGACGGTCAGCGCTGAGGGGTCGACCAGCGCGTTCGAGGCGTCGCGGAAGGTGATGGGGAACAGGACCGCGGTGCCGCCGAAGAACAGGGTGGAGGTCTGCATGGGGAGCTCGATGCTGGCGAAGGGGTGGGCGGCGGGGAGCCGCGCGGTCGCGAAGGCAGAGGCAGCCGGGAGGGTGACTCGCGCCGGGCGGTCCGTGCTGCTGACAGACACCGCGGCATCGAGGGTGGCTGTGGCCGTGATGGCGCCAGCGAGCGGGGCGCTCGCGGTGAGGGACCCGGCGCCGGCGGCAGAGCTGGCTGCTGCCCCCGCGAGCGCGGTGGCCGCGGTGAGGATGCCGGCTGCTGAGGAGGCGCTCGCGCTCTGCCCCACCAGAGCGACCACGATCTGCAAGGTGAGGGCGCCGGATCCGGTCGCGGTGGCGGAGGTCGCGCCCGCAAGGCTTGCCTGAGCGCTGAGCGACCCGAGACCAGTTGCGGTGGCGGTGGCGGCGCCGCTGACGCTCGTGGCCGCGCCGAGCTGCCCGAGGCCGGCAGCCGATGCCGCAGCGTCCCCGGCGAGCGACGCCTGCGCGGTCAGCGCGCCCACGCAGGCGGTCGTGGCGGCCGCCGCGCCCGTGAGGGCAACGTTCGTCGAGAGATCGATGTTCGCTGTGGAGACCGCGGACGAGATGCCGTGGAGGTCCGCGGTCCCCGCCATCGCCCCGACGCCCGAGGCCGATGTGGTGCAGGTCCCCGCGAGCGAGGAGGACGCGCTGAGCGAGGCGTCCGCCGCGAGTGCGGCTGCCGCGGTGCCGACGAGCCCCGTGAGCGCGGTGATGCCGGCGGCGTCCGTGGCGATGGCGGCACAGGCGCCGGCCAGAGCAGCGCCCGCCAAGAGCGTGGCTGCGCTTCCGGAGGTGGCGGCCGCGGCCCCGCTGAGCGAAGCCGTGGCGGTGACGCTGGCGGAGCCGTTGCTGGTGGCCGCGCAGGTGCCAACAAGGGCGACCGTCCCACCGCCCGCGCTCTGCAGCGCGATGGCTCCGGCGCTCGCTCCTGGGTTCCGGAGCTCGATGTCGCCGATGGCCATGGTGGTGCCTCAGCTCGGGGTGAAGTTGGCCGACCGTCCCACGTGGGTCGCGTCCTGCGCGGCCTCGGCGAACAGCGGCGTGGTGGTGTCGTAGTAGGTGAACGAGTACCCGCCACCGGCCGCGGTCGTGGCTGTGTAGATCGGCTCGCCGGTGTCCACGCGGTGCACCTTCACAGCGATCCCCGAGCCGTCGCCGGAGTAGCTGCTGACGCTGGCGGAGAGGCTGGCGCTCTGCGCGTGGTAGGTCGCGAACATCACCAGCGACCACCAGCCGTAGTGCGCCAAGGCAGCGTCGAGGTAACTGGTCACGCGGTAGACGCGCGAACCCTTGATGCTTCCGCCTGTCGGCCGTGGGTCGAGCGGATGGCGGAAGAACCAGTCGCTCGCGACCAACCCTTGGTAGGTCGCGATCTCGTTACTGGAGGCGATGTGGAGGGTCGCGATCTCCTCCCATCCATCACTTGGGGACTCGCCGGAGAGCCGCTCCATCACCAGCGCCACCGGGCCGCGGCCGGCGTTGATGACGGTGAGGTCGTAGCCGACGTGGGTCACCCAGAAGGACGATTCGGGGAGGTTGGGGCCGCCCGCGGCCGAGTCAGCGACCCCAGTGGTCCCGACAGCGGCCGTGGCCTGAAGCACCCAGGCGATGGTGTGGTTGTGCGCGCCGATCCCGGCGGTCGCCTTGCCGCTCGTGTAGTTGAGGAGCAGGCACCCGTTCATGGCGGTGCCGGTGACCGACGAGGTGCGGTACCAGGCGACGTTGATGGTAGTCTCGCCGCGCGCGAGCGTGATGCCAGCGCCCGCGGCGCCTCCGCTGTCAAACCGATGCACGAGGCTGTACTGCCCGGCCGTGCTGTTCGCGTTCACCTGCGGGGTGTAGGCGCGCGGCGTCTGGCTTCCAACGGCTACGTTCAGGCCGGCGAGCGCGTTGTTCGGCGCGTTGTAGTAGAGGATAGCGCCGCTCTGCTGGAGCGTCACGGTCGCCGGCTCCTCCACTCTCGCCGTGAGGGTCACCTGGGTCTGGAGTCCGGATGTGGTCCCACCCATCGCGCCAGCAGCCTCAGGCAGGGGGAGGAGGAGGCTGTTCCAGACCGTGGTGGTCGTGCTGGGGTTGTAGGTGTAGGTCACCACCAAGACGGCGCCGATCTGAGGGAACCTGGAGGCGTTCAGGCTTCGGGCGCGGAAGGCGTGCACGGCCGTCGTGTCGAGGTCCGTGCGCTTCCAGAAGACGCGCATGAAGGGGGTTGAGTCGAGAGCCTGCTCAAGCGCCCCAAAGCCGGTCTCGGCCTCTGCATCGATCTGGAGGAAGAGCTGATCGTCCGTCGTCCCGCTGAGGTGTCCCTCGTTCGCGAACACCTCGAAGAAGAGATCGCGGATGGTGATGCTGGCCTCTGGGAGCACGCCGCTGCCGCCGGTGAGGGCTGGGACTTGGTTGGTGCCCAGCTCGCTCGCGGAGGTGCCCACGGTGCCGGTGAGGCTCTCGATGGGGATGCGGATCGTCTTGGTCGCGGTGGTGAGGCCCGTGTCGTCGTACTCGTAGGTGATGACGAGCTTCGCCGCGAGGTTGATGGTGGCGATGCCGTTGATCTGCACTCCAACCACCACGCTGTGGGAGGAGCCGGTGAGGCCCGAGGCGAGCGCGCTCGTGACGTCGCGGCGGAAGCACCAGCTCTGCTGATCCCCGCTGTTGATGATGGTGGAGGTGACCGTCGCGTCGTTGGCCGCCCCGCCGTCGATCGCCACGCCGATGGTCCATGCGGTGATGGATGCGGCCGTGGTGTTGGCGTCTCGAGCCCACACCTCGACGTAGGCGTTCCGGATGGTGCGGCTCGCCGTTTCGGCGATGGTGACGGTAACCGCGGCGAAGTCGTGGCGCGTCGCCGTCGCGAGCGACGTTGTGCGCGTAGCGCAGGCGTACTCGACGGTGTTGGTCCGGAGGGCCATGGGCTACCTCCGGTCAGTCCAGCGTGATGGTGAGCTGACCCGCCGAGAAGCTCGTCGTGACGCCGCTGGGTACCGACTGGTTGGGGGTGATGCTGCCGTAGGCGATCAGGGTCCCGCCCGAGGAGGCGGTGAAGATGCCGAAGGCCACCACGGTGCCCCAGTCGGCGGTGGCGGTGGGGAAGGCGATGGAACCGCCGTTGGCCTTCGAGCCCGAGGAGGCGGCCGGCCAGTTCGTGCTGTTGTTGGTCAGGGCAACGCGGGCGTAGCTGCCGCCGGACACCTCGGTGCCGGCGCTGCCGTCGGTCGGCGCCGCGGTGAACAGCGCGACGTAGTGGGTGGCGGCAGCGGAGTACGCCTGGCCGCCGAAGATGAGATCAAGGATGCCACTTTCGGTCGTGTTCGAGAAGGACACTGGGATGCCTTTCGCGTGGTCGCGTGTGGGGAGGAGGGCGCGCAGCCATGCATAAGTGCGCCATGAGCGGACGCTTGCACAGGTGGTGGCGCTTCGTTGCCAGCGACAGAGTGCGGTGTCACGTCACGTTCAGTGGTCCACGCCGCAGTACCACCTTCGGCCGATGGACGACTGTTCACCGTTGCGGACACAAGTTGTAGGTGTATACATGGACCCGCGAACACGACGAGGTACCGCATTTCGTGGTGCAGCGTGTTCGCTGTATCAACGGCGCACGGTCGCGACGCTGCTCGGCGTCATCGTGCGTATGGAGAGCTTATGCTCAATGCGAAGAAGTTCGGAGTCGCCGGCCACACCCATTCCGCCAAGATGCTCATCGTCAGCGCGCTCTGGCTCGGCACGTCTGTGATGGTGATCCCTGGGTGCACGGCGAAGGGTGACGCTCCCGAGGACGCGGCGGAGCGCGTGACGAACGCGGCGCAGCCCGAGATGAAGGCTGGCGGCTGGGAGGCGCTCTGCCACGTGCCGGCGCCTGAACTGGACATGCCGTGCAACACGGTGGCGGACTGCGACCCCGGAGGTGACTGCCTGAGCGCGTCCTGCGAGCAGGATCTGGAACGCTGGCCAAGTGGGCAGACGGTGTGCAAGTACGATGCGGAAGCGCATCGCGAACTCGCGTGCAAGATCGCGCCGAACGTCGCGCTCGGCACCTGCCAATGGGACGGCAATTGCTGCACCGAGGAGATCGAGATCGCGTGCATGGGTGGTTCAGGAGGGGGCGGCTCGGGGGGCTCCGGCTCCGGTGGTTCTGGCGGTTCGACGTTCTGAGGAGGACACAATGAAGCGCATCTACATCCACGTCGCCGCGTTCGTGATCCTCGTGGGCGCGTGCACCAGAACGTCTGCGCCTGACGGTCCCGTGGGGCAGACCCGCCAGCCCGAGATGAAGGCTGGCGGCTACGAGTCGGTGTGCCATCACCCGGCACCTGCGCCGGACGCGCCCTGCAGCGCGGACGCGGACTGCGAAGCTGGCGGCGACTGCCTCGTGGCGTCCTGCCAACAGGACATCGCCAACTTCCCGGACGGATCCACCGTGTGCAAGTACGACTGGATCCAACGGGAGGGCGAGGCGTGCAGCGTCGCGACAGGGATGGCGATGGGCGCGTGCGGTTATATGGGCGAGTGCTGCACGACGAACGACGTCACCGCCGACCCGCTGAACGGAGCCTGTCTGGGATGGGATCCGAATTTTAACGACGGGGAGCCGTGCAGTTCGGATCTCGACTGCGGTGTTACTGGCGGCGGCTGCACGGTAGGTGCATGCGTCGTGCTCTGTGACGCCACAGGCGCCTGTGCTCCAGGATGCTCCTACTCATACCTGGACAACGGAACCGAGTGCACGATCGAACACAACCGCACTGGCGTGTGCACGTACGGTAGTTGCTGCGATCTTTAGCTCACCCATACGTTTGCACCGTCTGACACGAACCGGCGCACGCCCGAGCCGAAGAAGTAGCTACCACCGCTTCCGTCGATGTCCCCGGAAGGGGAGATGGCGTACGCGCCGAAGCTACCGCTGGTATTGCGGATGATGATTTGCTTCCCCTGCCACGTAGAAGGGTCGGGGAGGGTGAGGTTGATGTCCGCTGGCGGATCGATGAGAACAAAGCTGTTCGCCTCGAGCGTTGCGTCCGTCGTCAGCGCGCCGGTCACGTCCAACGCCTTGCCGTCGAAACCTTCGTCCACTGGCTTCAAGTGCTGCGTCGACGCCACCCACGTCGCGCCGGTGATGACGCCCGCAGATGCACCGGCGACCGTAGACGCCGCGCTCGCCCCACTCCCATCGCTCAGTTCGTACCCCACCTGGCCAGGCAGCGGCTTCGCGAAGAAGTAGTCGCGCCGGGCCACGAGCGGGGCATCGTCGATGTCGATGCGGGTCTTCGTGAAGGCGAACCCCTGCAACTGCCCCGTGACGGCGGCCAGCGATCCGGGGTAGCCGAACCACCACCCGGACGTCGGCGAGATCGTCCAGCTGGAGACGTTCACCGTCTGCACTAGCCGCCCGTTCACGAACATCGACACCTGATCGCGATCGTTGTCGGCGACCACCATGATCCGGTGCCAGCGCAGGTTCCGGAGCACCTTGGTGTAGCTGCTCGAGGGGATCACCGCGGCGCCGCTGGCCACGTAGACCGTGAGGTCCGTGCCGCTCTGGGCGAGCAGGATCCCCGAGGTGCTGGCGTCGCTGAGCTGGCAGACCACCTGTGGGCCGCCGCTCGGCAGCGCCGTGGGCCGGTACCAGATCGCGAAGGCGAAACTGCCGCTACCAGGGTCGAAGGCGGTCTGGTTCGGGACCACCACGCGGTCGGTGCCGCCGGCGAACTTCAGCGACGCCTTGGGCGCCCGCTTGGCGATGTAGCCGGGCACCGCCGGGACCCGAGGGACAGGGCCGCGCATCTTCCGGTACGCCTCGGCGAAGTTCCGGGCGAGCAGCCGGTAGCCTTCCCTGGTCGGGTGCACGCCGTCGCTCGACATGAGGCCAGCGCCGAACCCAGCCGCACCGTCCACGTAGGTGAACTGGCTCCCGCGGGTCGGTACGTAGGTGGCGAGCCAGGCGTTGAAGCTGGCGGCCAGCGTGGCCTTGTCCGCGTAGTTCGTCGCGCCCGAGTAGAAGGGCAGGATCGAGGAGACGATGATGCGCTCGGCGTCCGGGGCGGCCTCCTCGATCGCGTCGAGCAGGGCCGTCATCCGCGCCTGCAGCGTAGCCAGCTGGTTGCTCGCGGCGGTGTCCACAAGGGCGCTCACGTCGTTCGTGCCCGCCATCAGGAGGACGGTCTTCGGCGCCCGCGGGAGCGCCGCGAACGTCGCCGGCACCAGCTGGGCGAGTCCGGTGCCGATCGTGATGGTCCCGGCGCCAGCGCTGGTCAGGTTGACGTAGGAGGTCGAGCCCTCGAAGAGGGTCGCCTTGAGGTCGTTGCCCGACACCGCGCCCGCGAAGTACGCCGTGCCCGCCGAGAGTCCTCCCGGCACCGTGCCCGTGGACGAGACCACGAACATCGAGCCGTTCTGCATGTCGTGGCCCGTCGCGGTGAGCACTTCGGTGCCCGTGTTGACGCCCGTCAGCGTGAAGCTCGCCGACATCTTGCGGCCGTACTCGCCGTGGTGTGCCCAGCTGGTCAGGCCAATGTGGAAGGTCTCCCCGTGGAAGTCCGTGGCGCTCGGGAAGCGGCCCCAAGTCGTGCCTGTTCCGCTCAGCGCACCATACCCGTGCGGGCCCATGAAACGAGCCTCGTACCCGAGCGCAACCAGTTCCTCCTGAAACGCTTCCCGGTATCCGGTGGCGTTCGACAGGTTCGCGGCGAAGCCGGCCGTGTTCGAGTCGCCCACGAGGATGATGTCGTCCACCGTGTCGAGATCTACAGCCTGCGCAGGGATGGGCGCTGCGGCGGCCAGCGCGCCTTCGAGCTTGCGGAGGTTCTCCTGCTGGTCCTCGGCCCACATGTGCGTGGTGGAGAACTGCGCGCCTTCCAGTCGGCCGAGGTCATGCAGCCCGTTGGGCGAGGTCACGTCGATCGCGGTGGTCTCATCCATCGCGCCGTCGAGCCGCGCGTCGCCACCGTTCGAGGTGAGCCGGAGCATGTACTTGCCCCACACGCTCAGCGTGAACTCGGGCGGGTCCGGCGTGTTGGCGCGGTAGTAGTAGACCTGCGCCGGGTCCGTCGACACGTCCTCGACCGACCAGCCAGCGGGGCAGGCGAAGCCGTCGGGGTAGCCGTAGATCTCCCAGAGCGCGGTGGGTGTTCCCCACCCGGCCTTGCTCTGTGCGGAGAGCTGCACCGTGTCACCCACGGCAGCCCCGCGGATCCCTCCGGAGGAGGGGCCTCCCCCGTTCAGCGATACAAGCAGTTTCGCGGCCATCTCGTCGTTCTTCTCTGTTCTCTGTAGTGGAGGTGAAGGATCACCGTCGCCGTCGTCGTCGATGACGGCGCCATCGCGGTGTGAATGGGAGCGGGCGCATGGGCGCCTTGCGCGGCAGACGAGCGGGCGCACGACGGTTGAGGTGTCGGCGGCGCGGCTTGACGTCCTTGAAGAGGTGCAGCCGGTAAACGCGGCTCACGGCCCCCGTGTCATCGCCTACGGTTCAGATGCGCATCTCGGTGGCGGTGCCGTTCACCTCGACCTCGTAGATCGCCATAGACTGCCCGTCCGGCGACTGCCACGGGTGGTAGATGATGACCCCGTAGTGGTAGTCACGGTCGATCGCGGCAGTCGCGGGAGCGACCGGGGCCACGATGATGGTGGTGTCCAGCTTGTCGGACAACCAGTTTGCCGTGGAGTGCGCGTCATCGGTCATGGCCGACAGGTACTCCACGGCCGCGTCGCCATCCTGCCACCGGATAAGCCGGTAGTCGGGGTAGGTCGCGCCCGCGTTGGCGGCTTGGTTTCCTTTCGTCCTGAGACGGACCGAGGTCATGGTTCCGTTGGGAGGGAGGTCCAGGAACTCCAGCACGGTGATCTTGCCGGACGAAGTGGCGATGGGGCAGAAGACGTACCTGTAGTCCAGGGTCGCGTCACCGTCGGACCGCCGCACGACGAAGGTGCGTCGGCTCCAGGACCGATCACCAGAGAGGCGTGGCCAAGTGCCGTTGGTAAACGTGGTGTTTCCGCCAAGCTCAACAGAGCCAGAACTGGTGAAGTATACATCGCAGTTCACGGACACGAGTGCGCCGTCGCTGATGTTCAACGTGGACCCGCTGTCCATCTGCAGCAACCCGTCATCGCGCACCGTTGCCGTCCCGAAGATGTCGAGGCCGCCGGCGCTCGCCTCGATGGCGAGTACGGCACCGTCCTGGAACGTCACTGCGCCTTCGCCGTCTGTGCCATCGACCACCACAGTGCCATTAATAAGCACTTCGGCCTGCTCAGCGATGATTAGGCTAGCATTAGCGGCAAATGTGAGCGAGCACGTGGCACTGACGGTGCTGTCCCTGATGTCCTGCAGCACAGCCGGACCGGAGATGGCCACACCCTGACCGCCGATCTCGATCGGGCCGAGTGGCGCGTACGAACCGCCGTTGAGCATATCTGGCACATACGGCCATCGCGAATCAATCTCCTCAAATTCCTCGGGGAGAACAACGGACAGGTAGGTCCAGAATCCAGAGTTACGGATGCTCGCGAACATGGTGGTGAAGTCCTTTCAGGCGAAGGGACCGATGGTCGTGTCCACGCCGGACTGCAGAGCGATCCCCGTGCACAGGGCCGCGCTGAGGACCACCTCGATGGTGGTTCCGCGAGCAGCGGCAAGCGCAGTTGCTCGGTCGTAGTCTTCGTTGAAGATGTTTACCGTGGTGGTCGCGACGCCCGTTCCAGCGGCCGGAGTGAAGAACGACGGGGTGAGCACGCGCCCGTTCTGGGTGGTCGCGACGCGCCGGAGGCCGGTACGCACCGCTCCGTGGCGGACATCGGCGGCCACCGCACTGGGCACCACGAGTTGAACTGCCGTGAGGATCGCGGCCACGCGGCCTTGCGCCGTCGCGTCCCACTTCACGTTGTAGGTGGCCATGGTCAGATCTCGATGGTGCCGATGGGGGTTGCGCCGAGCTTCCCTTCGCCCACGCGGAAGGGGCCGAGCCCGGCCACCACGTTCCACGTTGAGACGCCGGTCAGCATCCGCCGGAGGAGCAGGTGCGTCTTGCGAACCTTCTCCGGGTCGATGATGGCGTCCTCGCTGAGCGCGACCAGGTTGTGTCGCTTGGTGGAGGACCACATCGGGAACGGCATCGTGGTCGCCAGCACGCCGGCCGGGTGTGGGTTGTTGAACGTGGCAGTGATCTTCAGGTCGAAGGTCGTCTCGCTCGTGACTTGGACGTCGATGGCTTCGACCTCAACCACCTCGCAGAAGGTGTTGTTCTCTGGGTGCACCACCAGCTTGTCGCCCACCTTCAGGACAGAGGCGGCATCGCCAAGTTCCACGGCGTCGGCGAGCGTCGGGTGCTCCGGCCGCACGCCGGTGTAGATCACCGTCTGGGGGGACCCGAGCCCGATGCTGATCGACGTGTCGATAGTAACGAGCTTCCGCGCGATGGTGGAGCGCTGGAGGTTCATCGGCTGATCGCCGATCGCCGCAGGCCAGAGAGCCGCGGCCTCCATGGGCACCGGCAGGAAGCCGAGGAAGTCGTCCCCCAGCAGGTCGCTGAGAGCCTGTTCGACGTTGGACCGCGTGCCACCGTTCGGCAGTCGGCGCATGGCCCGCAACACCTGACGACGCTCGGGGATGGTGTCGCTCGCCGGCGGGGTGACCCCGTACTCGCGCTCCCGGATCGTCAGGTTGTCGTAGACCGTGGAGACGAACCCCTGCTCATGCGCGCGGCGCCACGTTAGGAGGATCGTCGCAAAGCCCATCGCCTGCGCGTAGGTGAGCCCCTCCATCCGCGACCCCTCCTCGAAGAGGTACGGCTCTGGGGTCTTCCCGTCCTGGCCCTTGCCTGCGACCGCAGCGAGGGCAGCGTGGTAGCGTTCGCCAGGCGCAGGGGCGGCTGTAAGCTCGAGGTGTCCGAGCGGCGTGTACGCGCTGAGGTGAGGCACGGATGCTCCCTCAGTCGATCACGACGGCGAAGTCCGCGTCGGTCGCGACCCCGGCCGCGTTGAAGGTGTACACGCGCACGCCGTTGGTCACGTACTCCGCCTGGCCGATCGCGCAGGTGGCCCCGCGGATGCGCACGCCCGGGGTGATGGTCGTGGGCGGGATGGCGTCGGCAGGCCACGTGATGGTGGTGTCGCCGGTGCCGTTGTCGGTCACCACGAAGTCGTCGACCTCCAGCCCGTCCTTGGTGGCGAGGAGCGCGTGCACGGCCGGCGTGCCTGCGGAGAAGCGCACCTCGAGCTTGAGCGTGGCCGTCACGGCGCCGAGACCACGTAGGAGGTGCTGCCACCCGTTACACATGTCGGCGTAGAGCATCGTCCCGTCCTGCGGCGGGTTCGGAGGCTTTTCGGTCAGCGCGGCCCCGCCGACGTTGGCGATCGACGGGCGGCGCGGGCCGCCGTCAGCGGTGTCGAGGTTGAAGGGGCCTTCGGGGAGAGCTGCCATGGCTGGACGTCCTTCAGGGCTCCATCACCACGAGATCGCCGAGCGTCTGGAGGTAGACCAGAACAGCGGGCGTGCCGGTGGTGGTGGCGTAGGGGATGGTCGGCTCGAGGAGGGAGGCGTCCTTGAGCGCCTGCACGGCCTGCACGGGCGCGATGAGCCGGTTCGTGATCTCGTTCGGCCAGTCCGGCGCCTCGGGCTGCCGCTTCTGGCGCACCCCAGGGTCGACGACGCCGGCGACCATCTCTCCGGGGCCGTTGGTGTTGAAGAACCCAGCGACGGGAGCGACGAGCGCGTCGAGCGAGTCAGACCACGGGGACGCCGCCTGCCCGACCTCGGGGATGTAGGTCGTGTCCGTGGCGTTGCTGCTCGTGTCGCACGTGATGTCCCAGGTCTTGCCCGCGGTGATCACCGTCACGGTGCCGATCCGCTTCCGCGAGAAGGTCCCCGTGGTGAGGTTGTAGAAGGCGATGGTCTCCCCCGCCTGCGGCGCGGTCGTGCTGGCCGTGTCGGTGTGGAGCCGGAAGTTCGACGCATCGGGGGTCGGCAGACCGCTCAGCCCGCCGGTCACCCGGACCAGATCGGAGGCGACGTAGGGGGGCCACGTGGGCGAGTCGATGAACCCTGGGGCGGTCGTGCGCCACGACGCCTCGAGCACAACGGTCACCGCCTGCTCGAGGACCTCCACCACGAAGATTGAGAAGTCCCCCGGGAACACCGACTTCACGTGGTCCTCGACGATCTGCGTCTGGGACTCGCTGGGGATGCGGCCCGAGGTGGCCGAGTCGGGCATCACGGTGAAAGCCACCGCGGTGGTGCCGGGACCCTTGATGGCGGGGTAGGTCCACACGGCCTGCACGGCCACGCCGGGCGTGTTGAAGACAGCCTCCCGGATGTGCGCGTCGTTGCCGCTCGCCGGCGGGTTGGCGAGGCGCTGGAGCAGCACCTGGCGGTACTCGTCGTCCGTCGCCGCATCGCGCCCGCCCACCAAGCCGCGGCCGTTGGACTGCGCCTTGATGGTGGCCTTCTGCTCGCAGCCCGGCCGCGGGTTCGTCCAGACGAGGACCGTTCCTGCGTTCAGGTTCGTGGCCGGCCCCGTGTCGATGCCCTGGATCGGCACCGGCGTCGTCGACGTGTAGGTCGCCGTGGTCATGCACCGGAACCGCAGCCCGGTCGCCTGATGGAGCAGCTCGTCCCCCGCCTGGATGGTCGCACCGCCAGTCGCCGTCGCGATCGTCACGAACCCGTTCGAGCCGACAGCCAAAGGCCGAGCGATGCCGAGTTCCTCGCCGTGACGCTCGAGCCCTTCGCCGCGGGCGGTGAAGATGTTGGTGTTGTCGGCGAGGCGCTGCACGTCCGCGAGGAGGAGCATCGTCCCGTCCGCCGACACCGAAGCGTCGATGTAGGGCTGCGTCTTCGGCCCTACGTCGGCGTCCGGCACGCGGATCTGGTAGCTCTTCGTGTACTCGTCGCGCGCATCGGAGCGCGTGATCACCGGCACGACGCCGGTCAGCACGTCAGCCATGGGGCGTTACTCGCTGATCTGCACGGTGACCTCTTGGCCGGTCTTCTTCGTGCGGAGGTTGGTGTAGACGTAGAGGACCGAGACGCCGCCGAAGCCACCCGTCTTCACCTCGATGCGCTCCTCGCGGACGTCACCGGCCTTCGCGAGGTCGACGACGGCTTGACGAATCGAGTCGGTGACCTCGGCGACAAGGCGCGGTCCGCCCGCGTACTGGATGCGACGGACGATCGAGCCGACGTCAGCGGCGGCGGGGATCGCCCCCAGCGCGTGGAACACCGCGAGCGCGACCGCTTGGTCGACTGGGTGCATGGAGAGGTAGCGGCCCTCGTCATCGATCCGGAAGTCGCGGGTGGTGGGGTTGAAGTAGAGGGCGACGGGGGTGGAGACTTCGCGGGGGCTGCTCGCGGTCAGATTCGTCGGTGCGCCCGCTGGTGCGGCGCCCGCGGCGGCGAAAGAGAAGGCCATGTGGAGCTCGGCCGCGCGGGGTTGCCGGCGGCGGCGAGGCCCGGGCGGCGCGGGGCGCGCGCGGCGGGCAGGTGGCGGGTGGTGTTCCGGCGGCAGCGCTGGCGAGCGCGAGCAGCACGGGGCGGTCGCGCGGGTCGCGCGGCGGGTGGCGCTTCGGCGGACCCGCATGGTACGCTTACAGCGTGTTGCTCAAACTTTGGGAGCAGTATGTTTGGGCGCTCTCACCATCGCACGATCCTCTGATGCAGGCGCGAAGCGCGGCTGTTGCAGCCGTATGCGTTGCAATTGCGAAAGAGGGCGGGATCGACCTGCCAGAAACGTTGCCAGCTGAAGACGTGCGCAAAACGATGCAAGCTCAATTCCCAGAGGCTGAGTCGCTGTTCTTCAAGTTGGCGTTGCGTCACTGTCCCAAACTGGTGCAAACCCAGGAACGGATAGACAATCCTCTCCCTGAGATCATCGGTCGGATCGAGCGGTTACAAGCAACTCGAACCTGCATCTGTGCGTATTGCGGTCACACAGTGACCGTCCCGCGACTTGTTATCTATGCGACCTGCAGCAGATGCGGAACATCGCGGCGTGTTCGAGGGGGCGAACCCATCGGCAACGAGGTGGAGGATGTGATCTCCGCTGCGCTCGCGTGGAAAGAACGCGCTGGTTGAGTGGCTGCATGGCGTAGACGCGCGTCGAACGGCTTCAAGCAGACGCAGTGGATGGTGTCGGCGCGGACCGCGGCATGCACTTCCTACGCAGCCGCGTCAAACGGGCAGGGCGGCGCGCGCGGGATGGGGAGCACCGGCACGCCTGGTAGCTGCACCGCGGGGATGGCCACCGAGAGCGGCACGTTCGGGAGCGGCGGGAGGCCTGGGACTGCTGGCCGCTTGGGCGCGCGCGGCAGAGGCAGCGTTGGCACGCCTGGGATGGGGACAGCCGGGACCGCCACGCTCAGACCCACCGCGGGCAGCGGTGGCAGCCCGGGCACAGTCGGGCGCGGCGGGACCTTGGGTACCGGCAGGGTCGGCAGTCCCGGCAGCCCCACGAGCGGCGGAACCGGGTCCAGCACCGGCACCGGCACGTTGGGGAGGTTGCAAGACAAGGTGGCCTCCCTCTACGCGCCCTTGAGGTTCGTGGTGGCCACCGAGGCCGCGAGCGGCGGGAGGGTGATGACGCCGCCCGGCGCAGCCGCGCACGCCGTCACCACAGCGGCTGCCCACGCCTGGAGCTCGGCCGCCTTCGCCAGAGGCAGCGCCGTAGAGCCGCCGATGTTCGAGCCGCCGTTCACGGTGATCTTCGTCGCGTTGATGATGATCTCGTCGTTCTTCAACACGATCGACGAAGCCCCGTTCGCGCTGTGCACGATGACCACCGGCTCATCGCCGCCGGTCATCTCGATCTTCATCCCGGCCCCGTGCTGGATCTGGATGCTCTCCTCGCCAGCGTCGGAGACGTCGATCGCGATCGTGCTCGCCGTGGCGCCACCCTGATGGGGCACGTAGATCTGAACGCTGCCGTCGCTCCCGCTGAAGGTCTGGAAGCTGGCGCGCTCCTCGTCGGTGATGGCGTAGATCACCGTGCCGCCCTTCCCAGGGTCGGGCAGCGCTTCGGTGTACCTCGGGTCTTGGCATGGGAGGCCAAAGCCGAGATCCCCATCATGCGCCGAGAGCATGCGCGCGCCGATCACGCCGCCGCCCTCGTCGTCCT
>JBQCJR010000594.1:0-5295 GCA_051952595.1 Kofleriaceae bacterium
GTTCGGCTGGACGCGCGACGTGAACGTCAGGTTGGCGCCGTTGGTGCCGATCGCCGAGAGCGCGGCGGTGCGCATCGTCTTCAGGTCGGAGTGCAGGAACTCGTCGGACACGGTGACGAAGTCCCACGCGAGCACCAGGTCACTCTTGTCGACGCCGGCCGCCGCGAGCGCCTCGAACATCGCGCCGGCGTTCGCGCGCAGCGCCGCGAACCGCGGGTGATCGAAGCTGCCGCCATCGCGCAGCGCGACGAACCCGGGCGACGGGCGGAGCTCGCCGCCATCGACCGAGCGCACGGTGTTGCGGATCGCGACCGCGTAGTGGCTGCTCGGCGCGAGCCGGGCGAGCGGCCGGATGAGCAGCGCGCGCTTGGCCGGGTTCGAGGTGTTCTGGTCGACCTCGGCGAAGAACGGCGTGCGCTCGCCGGTGTCCATGTTGAGCAGCACGATCGGCGAGTCTGCCGCGAGCGACTGCTCCGGGTCCTTGTGGGTGGGCAGCCCGTCGGGCGAGACGCCCTCGGGGAAGATGGCGATCATCGGGCCGATCGCCGAGAACCCGTCCCACCGGTTGTAGCGATCGGCCTCGATCGCCACGCCGTCGACGTTGACCGGCATCGCGCCGGCCGGGATGTCGAGCCGGAACCCGGTCGCGGCGGTGGTGTCCTGGCGGACGTACGCCATCGACGGCCACGGCAACATACAGCCCTGGCCGCCGAGCGGATTGCAGTCCTCCGGGATCCCCCCGGACGGCCCATCGTCGCCACATCCAGCAAACAAGCTGATCGCAAGCAAAGCGAGCGCGCGATTCCTCATGCGACGCCACCGTAACACCGGCGACGCGCGATCTGGCAATGAACACGCGGACCCGCCACGCGCCGGGCGCGCGGCAGATCTTATCGGCGCGGCGAGCCGTTCTGGGCGCGCTGCCGCGAGCGCTGCCAACGCCGGCAGCGCTGCCGGACCTGGCAGTCGCGCCGCGGCGCAACTCACCGGAACGGCGCGGCGAGCGCGCGGCACGGCCGCTGCACAGGTCCTCGGCACAAGGAGATATCGACCATGATGAAGTTCTGGATCGCCTGCGTGTTCGCCGCTGTCGCCGCCACCGGATGCAAGAAGACCCCGAGCTGCGAGGAGGTCTTCGAGCACACCAAGTCGCTCGCGCCGGACGAGATGAAGCAGCTGCTCGAGGGCCAGAAGGAGAACGCGATCGGCAAGTGCGAGAAGATGTCCGACGACGCCAAGAAGTGCGCGATGGACGCGAAGTCGATGGCCGACCTGCAGAAGTGTCGCTGAGCCCGCGACGGCTCGACGGCAGCTCGGGGCACCTCGGCGACGGCTGGACTACGACTCGTCGCCGGGGGCGTCGTCGCGCTCGGTGGTGGCGCGATCGAACCCGCCGCGCTCGCCGGCGAGCAGCGCCGACGGCGAGAACGCGATCGGCGGGGTCCACCGCGGGCGGCGGATCTGCGGGTGCGTGCGCACCATCGCGACGGCGAGCGCCTCGACGATCCACGTGAGCTCGGTGTGGACCTCGGTGGAGCTCGGGCGATCCCACGGGTCGCGGGCGAGCATCTGGTCGACGAGCACCGCGAGCTCGCGCGGCGCATCGGGGCAGCGCACTCCGATCGGCACGTAGCCGGCCGGCTCGCCATCATCGAGCGAGGCGGCCGCGCTCGCCGAGAGCCGCGGCCCGCCGGGCAGCGCGCCGGACAGCACCTCGTAGGCGATCACGCCGAGCGAGTAGACGTCCGCGCGGTCGTCGATCGCCCCGCCGCGCGCCAGCTCGGGCGCGGCGTGGGTCACGCCCTGCGGGGTCACCAGGTACGGCGTCGGCGCGGCATCGTGGGTGCGCGCCTGGCTCCAGTCGGCGATGCACAGCGGGTAGCCACGCGAATGCCCGGTGAGCAGCACCCGCGACGGGTGCAGGCCACAGTGGATGACGCCGCGGCAGTGCGCGTGCTCGATCACCCCGACCAGATCGCGCAGCAGCGACAGCGCGTCGACCCGATCGAGGACCGCGGGCGCGTGGGCCGCCGGCAGCAGCGTGCTCGCCAGCGAAGGCCCATCGACCAGCTCGCACGCGAACCACGGCCGGCGGTCGGGGGTGAGGCCGGACTCGTAGACCCGAATGATCCCGGGGTGGTGGAGCGCGTCGAGGATACACGCCTCGCGCAGCATGTGGACCACGCGCGACTGCGACGACGCATCGTGCATCACCCGGACCACCGCGCGCCGCGGGAGCACCAGATGCACCGCGCGGTACGTCACGCCGAGCCCGTCGCATGCCAGCTCGAGCTCGATCCGGTAGTTCCCGATCCGATCTCCCGCGATCAGATCTGTCGTCGCCGCCATGATATCGCCGTATAGCGTCAAACGACGGCGGTTTCTAGCTTCGGTTCGCGCCGGTCGATCCTATCGACAGCGGCAGGTCGAACGCGAACGTGGTTCCGGAGCCGAGCGTGCTGCGCAGCACGAGCTGGCCGCCGTAGCTCTCCACGATCTCGCGGGCGACCGGCAGGCCGAGCCCGGTGCCGCGGTCCGCGGTCTTGGTGGTGAAGAACGGCTCGAACACGCGGTCGAGCAGCTCGGGCGGGATGCCGCCGCCGGTGTCCGCGACCTCGACCACGACGCGGGCGCCGCTCGGATCGAGCTGCATGCGGATCCAGATCGTGCCGGGGCGCGCGATCGCATCGGCGGCGTTGACGATCAGGTTGACCAGGATCTGCTCGATCCGGGTGCGGTTGACGGTGACCAGGAACGGCCGGTCGGCGAGCTCGAGCTCGACATCGATCCGGTGCAGCTTGCCGGCGCCCTGCAGCATCGCGACGACGTCGCGCACCACGCCGCCGAGCTCGAGCGGGTGGACGTGGTCCGGGCCGGGCCGGGCGAGCTGGGTGAGCCGCCGGCCGTGGAGCTGGATGTGGTCGCCGATCCGCTCGAGGTCGGCGAGCACGGTCTTGACCACGCTCGCCAGCTCGCGCTGGTCGTCGCCGACCGCGCTGCTCAACAGATCGACCGCCGCGACGTGGACCTGCGCGATGTTGCGCAGCTCGTGGCCGACCCCGCCGGCGAGCGTGCCGAGGGTGGCGCGGCGCTCGGCGAGCAGCAGCTGGGCGCGGGTGTGCTCGAGCCGGTCCTCGATCGAGGCCATCGCGGCGCGCAGCTCGGTCTCGGCGCTGCGCCGGGCGGCGATCTCGGCCTCGCGCTCGCGCAGCAGCTGGCGCAGCTCGCGGGTGTCGCGGACCACCAGCACGATGCCCTGGACCGCGCCGTTCTCGTCCAGCACCGGCGCCCCGGTCACCGAGACCGGTAGCGGCTCGCCGTGCTTGGGCACCAGCCAGGAGTCCTCGCGGCGCAGCACGTCGCCATCTTCGATCCGGCGGCGGACCTGGGTGCGCAGCCCGGAGCGCTCGTCCTCCAGCACCTTCGCGATCGGCAGGCCCAGCAGCTCGTCGCGGCGGTACTCGGTGACCCGCTCCGCCGCGCTGTTGACCAGCACGATCTGCCCCTCGACATCGACCATCAGGACGACATCGACCATGGCCTCGATGACATGCGCGATCATTCAACTCCTTCGACGAGCGCGGTTGCTGTACCACGGACAGTGGATCTGGAACATACCGTCCACTCTGCATGGATGGAGACCGGCCGCGGTCGGTCGAACTATCTCTCCAATGTCGTCGGCTGACGAGCTGTTAGAGGCGTTGGGGCACCTGATCCGGACCCGGCGAACGGCGGCGAGCCTCACCCAGGATGCGCTGGGTGCGCGCGCCGGGATCGTGGGCAAGTACGTGAGCGAGATCGAACGCGGTACCCGCGACCTCCCGCTCAGCACGCTGCACGCGGTGGTCGAGAACGGCCTGGGGCTGCGACTGGACGTCCAGTTCCAGAGCAAGGGCAGCCCACGGGCACCGGTCCGACCGCCGCTGCCCCGAGCGATCGAGGAGCTCGGCCGGCTGATCGCCGAGCTACCGGTCGACCAGCGCTCGGTGGTGCTCGCGATCACCCGCCACGCGATCAAGCTGGCGCAGTAGCCGGCGCGCCGCGACTACGGCGACGGCAGCTGGTTCTTGCGCGCCGCGAGCATCTCGATCAGGTCCATCTTCGTCACGATCCCGAGCACCGCGCGGTGGTCGTCGACCACGATCGCGACCTCGCCGCGCTCGAAGATCCGCGGCAGCTCGCCCGAGCTGGCGGACAGCCCCACGGTCGAGACCTTGCGCTCCATGACCTCGGCGACGATCGTGTCCTTGGTGCCGCGGCCGGACACCAGGTGGTGCAGCAGGTCGCTCTCGGTCAGGATGCCGGCGAGCTTGCCGTCGTCGAGCACCGGCATCTGCGAGATGCCGTGCTCCTTGAACAGCTCGGTCGCGCGGCCGAGCTTGTCGTTGAGATCGAGCGCGATGACCTCGCGGCGGCCGAGCGCGCGCACCACGTCGCCGACCGTGCCGACCTCCCAGTCGCCCTTGACGAAGCCCTGCTGGCGCATCCAGCGATCGTCGACGAACTTGGTCAGGTAGTTGCGGATCGAGTCCGGCAGGATCACGACGACGCGCTTGCCGGGGCCGAGCTCGCGGCACACCTGCATCGCCGCCCACACCGCCGAGCCCGACGAGCCGCCGACCAGCAGGCCCTCCTGGCGGATCAGCTGGCGCGCGGTCAGGAAGGAGTCGCGATCGTTCGACTTGACCCAGCGATCGACGAGCCGGCGATCGAGGACGTCGGGGATGAAGTCGTAGCCGATGCCCTCGACCTTGTAGCTCTTGATCTCGCCGGGACCGGCGAGGATCGAGCCCTCGGGGTCGACGCCGATGATCTTGCAGCCGGGGATCTCGCGCTTGATCACCTTCGCGACGCCGGAGATCGTGCCGCCGGTGCCGGCGGTCATCACGACCGCGTCGAGCTTGCCGCCGGTCTGGTCGATGATCTCGCGCCCTGTGCCATCCTCGTGCGCCGCCGGGTTGGACGGGTTCGAGTACTGGTCGAGGATGTGCGCGTTCGGGATCACCTCCTTGAGCCGGCGCGCCACGCCGATGTGGCTCTCCGGCGAGTCCCACGCGGCCTCCGTCGGGGTGCGGATGATCTCGGCGCCGAGCGCCTCGAGCACCACCTGCTTCTCCTGGGACATCTTCTCGGGCATCGTGATGATCACGCGGTAGCCGCGCACCGCGGCGGCCATCGCGTTGCCGATGCCGGTGTTGCCGGTGGTCGGCTCGATCAGGGTGTCGCCCGGCTTGATCCGGCCCTCGCGCTCGGGGTCGAGCAACATCCCCACGCCGATCCGGTCCTTGACCGAGC
>JBQCJR010000595.1:0-9476 GCA_051952595.1 Kofleriaceae bacterium
GCTGAACCCGGTGCGCGATGCCCGGTGTGCGCCGGGCCGCTCGGGCGCGCTCCTACTTGGTGCCGAACAGGCGATCGCCCGCGTCGCCGAGGCCGGGCACGATGTAGCTCTTGTCGTTGAGCCGCTCGTCGATCGCCGCGGTGTAGATCGGCACGTCGGGGTGCTGCGCGTGGAACGCCTGGATCCCCTCGGGACAGGTCAGCAGGCACACGAACTTGATCGAGCGCGGCGACGCCTCCTTGAGCCGATCGACCGCCGCGACCGCCGAGTTGCCGGTCGCGAGCATCGGATCGACGACGATCGCGTCGCGGTCCGCCATGTTGTCGGGGACCTTGTAGTAGTACTCGACCGCGACCAGGGTCTTCGGATCGCGGTACAGCCCGATGTGACCGACGCGCGCGGACGGCAGGATGTCGAGCATGCCGTCGAGGATCCCGCTGCCGGCGCGCAGGATCGAGACCAGCACGATCTTCTTACCGTCGAGCACCGGCGCCATCGTCCGGGCGATCGGCGTCTCGATCTCGATCTTGGTGGTCGGCATGTCCCGGCACACCTCGTAGGCGAGCAGCATGCTGATCTCGCGGAGCAGGTTGCGGAACGTGCTGGTGCTGGTCTCCTTCGAGCGCATCAGCGACAGCTTGTGTTGGACCAGCGGATGGTCGATGACGTGGACCTTGCCTGCCATGCGGAGCCGAACGTACTACGTGCGGCCGCGGCGCGTGGTCGCCGGATCGTCGCTGATCATGCGCGGGAACTTCGACGAGCCGAGGCGCGCCAGAACACCGCTAGAACACCGCTAGAACACCGCTAGAACACCGTGCCGTCGCTCTCGATCGAGATCGGCGGGCCGCCCCCGGGGCGCCGCTCGGCCGCGACCACGCGACCCGCGGCCCAGGTGCCACCCTCGAGCACACACGCGAGCGGGAGCTCGGCGGGCGTCTTGCCGAGCGCGGCCCGCACGCCCTCGGCGACCCGGTCGAGCAGGGCCACGGTGAGCGCGCGCCACTCGACGATCACCTCGGCGCCCGGCGCGTGGACCGCTCCGGGCACGCCGGGGTGCCGCGGGACCAGCGCGCCGAGATCGACGAGCAGGCCGCCGTTGCGGTACTCGGGCAGCCCGGTCAGCGCGCCCGGCTGGGCGATCGCGAGCCCCGCGCGCTCGAGCGGCTCGAACAGCGAGTAGGCGAGCCACTGCGAGAGCTTGTGGAACGGCACCAGGCCGGCCGACGGGCCGGTGCCGCCCGCCGCGGGGTGGCGCCACACGTCGCCGAGGTTGGTGCCGCCGAGCTCGATCCGGCCCGGCCAGATCGACGCGAGCCCCTCGAGTAGCGCGGCGAGCAGCTCGTGCGAGCCGATCGCGCCGCCGCTGCCGGTGCGGCGCAGGTGATCGAGCAGGCCGCCGGGGCGGCCGCCGGGGAAGATCGCGGGGTGCTCGGCGACCGCGCGGCCGAGCGCGCGCACCAGGCCGATCCGGCCGTCGATCCCGGCGAGCGGGTTGTCCGGCGACGCCTGGAACGCGCGGGCGAGCCGCGCCGGGTCGAGCGCCGCGAGCCCGGCGGCATCGGCGCGCAGCGGGTGCGCCGGATCCGACGAGAACAGCCCCGCCGCGAACGCGTGCAGGCTGGCCACCGCGAGCCCCTCCGAGCGGCCGATCACCGCGCTCGACGCGGGATCGACCTCGGCCTCGCGATAGCGCCACGCATCACCGGCGCCGGCATCGAGCAGGACCGACACCGCGATCAGATCGATCCACGCGCGGGCACGCTCGTCGGCGTCGCACCCCGCGAGCTGCGCATCGAGCGCGGCGACCCGGTCGAGGCCACCGGCGCGGAAGTGGTTGGTGCGGCCGTGCACCGGGATCGCGAGCTCGGGGTACGCGGCGCGCGTGACCTCGACGACCTTGGCGACCACCGCCGGCAGCGCTTCGAGATCGACCGCGAAGTGGCTCAGCGCCCCGGCGAGCCCGGCCTCGAGGATGTGCTCGCACCGCGCGCGGATCGCGAGCGGGCTGCGCAGGTAGGAGATCGCCGCGGCGACGTCGCCACTCATCGGATCAAAGCTACGCCGCACCCCGCGGCCTGGCAACGCCACGCGCCTCGCCGATCTTCAGCGGCCCGCCGGGGCGACCGACGAGGCGCAGCCGGGCCGGGCTGCCCTCGCGATAGCCACGCTCCTCCACCGACGCGTGGTCGTGCTCGACCACCACGAGTCCCTGCACCACGATCCGGTCGCCCGGTGCGATGGCGGTCTCGGCGAACTCCGCGGTGCGCGTCGCCGAGCGCGGGCGACCCGACGCCACCACGAACGCGATCTCGCGATCGATCTGGCGCGGGATCAGCGAGCGCGGCTCGAACGCGAGCTCGGCCGCGGCGTCGTCGATCAGGACGATGCCTTCGGCCGTCTCGAGCTCGAACGAGGAGATCTCGCGCTGGACCAGCTCGCCGTCGTGGGGGAGCATCGCCGACGCCTCGTACAGCACGACCTCGCGGCCGGACAGCGGCGCCGTCAGCAGCGGCCCCACCGCGCGCACCACGCCGGCCACCGTCGCGAGCTCGCCCTCGACCAGCGGCGTGGGTGACTTCACCCGCATCCGCTGGCGGCGCCGCCGGAACAGCTTGCCACTCGTGACCGCCCGGGCGAGCACGCGCACCACCGCTACCACCACCAGCAGTCCCGCCGCCAAGTGCTCGTTCTGCAGAGCGCGTATCCTACCGCAGCCGCCGCGGCTGGCGCGATCAATCCAGCGCGACCACGACCAGCGGTCGATCGCGGTTGCCGACGATCCGCTGCGACGGCGGCGGCGGATCGCGGAACCCGAGCTCGCCGAGCGGCGGCTCGTCGCGCGGCACCAGCACCAGCGTGCCGCCGATCGCGACCCGCGCGCCGACCTCGATCGCGACCTCGCTGAACCACGCGGCCGCGCGCAGGCCGTGGCGGAGCGCGAAGCTGCGCTCGCGCTCGCGGTCGCGCGGGAGCCGGATCGGATCGAGGCCGAAGATCGCGTGCTGGCTATCGACGATCACCTCGTCCTCGCCGAGGTCGACCACGAACGGGCGCGCCTGCATGGTCTCGCGCGGCGTGATCGAGGGGTCGCCGAGGCCCTGCCACACCCGCGAGCGGTACGCGACGCACGCGCGCCCCGACAGCGGCGCGATCAACGTCTCGTCGAGCGGCCGCACGATCCCGCGGATCATCACGCGCTCGTTCTCCGCGGCGTGGTCGAGCTCGACGTGACCGCGCAGTCTCCAGCGCGCGCGCCATTGCTCGATGCGGAGGGTCGCGGTCATCGCAGCCTCGCTAGTCGGCGAGCCCTCGCCCCTTGGCCTTGGCGAGCTCGTCGAGCCCGGGCGGCTTGCCATCCGCCGTGAAGTAGCCGGCCGCCATCTTGGCGTCCATCTCCACCCGCGCGTCGGCGGGGATCAGCGCGTCGGGGATCCGCACGCGCTCGCCGACCTCGATCCCGGCGCGCACGATCGCGTCGTACTTCATGTTCGACATCGAGACCAGGCGGTGGATCTTCGTGATCCCGAGCCAGTGCAGCACGTCCGGCATCAGCTCCTGGAACCGCATGTCCTGCACGCCGGCGACGCACTCGGTGCGCGCGAAGTACTGCGCCGCGCTGTCGCCGCCCTGCTGGCGCTTGCGCGCGTTGTAGACCAGGAACTTGGTCACCTCGCCGAGCGCGCGGCCCTCCTTGCGGAAGTACACGATCAGGCCCACGCCGCCGTGCTGCGCGCCGCGGATGCACTCCTCGATCGCGTGCGCGAGGTACGGCCGGCAGGTGCAGATGTCCGAGCCGAACACGTCCGAGCCGTTGCACTCGTCGTGGACGCGCGCGGTCAGCGTGACCGACGGGTCGGCGAGCTTGTTCGGATCGCCGAAGATGTAGACCGTCTGGCCGCCGATCGGCGGCAGGAACACATCGAGATCGCCGCGGGTGACCAGCTCGGGGAACATCCCGCCGGTTTGCTCGAACAGCGTGCGGCGCAGCTCGCTCTCGGTGCAGCCGAACCGCTTGGCGACCCCGGGCAGGTACCACACCGGCTCGGTCGCCGCCTTGGTCACCGAGATCTCGCGCGCCGACTTCACGATCTTGCCGTCCACGGCGAGCCGCCCGGCCTCGATCGCGTCGACGATCTCCGGCATGTCGATGTGCGCCTTGGTGACCGCGATCGTCGGGCGGATGTCGTAGCCGGCCGCGCGCTGCTCGGCGAACACCTCGGTGACCACCGCGCCGAACGGATCGAGCGAGACGATCTTCTCCGGATCGCCCCACGCCGCGTACGGCCCGATCGGATCGGTGGGCGCGGTGTTGGTCAGGTCCGGGACGTGCTGCGGATCGAGCGCGCGGGCGGCGATCGCGAGCGCGCGGTACACCGCGTAGCTGCCGGAGTGCGTGCCGATCACGTTGCGGTGATCCGGGTTCGTGAGGGTGGCGATGATCGGCCCGCGCAGCCTCGGCTCGGCGGCGCCCCACGCGATCGGCAGCGGCTTGTGAGTGCCCGGATGGGAGGTGAGCTTGATGTGCTTGGACTTGTGCTTCTCGGCCATCGACCGTGGACCCCTCGACAAGGATCTGACACTACCAGGCTCACCGGGCGAACCGGCGCGGTTCGTTGCTTGCCAGGTCGTGCCGCATCTGGCCACACGGGTGGGGGTGGCACGCCGGCCGGCTCGCGGGTCATCGCGCCATGAAGCACGCGATCTGGATGCTGTGGAGCCTCGTGGTCCTGTTCACGGGGTGCACGACCCTCGGGCCGATGCCCGCGACGACCGGGGTGTCGGCCGCGCCGGCCGGCCGGCCGGGCCTCGAGGTGCAGGCGGGTGGGATACCGGCGTACTACCTCAGCGCGGCGGCGGGGGAGAACACGACCTCCGGCGAGCCGGTGCAGCAGCTCAGTGGGCTGATCGAGCCGGGGCGCTGGCTTGGCGTGCCGGGGCTGATCGCCGGGCTGCGCAGCTACGGCGAGGGCGGCGACCGGACGTTCGAGCCGATGCTTGGCTACCGGCACCGGTTCGCCGAGCAGGGCGCGGTGGCGGCGATCGCGTACGGCACCCGGGCGAACGGCCGCAGCAACGACGCGCGGTACGAGGCCACCCGGGTGGGCGGCGAGCTGGCGATCGATGGCACGCTGTTCACCTCGCGCTGGGTGTCGCTGCACCTCCAGGCGGCCGGCGCCGCGACCTATCTCTCGGCCACCGGCTCGTACTGCACCAACACCGAGGGCTATGGCACGGACTGCCAGGGCGACGCCACCGACCACCGGGTCGATAGCGAGATCGAAGGTCTGTACACCTCGGCGACCGGCAGCATCGTGCTCGGCGTGATGGACGGACGGCCGGCCGGGATCTTCCACGGCGCCCGGTTTGCGTTCCTGACCTCGGTCGGCCACATGCCGCGGCTCCGCGAGGGCCAGCAGATCGATGGCACGGGGTACGTCTCGGTCGGCCTTTCGCTGACGCTCGGGTTCGGTGCCGAGCGATGACCCGGGCTACGCTCGTGGCGTGATCCGATCCGTCCTCGGTGGCAGCGCGCTCGCGGTCGCGGCGCTCGCCGGCTGCAGCCTCCCCGAGGGCGACTACTTCGGCAAGGTCCCGGACCGGATCGATCCGCGCCACTTCCGGTGGTGCAACCAGGGCGAGCCGGACCACCTCGATCCGGCGCGCGCGTCGAGCACGATCTCGACCCCGCTGGTCAGCGCGCTGTTCGTCGGGCTCACCACGTACGGCCCGGACGGCAACCCGGTGCCGAGCCTCGCGACCCACTGGGAGATCGACGACGCGCTGCGCACGTTCACGTTCCACCTCCGCGACGACGCGCGGTGGACGACCGGCCGCCGGGTCACCGCGTACGACGTCGCGTACAGCGCGCTGCGGCTGGCCCACCCGCTCACCGCGGCGCCCAACGCCGACTCGATCAACCCGATCAAGAACGCGACCGCCTACCTGAGCCGCTCGGTGTTCGTGCTCCGCCGCGCGATCGGCCCGTACCGCGCCGGCGACGTGGTCGAGCTGGCGAGCGACGGCCCGGCGCCGGACGTCGCGCAGCGCACCAGCTCGCGCCCGCTCGCGCTGCGCGATCTCGGCGCCCCCGAGGCCGCGGCATACGAGCGGGTGCCGGCCGGCGCGCCGGTCAGCCTGGTGATGACCACCGGCGGCCGGGCGACCCCGCCGTCGCCCGATGGCGCGCCGTGGGCGTACGTGTTCCGCGGTGCCGCGCAGAGCGGGGTCTACGGCTGGGTGCCCGCCGCCGAGCTCGATCGCGAGCCCCAGGGCGACGCCGTGCTCTCGGTGCGCGGCGTGCCCGCCAACCGCCGCCCCGGCGACGCGCCGCCCGGTGATGCCCCTCCGGGTGACCCGGGGCCGGGGTCGGTGATCGAGGTGCGTGGGCGCGATGTGGTGCACTCGACCGACGCGCTCGGGATCCACGTGCTCGACGAGCGCACGATCGCGTTCGAGCTCGCCGATCCGACGCCGTACTTCCTCGCCGTGACCGCGAACCGCGCGCTGCGCACCGTGCCGATCGAGGCGGTGTCGCGGCGGCCGCTCGGCTGGGCGGTGCCCGAGCACATCGCCACCTCCGGCCCGCTCCATCTCGTGGGGTGGAAGCGGCACGATCGGCTCGAGCTCGTGCGGTCCCCGACGTACTGGGATCCCACCGAGGTCCGGTTCGATCGGATGACCGCGTACTCGATCGACGACCAGGCCGCGACGACCAGCTACTACGTCACCGGCGGCTGCGACGCGACCGCGACCAACACGATGCCGTCGACGTACCTGCCCGCGCTCAACGGCGAGCAGCGCGGCCGGCCGTACAAGGACTACCGGGTCGATCCGTTCCTCACCGTGTACTTCCTGTGGCTGCAGACCGAGAAGCTGCCGAACCGCCACCTCCGGCGCGCGCTGTCGCTCGCGATCGATCGCCGCGCGGTGCCGCGGTTCACCCACGGCAACGAGATGCCGACCGCGCAGCTCACGCCCGGCACACCGATCGCCCAGCTCTCGGACGCCGACCTCGCCGTGTGTGGCGTGACCCGCGATCAGCCCGGCTTCGCGCTGGTGATGGAGACCGGCGCGCTGTGCTACGTGCCTCCGCCGGGGCTCGACTACGACCCCGAGGCCGCGCGGCGCGAGCTCGCGCTCGCCAAGGCCGAGCTCGGCCGCGCGTGGAAGGAGCCGCTCGAGTATCGCTACAACGCCGGCTCGGAGGCCCACAAGCAGATCGCCGAGTACCTCCAGGCGTCGTGGGCGCGGATCGGCGTGCGCGTCGAGCTCGCGGCGCAGGAGTTCAACTCGATGCTCGACGACACCCGCCGCGGCAACTTCGAGATCGTGCGGTTCGGCGGCGCCGGGCAGGTCGCCGACACCGAGAGCGAGTTCCTGCCGCTGTTCCGCTGTGGCTCGCCGGACAACCGCGGGCGCTACTGCTCGCCGGAGTTCGAGCGCCTGATGGAACAGGCGCGCACGCTGCGGGACCGCAAGGCGCGCAACGCCGTGCTCGCGCGCGCCGAGGCGGTCGTGCTCGGCGACGCGCCGGTGATCCCGATCTACGTCTACACCCAGAAGCACCTGATCCGGCCGTACGTGCGCGACTACCACATCAACCTGGTCGACCAGCCGTCGCTGTGGCGGGTGTGGCTCGATCCCGCCTGGGACGCGCCGCGGTGATCCGGTTCGCGATCGGGCGGATCGCCGCGAGCGTGGCCGTCGTGCTGGTGGTCGCCACCGCGAGCTTCCTGTTGCTGCACGCCGCGCCCGGCGGGCCGTTCGATACCGCCGAGCGGCGCTCCGCCGAGGTCCAGCGCGCGATCGAGGAGCGCTACGGCCTGCGCGATCCGCTGCTCGATCAGTACGTGCGGCACATGTCCGGGCTGATCCGCGGCGATCTCGGGCAATCGATGCGCGAGGATCGCTCGGTCAACCAGCTGATCGCCGAGCACGGCCCGGTCAGCGGCGCGCTCGGCCTGATCTCGCTCGCGATGGCCGCAGTGATCGGCATCGCGCTCGGCGTGGTCGCGGCGTGGCGGCGCAACACCTGGGTCGACTACGCGCTGATGGGGATCGCGCTGCTCGGGATCTCGGTGCCGTCGTTCGTGCTCGGCCCGCTGCTCGTCGCGTCGCTGTCGATCCAGCTCGGCTGGCTGCCGCCCGCGCGGATCGACGGCGCCGCGTCGTACCTGCTGCCCGCGCTGACGCTCGGCGTGATCTACCTCGGGACGATCGCGCGGCTGACCCGCGGCGGCATGCTCGATGCGCTCGGCCAGGACTTCGTGCGCACCGCGCGCGCCAAGGGCCTGCCCGACTGGATCGTGGTGTGGAAGCACGCCCTGCGGGTCGGCATCACGCCGGTCGTCACGTACCTCGGCCCCGCCGCGGCGACGATGATCTCCGGCTCGTTCGTGGTCGAGAAGATCTTCGCGATCCCCGGGCTCGGGACGTACTTCATCTCGGCGATCCACGATCGCGACTACCCCGTGCTCACCGGGGTGTTCGTGTTCTACGCGGTGCTGATCGTCGCGCTCAACCTGGTGGTCGATCTGGCGTACGGCGTGATCGATCCACGCACGAGGGCGAGGTGAGGGCGCGATGACCGCGTGGTCCGATGCGTGGCGCCGGCTGCGTGGCCACCGGATGGCCGTCGCGTGCGCCGCCGCGTTCGTGGCGATCGCGATCGCGTGCTTTGCCGGGCCGCCGATCGCCGGGGCGTTCGGGATCGACGCGGTGACGATCGACGCCTCGCTCGGCGCGACCCCACCTTCGTGGAGCCACTGGTTCGGCACCGACACGCTCGGCCGCGACATGCTCGTGCGCGTGTTGATCGGCGGGCGGATCGCGATCGTCGTCGCGGTGGTCTCGACCGCGGTCGCGCTGGTGATCGGCGTGACCTGGGGCGCCACCGCGGCGTACGCCGGCGGCCGGATCGACGCGGCGATGATGCGGATCGTCGACGCGCTGTACGGCTTTCCCACCGTGGTGTTCGTGATCGTGGTGATGTCGGTGATCGAGACCCGCTCGCTGGTCGTGCTGTTCGCGCTGATCGGCGCGATCTCGTGGCTGACCATGGCGCGGATCGTGCGTGGCCAGGTGCTCCTGCTCGTCCATCGCGAGTTCGTCGAGGCCGCGCGTGGGCTCGGCGCCTCGCCGGCGCGCCTCGTGCTCCGCCACGTGCTGCCCAACGCCGCCGGCCCCGTGATCGTGTACGCCACCCTCGCGCTGCCCCAGGTCATGCTCACCGAGGCCCTGCTGTCGTTCCTCGGCCTCGGCGTCCAGGCCCCGCTCGCGTCGTGGGGCACCCTGGTCACCGAGGGCAGCTCCCAGATCGTGGTCTACCCCTGGCTCCTGATCTTCCCCGTCCTCGCGATGGCCCTCGCGATCCTCTCGCTCAACTTCCTCGGGGACGGCCTCCGCGTCGCGCTCTACCCACAGACGCGGCGGCGGTGAGCTCGTCCGGCTCGAGCCGGCCCGACGCCACCATG
>JBQCJR010000596.1:0-3288 GCA_051952595.1 Kofleriaceae bacterium
CGTCGCGCCCGCGTGCGAGCTGCACGGCGACCACGGCCAGCTGGTGATCGCCCCGGCGACCGCGGCCGCGATCGACGAAGCGCTCGGCGCGTTGTAGCCAACCCGACATCGCGTTTGCCAAAAATGCTTGTCGCACGCGTGTCGCACTGTGCCTCAGGCGAGCGGGCGCTGGCGACGGTGCGCCGATGGCGCTAGCCTGGCGCACACGTCGATGTTGCGCATCGAGAAGGTCAACAAGTACTACCGGGTCGGTGCGCACAGCCTGCACGTGCTGCGCGATATCGAGCTCCACGTCGCCGATGGCGAGTTCGTCTCGATCATGGGCGCGTCCGGCTCCGGCAAATCGACGCTGCTCAACATCCTCGGCATCCTCGACGACTACGACTCCGGAGAGTACTGGCTCGGCGACACGTTGATCCGGTCGCTCAGCGAGAAGAAGGCGGCGAACTACCGCAACCGCTTCCTCGGGTTCGTGTTCCAGTCGTTCAACCTGCTGCCGTTCAAGACCGCGCTCGAGAACGTCGCCCTGCCCCTCTATTACCAGGGCGTGGCGCGCCGCAAGCGCAACCAGATCGCGGCGCAGTACCTCGAGCGGGTCGGCCTGCGCGACTGGGCCGAGCACCTGCCCTCGGAGATGTCGGGTGGCCAGAAGCAGCGCGTCGCGATCGCGCGCGCGCTGATCGGCAAGCCGCGGCTGATCCTCGCCGACGAGCCGACCGGCGCACTCGACAGCGCGACGTCGCGGCAGATCATGGACCTACTCACCGAGATCCATCGGTCCGGCATCACCGTCGTGATCGTCACCCACGATCCCGAGGTCGCGGCGCGCACGGGCCGCACGATCCGGCACAAGGACGGCAAGGTGCTCGACGAGCACGCGGCGAACGACAGCCACTCGGGGCCCCCGGCGGACGCGCACTAGATGGGGATCGCGGCGCTCAAGCTGCTCGGTCTGCTCGCGGCGATCGCGGTCGTCGTCACGATCCTCGTGGTCGTGATCCTGCTGCTGATCGCGCTGGTCCGGATGGGCGGGATCACGCTCGTGCAGTGGCGCGACCTGATCTCCTTCGATCGCTGGACCGAGGTCCTGATGACGATCGGCCGCAACAAGCTGCGGACCGCGCTCACCACGATCAGCGTCGCGTGGGGGATCCTGGTGCTGGTCGCCCTGCTCGGCCTCGGCCAGGGCCTGTCGAACGGCATGCAGAAGAACTTCGCCCGCGACGCCACCAACGGCGTGTGGGTAGTCGCGAACAAGACCTCGGTGCCCCACGCCGGCTACGACATCGGCCGCCGGATCACGTTCGACAACCGCGACTACGATCGCGCGCGCAAGGTCGAGGGCATCGACCACATCGCCGGCCAGTTCTGGATCCAGAGCAACCGGTTCGCGGGCCTGATGACCCGGCGCGGCGGCAAGGCCAACTCGTTCTCGATCAACGCGGTCCACGCCGACGCGGTGTACCTGGCCGCACACGACATCGCGCAGGGCCGGTTCCTCGTCGAGGTCGACGTGCTCGAGCGCCGCAAGGCGGCGGTGATCGGCCGCTCGGTCGCCGCGTTCCTGTTCGAGCCGGGCGAGAACGCGATCGGCGAGTGGATCGTGATCGGCGGGGTGCCGTTCCAGGTCGTCGGTGTGTTCACCGATCCGGGCGGCAACGAGCAGGAGCGCCAGATCTACATCCCGGTGTCGACGGCGCAGCTCGCGTACAACGGCGCCGACCGGCTCGGGATGTTGCAGTTCACCGTGGGCAACGCCGGCCCCGCGGAGGCCCAGAAGATCATCGACCGGGTGGTCGCCCAGCTCGCCGAGCGGCACCAGTTCTCGCCCACCGACCGGATGGCGGTGCGCGTCCACAACAACGTCGAACAGTTCGAGCGGTTCTCGACGCTGTTCTGGCTGATCTCGACGTTCGTGCTGGTGATCGGCCTGGGCACGCTCGCCGCGGGCGTGGTCGGCGTCTCGAACATCATGATGATCGCGGTCAAGGAGCGGACCAAGGAGATCGGGATCCGCAAGGCGCTCGGCGCCACCCCGCGCTCGATCATCTTCATGATCATCCAGGAGTCGGTGTTCCTCACCGGGGTCGCCGGCCTGCTCGGCCTGTCCGCGGGCGTCGGCGTGCTCGAGTTGCTCGGCCGGATGAACAACGACTTCATCGTCAACCCGAGCATCGACCTCAAGATGGGGATCGCGGCGACGGTGTTCCTCGTGATCGCCGGCGCGCTCGCCGGCTACTTCCCGGCGCGCGCGGCCGCGAAGGTCAATCCGATCCACGCGCTGCGGGATCAGTGAGGGAGCCGCATGTTCGATCTCGATAAATGGAAAGAGATCTGGGCGACGCTGCGCTCCAACCGGCTGCGCACGTTCCTCACCGCGTTCGGCGTGTTCTGGGGCATCGTCATGCTGATGGCGATGCTGGGGTTCGGGTCGGCGATCCAGTCGGCCAGCAAGCGCCAGATGAAGGGCATGGCGACCAACCTGCTGTTCATCTGGGGCCAGCAGACGACGATGGCGTACGACGGCCTGCCCCCGGGCCGGTTCGTCGGCTTCAACACCGATGACATCGAGATCCTGCGCCGGCTGCCCGCGGTCGAGTACCTCGCGCCGCGGCTCCAGCTCGGCGGCTGGCAGGGCAACTTCACCGTTGGCTACGAGGGCAAGGTCGGCAGCTTCACGGTGATGGCCGACTACCCGGACTTCAAGCACATCATCGCGTTCGAGTACGAGTTCGGCCGGTTCGTCAACGATCGCGACATCGCCGAGCGGCGCAAGGTCGCGGTGATCGGCAAGGCGGTCCGCGACCAGCTATATGGCCCCGGGGTCAACCCGATCGGCACCTACATCAAGATCAGCGGCGTGCACTTCCAGGTCATCGGGGTCACCAAGACGCTGCGCAGCGGCCCGCAGGGCGATCGCGACGCCAACACCCTGTTCGTGCCGTTCACCACGCTCAAGACCTCGTTCAAGATGGGCGACCGGGTCGGGTTCTTCGCGATGACCGCCAAGCCCGGCACCAACGGCCCCGAGCTCGAGCGCCAGGTGCGCGAGGCGCTCGCGCGCCACCACCGGGTCTCGCCCGCCGACGAGCTCGCGATGGGCTCGTTCAACATGTTCGTCATGTTCGGCAAGTTCGAGACGTTCTTCTTCGTGCTGTGGGCGATGAGCTGGGTGGTCGGTGGCCTCACGCTGTTCGCCGGCGTGATCGGCGTGTCGAACATCATGCTGATCACCGTGAAGGAGCGGACCAAGGAGATCGGCGTGCGCAAGGCGCTCGGCGCGACGCC
>JBQCJR010000597.1:0-3286 GCA_051952595.1 Kofleriaceae bacterium
CCCTCCTGTGCCCTGGAGTCTGGGAACGCCGATCCCCTGCGCTCGACCTGAGGCCACCCCGCCCCGCAGTAGGCCCGTCCCGGCCCGGGGCGGTATCTCCCGCGGCCTCGCTTGGGGGTGATCGCTATGGGGGTAGCTGCCCCGCCTCCAGGCCCAGGAAGACGCCCCCTCTGCGCCGACGCGGCCACCCAGGGAGCCAGCCCACATGGACGCGAGCAGTGCTCGATGAGCCCCTCCTTCGCCGCCCGATCCGGCTGTGGGGACCTGAGCGGCGATTGGTCCTCGGCGAGGTGGTGCCGAGCTGGACGCTCGACACGGCGTCGGCCTGCGAGGCGGCCAGGGTTGGGATGGTGGGGATGGTGGGGGTCTCTCTAACCCTAAGCGCGGGAGATGTCAGTGGTACGACGTATGCATACGTGACATGTTCGGAGAGGGGACGGGGATACCCCCCACAACCCCCACCCTGCGTACCCCGCCGGATTCCTGTGCCCTCGACGCCACCCCGCTCTATGCCCTCCGTGGTCCTCGGACCCGGCCAGGCTACCACTGCGGATTTCGCGCCATCGTGATCACCAGGATCGCCGCATCGTGATCACGCAGATCACCGCATCGTGATCACCGGGATCGCCATCGTGATCACCGGGATCGCCATCGTGATCACTGGGATCGCGCTTCGTGATCGCACTGGTGCACCGTGCGCGGCCGACGAGGCCGGGACGTAGCGGCGCTGGACGTCGGGTCCAACCCACCCGGGCCTCCGAGGAGGTCCCTGGTGGCAACGGAGCGACTGTCCATGCACAAGACGCGAGAGATCCTTCGACACAAGTGGGTGCTTGGCCGCACGCATCGGGAGACGGCGAGGAGCACGGGGGCAAGCGCGGGGGCGGTGGGCAACATGCTCGCTCGCGCCAAGGCGGCAGGCGTCACGACCTGGGAGCAGGTCGACGCGCTCGACGATGAAGCGCTCGATCGCAAGCTGTACGGGCCGGCGAGAGTCGAGACCGCGGCCGAGCGCCCAGAGCCCGACTGCGCGTGGATCCACCGCGAGCGGCACCGGCCCGGCGTGACGCTGGAACTGCTCCACCTCGAGTACCTGGAGCAGCACCCGGACGGCTACCGCTACACGGCCTTCTGCGATCGCTACCGAGAGTGGCTCGGGCGGCGAGGCTTGGTGATGCGCCAGGTGCACGTGGCCGGCGAGAAGATGTTTGTCGACTACGCGGGGAAGAAGCCGACGCTCGTGGATCCCGCCACGGGCGAGGTCACCGACGCCGAGCTCTTCGTCGCCGTGCTGGGAGCCTCCAGCTACACGTACGCCGAGGCGACGCGGAGCCAGCGCGGCCCGGACTGGATTGCGAGCCACGGCCGCGCGCTGGCGTACTTCGGCGGGGTGCCGGGGGCGATCGTGTGCGACCAGCTCAAGAGCGGTGTCACGCGCGCGTGTCGGTACGAGCCCGAGGTGCAACGCACCTACGAGGACATGGCTGCGCACTACGGCACGACGGTGCTGCCGGCGCGCCCGAAGCACCCGCGGGACAAGGCCAAGGTCGAGGTCGCCGTGCAGGTGGCCGAGCGCTGGATTCTCGCGCGTATCCGGAACGAGGTCTTCCATTCGCTCTCCGCGCTCAACGCGCGCATCATGGATCTACTCGTTGATATCAATGGTCGCACAATGAAGCGTTATGGCCGGAGCCGGAGAGCGCTCTTCGAGGAGATGGAGCGGCACGCGCTCGCGCCCCTGCCGGCGCAGGGCTTCGAGTACGCGGAGTGGAAGAAGGCGCGCGTCAATATCGATTATCACGTCGCATTCGATGACCACTTCTACTCGGTCCCGCATGCGCACGTGCACGAGGAGGTCTGGGTGCGCGCTACGGTGACGACCGTCGAGATCCTCCTGAGCAACCGCCGCATCGCGGCGCACGCTCGCTCTCGGGCCCGTGGCAAGCACACCACCGTGCGTGAGCACATGCCGAGCGCACACCGCGCGCATGCGGAGTGGACACCCTCACGCATCCTCGCCTGGGCCGAGAAGGCCGGCCCGTCCACGCAGGAGCTGTGCGCGGCGATCCTCGCCGAGCGGCCTCACCCCGAGCAGGGCTTCCGCTCCTGCTTGGGCATCCTGCGCCTCGGCAAGCGGTACGGCCACGACCGGCTCGAAGCCGCGTGCGCTCGCGCCGTCCGCGCCCGCGCCCGCTCCTACCGGCACATCGAGTCGATCTTGAAGAACGGGCTCGACCGCGTGCCGCTCACTCCCGACGACGAAGGCGCGGGCTCCGCGCCGCAGGGCATCGACCACGAGAACGTCCGCGGTCCTGACTACTACCTCAACTGACGGAGAAGAACGTGTTGACCGAACCCACGATCGAGAAGCTCAAGACCTTGCACCTCTACGCCATGGCGAACGCCTGGCAGGCGCAGCGCAACGACCCCGCGATGGCCGAGCTCGACTTCGATGGCCGCTTCGGGCTGCTCGTCGACGCCGAGCACCTCGCCCGGGACAACAAGCGGATCGCGCGCCTGCTGCGAGAGGCCAAGCTCCGGCTCCCGAACGCTTGTCTTGAGGACATCGACCACGCCCCCAAGCGGGACCTCGACCGAGCCCTGATCCGCCAGCTCAGCTCAGGGCGCTGGATCGCCGATCACGCCAACGTGCTTATCACCGGCATGACCGGCGTCGGCAAGAGCTACATCGCCTGCGCTCTGGCCCAGCAGGCATGCCGCGCGGGCTTCCGCGCGCTCTACCGCCGCGTCCCGCGTCTCTTCGAGGAACTTGCGCTCGCCCACGCCGACGGCACCTACACGCGGCTCCTCGGACGGCTCGCGAAGGTCGACGTGCTCGTGCTCGACGACTGGGGGCTCGCGCCGCTCAAGGACCAGGAACGCCGTGACCTGCTCGAGGTCTTCGAGGACCGCCACGGGCTGCGCTCGACCATCATCACCAGCCAGCTTCCTGTCGGAAAGTGGCACGATCATCTCGGAGATCCGACAATCGCTGACGCAGTCCTCGACCGCGTGGTGCACAACGCCCACCGCATCACGCTGAAGGGACCGTCACGCCGGAAGGAAAGCGAGATCACCGAGACCTGAACCAGAGACCCTGACGGACCAGCGTCGCTTCGCTCCGATGGTGATCACGATGCCCCGATCGCGATGATCACGATGGCGATCTGGGTGATCACGATGGGCGGTACCCGCACGGAGGGGTGGGGCGAAGGGTCCGGAGGGAAGGGGCGAAGGGTCCGGAGGCATCGGCGAAGGGTCCGTAGGGATGGGAGCGTGGGTCCCG
>JBQCJR010000598.1:0-87993 GCA_051952595.1 Kofleriaceae bacterium
ATCCTCCAGCGCGCCCTCGTAACTGAACGCGATCGCTTCAACGGCCTCTGACCGGGCCAGGTCGCTGGCACCGAACCGCTCCCCCCACCCGATGCAGATGGACGTTTGCAGCGGGTGGGTGGACTCCCGTTCGCACTGGATTGTCCAACCATGCGACGGGTTCGTCGATACGCCACCCCACCAAGACCCGCAATAGACGGTAGCCTGGTTCCGCGATGAGGCGTTCACTCGGCACCATGGGGCGCCGGTGCCAGGCTTTCTGGCCCTGCAGTTCCACCACTCGTAGCCAGCCTCCCCCGCATAGGGGGCGGGGAGCGGCTCCTTCCTGTTACCATAGTCGTAGTCCGCCCAGGCGCCGACGTCGAACCCGACGAACAGCGTCGTTGCGCAGAAGATCACCGCGTACACGTACTTCATACCTCTCTAGTCGACGGGGTGTTGCGCCCGCCGGCAGCACAGAGAGCCCGGGGCCGCGCTGTTGCGCAGGCCTCCGGGCATTGGGCATGATTGCTCCCCGTTGACTCAGCTACCGCCGAGCCGGAGGATCCCTGGCCGCCCGGCCCCGTACATCCCGATGAAGATCGGGCCCCACGTCTGCTTGTCCATCCCGCCCACTTGGTAGGTGTAGGGCGAGAGGTCGTAGGTCTGCTGGATCGCCCCCGTGGTGGCGTTCAGCCGGTAGATGTGCGCCTTCCACAGATCGTTGACGAGCACGGAGCTGCTCGCCGTGTCGAAAGCGAGCCCGTCGCTCACGACGTTCGGCCCGACCGCCCACTTCTGCTGCGTGAGCGCGTTCATGCGGACGAACCGCCCGTTGGGCTGGGCGAGGTTCGCGAGCTGGGTGCCGAGCGTCGAGACGAACACCGTCTCGACCATGCCCATGCCGTCGGCGTTGTCGAAGTACTTCACCTTGATGGCGTTCGGCCTGGGATACGCGGAGAAGCTCGCCCACTCCAGCACGATCGCCGCGCCAGGCTGATCCGGGTTCAGCACCGAGAAGATGCGGCTCTTGTTCCACGGCGCGGCATCGGCAAACGCGCTGTCGGTGACCAGGAGGTTGCCCAGGGGCGCGCGCGCCACGTCGTTGATGGTGACGAGCGGCTGGCCCGCCGCGTCGACCATCGGAATCACGTGGCTGGGCTGGAAGCTCGGGGTGAAGACCTGGATCGCCGGCGCGTCGGGCGTCGCCGGATCGAGGTCCCAGTCCACCTTGCCGCCCTCCACGACGTAGATCATCCCCGTGGTGGGGTTGGAAGTGATCCCGAGCGGGTTGCCGAGGATGTAGCCGCCGCCGGCCTGCGCGTCCCAGGCGTAGCTCGCCCAGCCGAGCGGCTGGCCCGCACCGGGCGGCTCGCCGACGTTGATGTTCGGCGACCAGAAAGTCCCGTCCGAGAGCGCCTGCGTGATCCAGCCGAAGCCGTCGAAGAAGCCCGCGCCCTGCACCGGCGTCGCCGCCACGGTGCACAGGAAGCGCTGATGAAACTTGCTCCAGTGGCAGCTCTCCGCGCCGGGCCCGGTGGGCCCGTCGACCGGCCGCACGCGCACGGTGCCCGCGCCGCACGTGAAGTCGATGTTCGCCGGCTTGAAGCTGCTGGGGTTGTTGCCATCGGCCGCGATGAGCTCCACGCCGCCGCTGTGCTCGTCGCTCTCGTTGGCGAAGGGGGGGTGCAGGCCGAGCCGCGCGCAGGTATCCTCGTGCCCATACACCTCGCACGCCGCGCGCTCGTCGTACCCAACCGGCTCCGGGCGGTCGGTCGGCTCCTTGCAGGCGACGACCGCCCCTTCCTCGTTCAGGCACCAGACGCGCCGCTGCAGGCTCGTGGTGATCGGGCGCAGCCCGCGCGCGCGCAGGTCCTCGTCGCCGAGCAGGTCGATCGACGGCATCGTGGTCGGGTGGGGGTAGCACCCCGGATCCATCTGGCGGATCGCCGGGTTCGCGCAGTGCTCCGGGCGCGCAGCGAGATTCGGCGGGGGAGGAGGAGGTGGGTTGCAGCCGAACCGCGGGTCCGGCGTGGCGCAGTCCACCATAATGCTGTCGGCATCTCCAGCCGTGGGCGGCGGCGGCGGCGGCAGCGGCTGGCAGCCGCTCACACCCTCCACACAGTCGAACCTGCTCGCGATCGGGATCCCCGGATCTGAGCACCCAACGGCCATCAGACACACCGCGAAAAACATGACAGGCTTCAGACGCATGTGACCTCCGCGCGACCAGACCCATCGTCTGATCGCGCCACCATCTTTAGCTTGAACTAAAGATGGACGTCAAGTGTTTCGCGTCTACTCGTGTTGCCGTCGCTGCTCCAGAAGGTTCAGTGCGCAGCGCATCGCGCTCTCGAAGTTGGGGAAGTTGAGGGTCTTCGCGTACTTGCGCAGTACCGGCTCGCCCAACGGCGTGCGCGGGTCCTCGTACTGCGAGATAGCGCCCTCGGTCACCCCCAGCGCGCGCGCCATCTGCGCTGCGGTCATCTCTCCATCTTCACGCATGAGGCGCGCGATCTTCGGGAGGAGGAACTCCTCCTGCGGGTAGGGTCCGCCGACGTTCTCCAGCGGTCTTTTGCGGTTCGCCATCACCTCACCTCGCATCGGTGGTCCCCACGCCGAGAACCATCACGAACATACGTGGTGAATGTAGGCCGCGGTCGCCTGCGCGTCGAGCGTCTTGCGCTGCGGCGGTCAGCCGTCGCTTGACACCGCGCCCCGGAACGCCCGCAGCGCGCGGGCCCGCCACTTGTACGCGGTAGAGAGCGGGATCCCGTGCTGCTCGGCGATCGTCGCCATGGGAATGCCGTCGATGTCGTGGGCGATCAATACCGAGCGCAGCACCACGTCGAGTTGTTGCAGGCCCCCGAGCACCTGCAGCCGATCCTGCTCCGAGGCCATCCGCTCGTCTGCGCCCGGCGTCTCGTCGATCACATCGAAGGACTCTCCCGGTACAAGCTCCTCACGCCGGTGCTGCGCCCGGTCGCGGTAGTGCGCCGCGATGTGCACCGTGATCTTGTTCAGCCAGCGCTCTGGACGCGAGCGCGCAGGGTCGTACGTGGGGAAGCTCTGGTGGGCGGCCAGGAACACGTCTTGCGCCACGTCGCGGCGGTCGCAGATGGGCACGTCCAAGCGTTCGAGCCAGCGCCACACCGAGGCAGCGGTCTTCTTCCGGAAGAGCAGCGCGTGTGCTCGCTCCTTGCCCAGTGGCCGCTTCGTGCGACGTGCCCCGCTCATCGCCCGCTCCCGAGCGCTTCGACCTCCACAGCGCCATCGCCATCGCACGCCTTGCACATGGCGCGCACGGTGCGGGACTCCTCCTTGGCCCATCGGGTGGTAATCTTCCCCTCTCCGAAGCACGGGTAGCACTCCCGAAGCGGCAGTAGCCCCCGGATGGCCGTGCGGTGCCAGTTCACCTGCGCCTGCTGATGGGCGTTGAGATTCGCCCAAGGCTCGAGCCCGCCAAAGCGGTTCATCGGACCCTCCGCGCCGTCTCGTGCATGTCCTTCTCTTCTCGATGAGCTCCGGCGCCCTCGGCCGCTCCCTCATGCGAGGAAGCCACCGGCGACGTCGAGCGTCAGCGCGGGGGCGACTTGGGGAGACCGCTGCCGTGCTTCAGCCGGAGCAGCGCATCTTCCAGGTAGCGCCGCACGATGGCAGCCTCCCGCCCATCCTCGATCTGGCGGTGCGTGGCGTCGATCGCCCGCACGATCATGTCCTCCAGCGACTCTTCCATCTCGCTTCCTCCTGCCGCGTTTCCGGCGCAGCTCCCGACGCGCCTCGCGCGCGCTCGGAGCCGGGCCTGATGCCGGCCACCCTCATCCCCCCATCCCCAGCCGCACCGCACCCTTCCCTGGTGTCCCGCCGCGGCATCCATCTCCCGTCACGGATCACTCAGGTCGTCGAGCATGACGGCCAGCCAGAAGTTCTCCGTACCTCGCGCCTGCTGGCGGGGCACGTCGAGCACCTCGGCCGCGTACCGAGCGCGCTCTCGCTGAAGGCGCCGGGTTGCCCTGCGCCGCGCGTGATACCCCGTCGCGCGGTGGGCACGGTCCTCATGGGCCAACGCCTTCTCGCGCGGGCGCGCAACCCGCTGCGTCCCACCGTCGATGGAGTCGGGCTCCGCATCCACGGCTCGACGACGCCGCCTATGCCGGCGCCCGCCCACGCCGAAGCGTGGACGTGTCATCCGAGTTCCACCGTCACCTTGCGCCAGCGTGAATGGTAGATCGCGCGTGTCGCTTGCTCGCTGCTCCCATCGCGATCGATGATCTCAACCACCCAATCGGGTCCGGCGTCACTCCACGGCGTTCCGAGTGTCGGCATCGTGGTCGCCGCGAGGACCCTCACGCGCTCTCCCGCCTCGGTGTCCTCCCACTCCTCCCCCACGGTCACCGTGGCGGGGTGCTCGCCACGCGGCGCGGCACGTTCGTCAACGGGAACCAAGGGCACCCCCTTGTCAGCCAGCATCGCCCACGCCGGGTCGTTGATCGGGTAGTCGTAAGCCCGCACCTGGACGATCGCGTCCTCCCCATCGCCCGCGTCCCTCCAGTCGATCTCGACCTCGCGCCAGTCCGACGCGCGGATGTTGAGGTGCGCCGCGATCACCTTGCGGAGCTCGTCGCCACGCGCATGGCGGCGCTCCTCACGCGCCCTGTGCTCGTCCTCCTCCCGAGTCAGCCCGCAGGATCTGCAGTATCCTGCGAGCACCGGGGAGTCCATGAAGCCACCGCAGGGGCTCCGCTCCCCGTGCCGCAGGAAGGCCAGCCGAGCCCCGCGCTCGTCCGTCGGGGTGACGGCGAAGATGGCGGCCCCCGCATAGAAGTGCTCCCGGAAGCTGCCGTCCTCCTGGAGGTCCTGCACCAGGATGCCGCGCGTGCCGAAGCGATCCACGGTGGCGACGGTCCCGATGTGCCGACGGTGGCCGAGGATCTCCACGATGGCCCATTGCTCCACGCCATCGCGCGCGCCGACGGCGCTGGCGGCGTTCTCCATCCGCGTCGCTATCAGGTCGTCCAAAGCCATGGGCAGGTACGAGCCGTGCGACTTCACGGCGGCTTCCGCGAGCCGAACGCGCGTCCATCCGGTGAGCGTGGACTCTGCATCGTCCCCCGCGGCATACAGCGCGCCGAGCGCCATCGCGAGTTCGCGCCACGCTTCGATCAAGAACCCGTGGCGTCGCGCGCGCTCCTCCAGTTCCGCGAGCGGACTTTCCTCTACATCAACGGCCTGCTTATTGTTCATCGCCAGCCTTCTTTCCAGTCACGTGTTCTTTCGCGAGGACCGCGACGTCCGCCCCCGCTTCGTTTTCGCTCGCCCCGCCTTCGCGCGCGGCCCCCCCACGTCCGTCGATGGCCCGATCACGAAGCAGACATTCGCCGCCTTCGCGACGCTCGACAGGGAGGCGACGTCTGGCCGCTGCCCCTGCAGGTAGCTCCACACTCGCGGCTGCGACATGGCCGCGCCGCTGCCCGTCACGAGCTCCGCCAACGCGGTCTGTCCCCCAGCGAACCTCGCCACGCTGGCCACCTGTTCCGCGAGGGAGCGGTTCAGCATCTCGGGTGCCGGCAGCCCGGCCCAGACTGCAGCGGCGATGGGACCCGTCTGCTCGGGCCCGGAGTGCTCCGCGCCCAGTAGATTGATGGTGAGCTTGCACCGCCTGGCGCTGAGCGCGCCGACACGGGCGAGCTTCTCCCCTCCGAGGATCTCCTCCATGCGCAGCACGGCATCATCGTCGCCGATGGCCACGCGCACCGCGGCCGCGCTCGCCGTGTCGGTGACGTCAAACGCCTCGACATGGGCAGTCCGCAGCGGGTTGTAGTGCTGCGGCACTGCGTAACGGCGCTGTCCCACGTTGATGATCTGCAGCCAGACAGTCATCGCCCCTCAGCCCCGGCATCGCCGACGCAGTTGATCCGGGCGATCTCGTCCACCATCGCCGCGCGGAATTCGGGGTTGCAGAGGTACTCGCAGACCTGATTCCCGCCACATTTAAGTTCGCCAGAGGCGTCGTCGCTACGCCACGGGATCACAAGCGCTGGCAGCCCACACTGCCCGTGACACCAGTGGTCCCCACAGTAAACCTTCGGCACGTCGCCCTTGTTGTACTGAACGCTGATGGTGCTGTGCAAACGCTCAGCGTCGTGGACAGTCTGGATGCGTGGGTAATTGCCCGCCATGAGACTCAGTTCCCGTATGCCGCGTCGTCGTACTCGTTGTAGTCGGCATCCTCAGCCGCTTGGTCCTCATCGACCTCGCGCCGACCGAACTCCTCGAGTTCGCCGTTGTAGGGTTCCGGCTCAACGTCGCAGCCGTCGTGCTCGTCCATCGCGATGCTCCTGGTTGCGTCAGCTCAGCGCCGACTCCATGAGTATACGTCACGACGGATGATTGTCAAGCCGGCCCCTTCACCGGCTCCCACGCCTTCGAGAACTCGCGGTCGGCGAAGAGAGCGGCCAGCCCGGTCACCTGCTTCAGCCGGAGCACCTCGTCGCGTTCCATGCCGAGTTCAGCCATGATCTGCTCGTCCTTCCACCCGAGGCGGTGCAGGTCGGCAACGATCGCCGACATCGCGTGGACGCCATGCTTCCCGCGTGCTCGGTTGTGCCTGATGGTCGTGGCGATGAGGTCGTGGCGCTCGCGACGCTCGGAGCGAACGCGCACGATCGGAAGGTAGCCGTGAACCCGAGCGCGTATCTCCGGCACCTCCTTCCCGACGCGGTTCCGATGGAAGCCGTCCGCGACGACGTTCACCTCCGCGCCTTCGTCCACGATGGGGCACGTCACGATCGGCTGCGTGTAGCCATCAGCCTCGATGCTCCGCCGGAGGAGGTCCATCTCCGGGGGCGCGACGCTGTTGGGATTGTAGTCGTTCGCTGTCACCTCGTCGGAGCGCACCCACAGCACGCAGTCGACCGGCTCAGCCGCGAACGGGCTCACGCGGTGCAGGGCCTGGCGGATGGTGTTCAGTGCCTCGACGCGCTCATCGCGCGGCAGCTCCGCGACACGCGCGACCAGCTTCTCGACGAGATCCTTCAGGTCAGTCCCCATCGTTCCCTCCGCTTCCGCATCACCCGCTTGTACGCCTCGTAGGTGGTCATCGACGATCGCTGCTGGGAGAAGCCCAGCGATTTGCAGAGGCGGTCGTTCTTCAGGATCGCCTTGCAGATCCGTCGCCAGCTCGGCACCTTGCGCTGGCTCTCCAGCTTCGGGTCGCCCTCGTCCGGGATCCCATCTGGGTAGCCGCGTTCCTTGTACCAGTGCAGGAAGACGGCGATCTTGTCGAGGTAGTGGTCGGCCTCCTCGGGCGGGAGTGACGCGAGCAAGAACCGCGCGTAGCTCTCCCAGGTGTGTGCAGGCGGGCACGCGATGGTGCCGCGGCCCAACACGTTGCCCCGTTCCTTGGCGTAGAGAGCGCCGGCGTTCGCGCCGGTCACGCGCGCCACGATGCGTGGCCATACCTCAGGCTCGAGCACGTGGTAGAGCCACAACCCCTTCCGTTGGTCGTCACCGTAGGGCTGACAGATCCGCTGCTCATGGATGCTCACCCCGGCCTGGTGCATCAGGTCGTACACCTTGTTGTACGTCGCCCCAGTGCGCGCCACGTAGGTCCAGAGGTCCTCGGTCCGCCAGTCGTAGATCGGGTAGACGTTGTAGAGGCCGCGGCTCTTCCAGGTCGTCCACGGCCGGCCGCCGAAGCTGTGCTTGTCGCGCGCGATGGTGCGCCACCTGTCGAGACTCTCGTCCGACCGGATGCCGACGAAGCACGCTGTCGGGCGCCCATCGCCGTACCAGTGGCCGAAGAGGTCGATGACCTCCTCGAACTCCATGCCTGGCCACGACCACGGCAGGCGCGCCCGCTCGACGATGGCACCCGGCGGCGGAGTTCGCACCCACTGGTCGCGGGCGTCTGGATCCCACGCGATCCAGTACGGCTGGGTCATCGATGTGGCATTCCGGAGATGGATCGGCAGCGCCACCCAGAAGAGGTCGCAGACGTCCGCGCATGCGTCGAACTGCGCCTGCACGTGCTCGATCGTGAGGCGGTACTGCGCCTCAAGGTCGATGAACAGCAGCCCAAACCTGCGGCCGCGCCGCCGCGCCTCGTCGGCCACGAGGTGCAGCATCACGCTGCTGTCCTTCCCGCCGGAGAACGAGAGGTAGATGCTCGGGAAGGTGTCGAACGTCCAGGCGATGCGGGCACGCGCCGCGGTCAGGACGTCGACGTCGAGCTCCCGCTTGAACCGACTGAGTTTCCGCCCTTGTCGAGCCATGCTTCAACCTCTGCGCGTTCCACCTCGCGCACGTACCCTTCGACCACCTTCACAAAGTACCGGCGCTGGCGCCGCGCCGAGAGCCATTCGCAGACCTCGAAGTAACCGCCTTCCTCGAGGAGGAACCAGAGCTTGACGCCACGCTTGCCGCTCCCCGTCGCCTCCGAGTAGTCGCGCTTGGCCTCGACGAACTCCCGCCCGAGGCCGAACTTCGCGTCGCGGCCCGTGATGCGCGCCACCCACGGTCGACGGCGCTCAGGCCCGATCGTTGAAGCTGCCACGTAGTTGCCGCGACCTCGCCAGAGCTTCTTCCAGGCTAGGTCCTCTTTCGAGTAGCCCCAGATCTCTTCCAGCCCGATCGTGCCGATCATCGTTTCGTCTCGGCACATCCCACCGGCCACATCCCACCGGCCATCACCTCCATCATACGCGCGCCCCCGCGCCCCACGTACCGCCGTCTCTGGCTGAGCACGTAGAAGATCGCGTTGTCGACTGGATTTGCCTCGAATCGTCCGCCTGGCTCCATTTGCGCAAGCCAACGCGCTTGCGCTACCAAAACGTGGTCCGGAGTGACCCACGACGCACCAACGTCCACCCACGTGGGCCAGTGCGGATCGCCCACCCACGTAGGAACCGCGGCTCCCGGATCGCAGCTTACGAAGAACCCGTTCCCGCCTCGATAGGACCGCACTGGTCCGTCCGCTCTTCGCCCCTCAGCGCGAAGGGCCGCCCGCGCTACTTCCTCTCGCCGCGCGCGCTCCGCCCTCGCAGCTTCGTGCAGCGGACCGGAGTCCCCGCGCGCGATCCCAAACCCACGGATCCAGTCGTTCGGTAGGGTAAGCATGGTCGCCATCCTTGGGTCGGCGCTCATGGAGCCTCGGCGAGGACCGTCGCCGACGTCACGTATCCTCGTCCTCTTCGCCCAGCGGCAGGGGCGGGGTGTCGCGGCCCGGGTACCACACGGCGTGCTCCCCCCAGACGTCCCACACCGTCTCCTCACACTCACGCCCTCGGGCGACCGCGGCCTCGCGCGCGTCGAACACCTCGTCGCCGACGAGATACCGGGGCTTGCCGAGGGCCTTGGTGAGCGCGTCCATGAACGGCACGACGGCCGGGTCTCCGGTCCACTTCGCGTGGATCAGAGCGAGGTCCCGCAGATGGCGCTGGCGGACGCGCTCCACGTACTCCACCGCGTGCGGCGGCAGCGCGACGAACTGGTACTGCTCGTCCTTGTCGAGGTCCGGGTTCTTGTCCGTCACGGTCCACTGGACCGCGCAGCGCACCCAGGAACGCGCGTCCGGGTCGCCGAGCGCTTCGCCGACGATGTTGCAGAGCACCTCGAGCTCGTCGCCGGGCTCGTAGGAGTCGTCGCCGAGGCCGGCCCTGATGCTCGCGGCCAGCGTCACGATCGCGTCCTTCTCGCGCCCCACAGCAGACTCGAGGGCCACCCGCTTGCCGCCCTCCACCACGCACACGCGGAAGACATCGAGGAGCTGGCCCGGGCGCGGACTCAGCCGCAGCACCTGTTCGTCACCCTCCTGGTACAGGTAGAACGTCGCCATGGGATCGTGCAGCCGCACCGTCATGACCGTCTCCTCTCGCTGCGCCAGTTCAGCACCGGCGACATGGATGACTATACGCTTTGGAGAATGAATGTCAAGCCCGCGTGGTCTGCTCGTCACGTCCCGCACGTCCTGCCGATGCTTGCGCGTCATCGGACGTGCGGGTACCCTCTGGGCACGTGTAGGCGCCCAGCAGTCCCCGCCCGGGGCCGGCTGACGATGCACAGAGGCGCCGGCTGTTGTTTGGCCGGCCCGGGGCCGCTTCGGGTGGTGGTGCACCCGGGCGGCCCTTCGTTTTTTAGGCCGCGGCCCCCCTCCCCGAGGAGCTGGCGTGGCGCATGGTCTGGCGGTGGTCGGGCCGGCCCGAGTGCTTCCCGGCGCGATCCGCCAAGGTCAGGTCTCTTCGCGCGTGAGCATCGTGTAGAGGACTTGCCCGATGTCGCCGCCGGCCAGCTCGCGCGCATCGCCGACGCCGGCGGCCATCAGAGCGCCCGTCGCGTCGATCCCATCGGCAGCCTCGCTGACGCCCACCTTGTAGAGGAGGAGCCGGTGCATCAGCTCCTGTGAGGTGCCCTTGTAGATCGGCGTGTAGATGCGCGTCGTCAGCTTCTGGCCGATGCGGTACACGCGCCCCTTCGCCTGCCGCCGGATCTGTGGGTTGCACGCTGGGTTCTCGTGCCACACCTCGCTCGCGAAGTGCACCAGGTTGTTCAGGCCCGTCTGCACGACCACTGGGTTGCAGACGAGCATCCGGCGCTTGCGGCCGATTACCTCCTTGTCGATCCACAACTCCCGCTTCTTTGGCGGCACCTTCTCGGCCCACAGGATGGGGGCCGCCTCGCCCGTCGCCTGCTCCAGCAGGTGGGCCAGCCGCTCGAGCAGCGCCCGGCGTGCGTGCCGCTCCGCGTGCCACCCGAACACGAGCACGTTGCGATCCTCCGCAAGCTCGCGGCGCACGGTCTCGATGAGCCACGCTTCCTTGGGGAGGTGCTCGTCCGCAGGCATCCCCTCCGCCGCGGCCACGATGTCGCCGCCCACGTTCTCCGGGTACCGGATCTCGTACCGGCCACCCTCCGAGTTGCCGACGTCGCACGTGGCTCGATCGAGGTAGGAGGGCAGTTCGGCGAGCTGCCCGAAGAGGCGCCCCGCCTTGTCCTTGACGAAGCGATCAGTGCGGATCTGCTGGAGCAACTTCGCCTTGAGACGCTCGTACTGCGGGCCGAGGGTGGGACCAGGTTCGACGTGCGCGACCACCTCATGACAGGGGGGAAGGTCGACGCAGAGATCCTCGATCTGCAGCGTGACCGCGATCGGGAGGAGGTGCCGAAGGAGGAGCGCCGGGAGAACGCCTGGGGCTTGCCCAGTGACCCTCTCGACGCGCTCCACGCGATCCGTCACCGCGCCGAACGACACCTTGTCGCCGGCCTGGTCGCGCATCTCCACCACCTGCTTGAGGTAGCCGTAGCGCCGCACGAACTCGCCCTCGTCGTCCCTCGAGAACTCGGTCCGGAACGCCGACGACAGGCACCATAGCAGGGTGAAGAGGGAGCTCGCGTAGCCGTTCATCACGCTTCCCGTGAGGACGACGGTTGGGATCCGGAGCGCGAAGAGCTGCTGCGCCGCGAGGCTCTGGGCGCTGTCGCCGTTCGCGTACTCGTGGGCTTCGTCCACGATCACGAGGTCGAAGAGGCGCGGCGCTCGCCTCGCGATGTAGTGCGCGACGGGGTAGCGCCTCGGCTCCGGGATGGCTTGATAGAGCGGCTCGCCGCACGCCTTGGACCGCGCCCAGCGCCCGAGCGTGGTGAGCACGTCCACCCCTTGAACAGCCGCTTCCACGGAACCGGCGGCCTTGCCTTGCAGGCAGAGGACGCCATCGCGCGCCTGGAGAGGGCGGTAAGACTCCACAGACCCCGTGGCGAGCGCCTTTGCCCGCGCGGCGGTATCGCTCCAGCACGACGCGCCGATGTGGGCGCCGTCGTTGACGCCGTGCGCCTGGAGCTCCTCGATGAGCTTCGCCTGGGTGTCGCCTCCGGGCGGCAAGAGGAGCAGGATGTCGCGAGCGATGGCCCGTTGGCGCGAGCCAGGCCCGTAGGTTGACGTGTCACCGAGCGTTGCTTGGTAGAGGTCGCGCGCGATGGTGGCCGTCAGCTCGTCGTTGTTGAGGCCGAGCAGCAGGAACGACAGCGCGTTGAGCAGGTGGTCGTTGGTGTAGGGGACCTCCTCTCGGTTGCGCACGAGCTTCCCTACAGCGCGGACGAGCGGAGCGAGGTCGGTGCGTGCCCGCGGCCACCGCGCCGCGAGCTTCGACGGGCCGTGCTCCTGATCGCCGGCCACCTTCTGGGCGGCCCGGCGCGCCATCCGGCCGCGCAGCATCGCACGGATCGACGGGGCGGCCGTGGCCCTGCCCAGGATCGACGCGAACCTCTCGCAGAGCCGCGCCGCCTCGTTCTTCGGTTGGGTCGTCTGCGCCGCGCACCGGGCCCTGTGTTTCGCAAGATCGGCGCCCGCGAGGTGAAGCTCGCGCCCGCCCCGAGCGGCCACGTGCCAGAGGCCGCGCTTCGGCCGAGCTCCACACTTCGGGCATGCCGAGGTCGGGCCCGTCGGCACCCCGTCCCAGGCGTGGCCGAGCTTCGCCGCCTCACGGGAGAGGATAGCGATGATCGTGTCGTTGCTGGTGTCGGCGCGCAGCCGGTCGATCCCGGTGATGTCCTCGATGATGACGGTGCGCGCCCACGGCACGACCGCGGCGGCTTGGTCTTGCCATGACTTCAGGAGGTGAGGCGGGCACAGGATGATGACGCGCCGGGCCCCGCGGGCAGCGGCTACCGTCAGGGCCACCGTCGACTTGCCCGAACCGATCTCCCCGAGCACGATGGCCGCCTCGTCCGGCAGATCGAGCAGCTTCAGGACGGCGCGCGCCGCATGGGCTTGGGCGGTGTAGAGCGTGCGGTTCAGGTGCGGCAGGTCCGGCGTTTCACCGGCGTCGCTGGTCGGGTCGTGCAGCGCCGGGCACCGGGTGCGCAGCGTAGCGAGCAGCGATCGGCCGTAGTGCGCGAGGAGATCCCCCGCGGTGAAGCGCTCGATGGTGTCCGCCCCGGTAACGTCGACCTTCGCGCCGAGCTTGTGGTACCGGCCGCTCTCCAGGTCCAGCACCGTGATCTCCAGTCGGGGGCGCTGTTCTTGGAGGAGCCCGGTCACATCGCCATCCCGGTTCGTCTTCTCGGAGACGGTGTGGAACTCCCTCCTGAAGGTCCCCTTCACCACGAGCGACGGGAGGCCCGATGACGGGTCGTCAGGGGCGAGCAGCGCGCCGCTGAGGGCGCCCGAGGCGATGCCGGCTGCGATATGCGCCGGCTTCGGCGGGACGGCCACGGGGAACGTCGGCGCGAGCAGCGTCGAGAACGGCTCCGGCGGGATGATACCGGGCACAGCGACCACCCGGCCGCTTCGATCGGTCATGTGCCAAGGCTGGATGCCGTTGAGCAGCGACTGCACGTCGACCGCCGCGAGCTGCCACTCGCCAAAGCCTGCATCCTCCACGCCCGCCACGCGGATGACGGCCGGCCCGTCGTTGGGGAGGGTTGGGATGGAACTGGGCGCCGCCCCCCACTGGCGGATCATGGCCATCGCGCGCGCATCGGGGGCCAGCATCGGCAGCCGGCGACGTGCGACGACGAGCACCTGCTTGAAGGGCTCGAAGTACGGATCCGGAAAGCGGAAGCAGTGGAGGTCCTCGAAGTGCGTGGCCAGCGTCGCCGCACTGTGCTCGAGCGCGTAGTACGGCACCAGGAACAGGAGGGCCCCGCCCACGGCGGTCGCAGGACCGAAGCGGCGCAGCCAGCGTTCCTCCAACCGCCCCATCTCGTGGTCCGTGTCGTAGGGCGGGTTCAGCCACTGCACCGTGGCGCCGGCGCGAGCGCCATACTCCCCGCCCTCCCACTGGATCATGAAGGCGTCGCCCTTGAGGAGCCGGCGCTTGCTGGTGTCCATGCTCGCCCAGAGCGCGCGCTCCAGCTTCTGTGCGCGCGTCTCCTCGAGTTCGGCGACGTACAGCCGGAAGTCGCCGGTGATGTGCTCGTTGGGAACGCGGCGGCCCATCCAGCGACGCACCATCTCCAGGATGGCCTCGCCCTCTCCGGCACAGGCGTCGAGGAAGGCGTGCTCGCCATCGCCCGTCCTGTCCACTTCCACGAGCGCCGCGATCGACGGCAGAAGCTCCGGCCACGTCGCGTAGAAACCGCCTACCTGAACCGATCCAAGCCTTGCCACCGCTACCTCCGTGCCTTGTTGAAGATCTTCGTCTGCTCGGCCACCACCAGCGCGATCTCGTCGTGCTTCGCCATGAACGCTACGCCCGGCGCGAGCTTCACCCGGTCGGTCCCCCACTCGTAGAAGCCAAGCCGCGGGTGCTCCCCGAACGCGCAGCCCCGGTTCAGGTGCTGGTGCGCGCTGACGCTTGCGCAGCCGTGGTGGAGCATCGCGACGAAGAGCCGCGCCTGGAACCGCATGTCGGGCAGGATCGGCAGATCGATGCGCCGAACCAGCGCGCCGCAGAACAGCGCCGCCAGCGCTGGAAAGACGACGCGCAGCGTCTCGCCCACGCGCACGTCCCACCCCATCTGTTCCCCGAACGCCTCGGCGTGTCGCAGCATCATCGCGCCCGGCAGCCGCGCGCTCTCCTGCTCGAGACGCGCCCGTGGCGGGAGGACCACGAACGAAGCGCCCCGCGGCTCGACAAGGCCCGGGTCGAAGACCAGCAGCTTTGGGAGGTGCGCGGTGATCACCGTGCCTGCCGCGAAGCGTTGGCTCCGGAAGATGTACCCGCCGGACTTGAGGATCTCGACGGGATCGCCCTTCGCGAGGCAGCCGTTCCCCAACATCTTCGCCTTGCAGCCGCTCTGCAGGTTCGCGAGGAACGGCTTCGCCTCCTGATCGCTGCAGGCCACCTGCAGGAAGACCGGGCGCAAGACGTCGCCGCGCCCGCCTTCCCACAGAGCATCCGCGCGTGCGAACGCGAGCACGTGCGCGTTGAAGGCGCGCCCCTTCCCGCTCTCGCTCGCGATGGTGAGCGTCCTCATCTTCTCCGTCCTTTGCTGCGCGGCTTCAGCAGCCGCAACGACATGGTGCGCACGGCCCTCACAGTGTCAACCGCCTACCGCGCCATGAACCGCTGGAACACTTCGCGCGCGGTCTGCGGGTTCCGCTCGGTGGTCGCCACATCGAAGCGGCCCTCGACGAAGAAGCGGCCGACGCGGACCTGGTTCGCCGTCAGGCCCGGCCGAAGGATGAACAGCCGGGTGTCCGTGGTGCCGGGCTTCTTCTCGGTGACGAGGACGGCGACCTCCTGCCATCGCGGGATGACGCCCTCGGTCCACGTGTCGTGGCGGTTGGCGCCGGCGAGTTCGCCAGGGTAGCGCACCCGGAAGCTCAGCCCGGGCCTGGAGCCGTGCCTCACCCGGAGCCCGTCGACGCAAGGCGCGGCCTCGGCGGTGTCGGCGAGCGCGGCGCGCGCTGCCCGAGCGCCCCTGTACGCTTCGACGGAGTTCGGGTCGCACAGCAGTTCGCCGGTGCCCCAGTCGGCCACGATGCGGCCCTCGTGCACGAGCGCGGCCACCTGGGGCGCCGTCATGCCAAGACGAGCGGCGGCGAGCTCCACCGGCATGGTGCAGCGTCGCGGTGACGGGCCCGGCCCGCCGGCGGTCGCTTGCGCACGGGCGAGAAGATCCAGCAGTGCACGGAAGAGGGGGTGGTCGTAGACGGCTTCCGTGACGCGCGGAGCTTCGTCTTCCCTTCCGGCCTCGGCGAGCAGGGGGTTCGTCCGGCCGTAGATCGCACGCGCAAGCTCCGTAGGGTCAGACAGGGCTCGCGCGCGCTCGAGGAAGTCCGCCTGGTCGTCGTCCAGCCGGAGATGCTCCTGACGCCCGTCGCGCATCGTGTAGGTGAGGTAGCGCATGCTGATGGTCCTCCATGGTAGCGAGTTCGCCGTCTCGCGGTGCAGCACCACGCGGCGCGCTCCATCCGTGCCTGGCGCGGCGCGTGCCCCGCACGCGACGTAACAGGCAGCCGCCGCCCGATGGCGGCCGCGGTGGCCCCTGCGGGAGTCGAACCCGCCCCGGTCATGATGCGCAGGATCTTCGTGCCGGCGCACCCGAACGTGATCACCACCGATCGCTCGAGGCCATGTCCCCCCTCCCGCAGGGGGCCGGGCGTCCGGCCCCCCTCCCACACGTCAGGCCGCGCCCACGCCCGCGGGCACCTCACCCGTGCGCAGCGTGTCCGGGCACTCCTCGATGGAGATGTCGTACACGCGCGTGCGGGGCTTCATCACCTCCGCGTGCGCACCCACCCGCACGAAGATCGTCTCCTGCACGAACAGCGTGCAGGCGAAGTCCACGACGTCGCGAATGAGCGCCGCGTCGGCGACGCTCTCCAGCGCGATGGTGTAGAGGTCCGACACGTCATGGAAGACCGTGCCGCTAGCGTTCCGCCACGCACCATGCACGGCGCCGGCCTCGCGGGAGAATCCGCCGAACGTGTCGAGCAGGAGCCGCTCGAACGCGGTGCTGTACTCCGCCGAGAAGCGCACGCCGTTGTTGTCGTGCGTGGGCGCAAAGAACTGGATCATGAGCATGGGAACCTCCGGTTCGTCCCGGTCCACCCCGGGCGGGCACCTCGTTGGCCACGAGGTAAGAACAGCATAACACCCGCCGCGTCCACCGCCACTGCGTACGACGATGCGTATGGACACTATCTGTCCTAGCGCAGGCGCGGCCTCGCGCCATCGCTTGGTCGTCCCGGTCCATGCGCGAGGCCGCGCCTAGGACCCCTTCAACAGCTGGTCAAAGAGCCCGGGCTGCAGCGGTCTCTCTCGGGCCGGTCCAAGCAGCCCCGCTTCCTTGGCGCGGCGAAGGACGGTCCCCACGCCGAGGGCCATGACGACCGCGTTCTCGCGTGCGTCCGCCGCATCGTGTTCGCGCGCTCCGAACTGCGCTTGCAGCAGGGTCAACGCGCGCGGTTGACCGGCCGGGCCGTTGGTGCGGCCCACCATCGCCGGGATGGGGTTCGAGTCGCAGGAGATGGCCGCGCCGGGCGCGAGGCGGCGCACCACGTTCACCAACTCGTTGAACCTTGCCCCGCGAGGCCCGAGCCCGAGGAAGTGCACCGCCGGCGGGCGGATGGCTATCAGGTAGCGCTCGAGGTCATCCACCGGCATGGCGTCCTTGTTCGACGGGATCCCTCGGATGAAGTCGGCGAAGCCCAGCGCCCTGGCGGCTGCCCGATCGAACGCGGCCTGCGGCATCGCGCCGCGCTGGATCGGAACCACGATGCGAGCGCCGCGGCGACGGACCTCCATCATCACGTGCCGCCAGCGTCGCATTCTGCGCAGCGTCTCCGCCTGGTCGCCCACGCAGTCGGGCGCGACGGCGTAGATCTGGCGCGCAAGCTGGTCGCCCCAGTGAACCCGGCGACGACGGCGGGAGGGGCCTCGGCGCAGGGTGCGGGCCCGCCGGTGACGCGCGAGTTCGAGGAGAAGCGCCATCCGCTCGCCCCAGCTTCGCTCATCGATCGGTCTGGCCACGACGATCCCGGCCTCGGTCTCCTCCACCTCGCCGAAGGCGCCCGTGTCGACGAAGATGGGCAGCGGAACCGCCCTCGGTTCGGCGCCGGGTCGCTCGATCAGCGGCATCGTCCACCCGGCCAGATCCTTCAGTGCACGAACGGACTGCGCGCCGAGTTCGGGCAGGCACACCCCTAGCGGATGGGCGACGCGGGCCAGCCCGCGGAGATCGCCGAGCGCGCTGGCGCCGCTGGCAAAGTAGATGATCCCCCAGAGCGGCTCTTGGCTTGCGGCGGGCCAGCGCAGGACCGTCATGGCTTCCTGCTCAGGACGGCGCGCGCGAACCCTCGGAGCGCGTCGAGTTCCTCCCCCGGCTCTGGTGGCATCCACGGCGTACCTCGCGGACCGCGGACGGCCACATCCACGCGCCCATTGAGCAGGCGGACCCACGCTTGGAGAGGGCGATGCCCGGCTCGGCCGCCTTCAGCTTCGCCGACCCACTCGCAGGCTTCCTTGGGGTGCAGTTCCTCGGGGGAGCGCTCGGCCTGCGCTTCGGGAACCGAACGGCGGCGAAGATCACGCACCTCGTCCAGCGCATCCTCCACCGTCGTGGCTTCGCGGCCGAGCGTGCGCGCAAGCGCGTCGAGCAACTCGCGACCGCCCACACCTTCCGAGGTGAGCGTGGCGCGGGCCGCGGCGCACTTGATGGTCAAGCGGACCACTTCGCCCCTGAGCCAGTCGTTCTCACGATGCACAGCGACTGCGCGCATCACACGCTGGACGAAGCCGCGCACGGCTTACGTCTTCTCCGTCAGCTGCACGCCCGCCTCGCTCAGCTTCTCGAGCTTCGCCACCTGCTTCTTGAGCGCGGCGATCTTGGCACGGATCATCTGGTCCGCCTTGGCGCGCGCCACCTCTTCGGTGGGCCACCAGTCGTGGCGGCCGAAGATCCGCGTCCCGCCGGGCCACAACACGTGCGCGTACCCTCTGTCGGTGAAGTTGATCACCTTGCAGGCGATGATGCCTTCCGTGAGCGCGTACTTCGTCACGTAGACCTTCGTGGGCTTCTGGCTCATGATCCTTCTCCGCGCTTCTGCTTTGATGTTGCAGGGGCTGCTCGCCCCGCTTCCGGTCATCACGGACTGGTTTCGATCTTCTGCAGCAGCACGGACGCGCGCGACACGCTGCGGAGTGCCTCGAGGAGCGGGTCCCAGGCCATCCGATCCGGCGCGCGTACGCATCCATCGACGGACGGGTAGCGGCCCCGTTCAGGCTGAGCGCATCCATCAGGTCGAGGCACAGGTGCCCACGGTAGCGGTCGGTCACGTCGCTGTGCCAGAGCCACCGCGCGCGAGGAACGCCGGCCTCCATGGCCGCCGCCTGCGCGACCGGCAGGTCGAAGCCCCGGATGTTCCAGCCTGCCAGCGTGTAGGTTGGCTGAGCGCCGCCCGCCGCCCACACGTCGAGGAAGCTGTCCAGGATCGCCCGCTCGTCCGTCTGCCCTTGCGCCAGGAGCTTGACGAGCGACATCCGGTCTTCCGGGGGCTCGCCCTCCTTGAGACGCGCGCTCTCATCGGGCGTGGACAGCGAGAGGCGGATGCACGCGCCGGCGACGACGCGATGATGCGGAGCCGCGGGGCAGCGTTCATCGTCGGCGCTGAGCAGCGACACGTTCGCCGGGTGGCGGACCGTCTCGAGGTCGAAGACGAAGTAGTGGCGCATCACCAGCCGCCCTTCTGCTCGCGCGCATGCCGCAGCGAAAAGTCCTTGGCCTGCTGTCGGCACGCCAGCGCAAAGAGCAGCGCGTGCAGCGCGTGGCCGGACGCGCGGTCCGCCTCGTGGATGCGGCCGGCGCCGCGCTCCTCCTCGGCGTAGTCGCGCAGCTCGCGCGCATACGTCAACTGCTGCCTGAACTGCGCGTGTGCCTCGACGGCGAGCTCCCCGTAGGTTGGTCCGCTCAGCAGGGACATCCGAACCTCCTCTGTTGCTGACGCTCAGCGCGCCAGTGACGAGCAGCCTACCTCCATCCGCACCGCGTCGCAACGCCTGCGCGTGGCGCGCGGCCAGCCCTCTCATGCAGCGCCTTGGATGTTGGCGCGTACCAGCGCCTCGGCCACCGGAGGGCAGACACTGTTGCCGGCCTTCGCGGTCTGCTCCGTCTTGGAGAGCGGCCGGCCATTGAACTCCGGCTCGATCTCGTAGTCGGCCGGAAACCCCTGGGCGGCGAACAGCTCGCGGGGCGTGAGCATCCGCATCCCGATGTCCACGATCTGCCAGGGCTCGCCGTGGAGCATCACCAGGCCGAACCGATCGTGCGCGGTGACCGTGCCGAGAGGCAGCCCGAGCTGCTGCCCCTGCGGTCGGCCCGCGGAGCCGTAGTACTTGATCAGGAACGCGCGGACCTCGGCGAGGTGTCCGCCCCCTCGCCCTCCTCCGCTCGTGACCGTGGGCAGGGGGAGTTGCACCGCCGAGCCCGTGGAGGTCCCGTAGAACTTGGAGACGAACGCCGCGCAGAGCCCGTTGTGGTCCTTTGCAGTCACCGTGCCCAGCGGATGGCGCGCGTCCGCCCCTGGTGTCTGATGCCCCTGCGGGCCGCCGTAATGCTTCGCGATGAAGGGCACCACCAGGTGCTTGTCATTCGTCGCGCACACCGTCGCGATGGGCGCGCGGAGGCTCTGCCCTCGGAACGTCCCCGCGCCGCAGCCGTCGCGGAGGCCGGCGCCCGTGATCGTCGAGTAGTGCCCGTGTCGGACCACGAAGGGCTCGACCAGCGCCAGCTCGCCGCGGTGCGCGCCGGTGACGGTCCGCACGGGCTCCTGGATGTCGTGGACCCTGGCGTCGCCGTGGTGGGTGACAGGGATGATGAACGGGTCGCCGTTCTCGACCACGTACCTCCGGATCCCGGTCGCGATCCGGCGCAGCGTCGCCTCGGCGAGGGGCTTGCGCCGGCCGAAGATCGAGGGGCACGGGATCGTCCAGTCGATCACCTCCGCAGCCGGGCGCCACGCATGCGGGCGGCCCTTCCCGTGGGTGGGCTCCGGCCACACGATCGGCGCCCGGTCGATGCGGGCGATCAGGTAGAGCCGCTTCCGGGTGGTGGGGGTGCCGTAGTCCGCGGCGACCAGCGATCGGTGCTCGACCGTGTAGCCGCAGTCGACGAGCGCGGCGCGCCACGCGCGAAAGCTCTCCCCCTCCTGCGCCTTGATCGGGAACCCTCGCTCGTCGAGCGGGCCCCACTTCAGCCACTCCTCGACGTTCTCCAGCAGGATGACCTTGGGTTTGACGGTGCGCGCCCAGCGCAGGATCGCGTCCGCGAGCACGCGCTTGCCCTGCGCGCGCGGCTTAGAGCCCTTGGCCCGACTGTGATCAGTGCAATCGGGACTGGCCCACAGTACGGCCACCGAACGCGACCCGCACGCTTCGCGAGGATCCACGGCCCAGATATCCTCGATGAAGTGCCGCGTCTCCGGATGGTTGGCCTTGTGCATCGCGATCGCCGCCGGGTCATGGTTGATCGCGATGTCCACCGGCCGCCGCAGCGCGGCTTCGAGCCCGGTACTCGCGCCTCCTCCACCGGCGAAGAGATCGACGACCAGCTCGCCCGGGAAGGCGAAGGACGCCGTGATGACGGGCCGACGACTCATCGCGGCGCTCCATGCTGTTCGCGCTGCAACAACGCGCGTCCCTTGTCCGTGAGGCGCCCGTTCTCGATGAGCCCATGCCGCTGCAGAACTGTGCCGACCTCGAGCATCGCGATGTAGTGGCCCTCGGTGACATCGCCGGACCACATGTCCCATGCACGCACCACCAACGCCAGACACGAACGCGCGTCCATCCGCGCGGGGTAGATGCAGCCGGTGAGGAGCACCCGGATCGCGTATAGGTTGGCGGTCCGCGTCTTCGCGTCGTGCAACGGGTCGTTCTCATTAAAATCGAGCGTGTCATCGAGCAACACGTCGATGAGGGACGCGGCCTCCGTTGGCGTCGGCAGCGCGCGGTGCTGGATGGCCTCTCTCACGAGCTCGGTGCCGAGGCGCCGTCGGTAGGCTCCATCCCCGCGGGCCTCGCAGCCCTTCCAGATGCTGCTGAGCGCCGCCATGACCGCCTCGGTCGCCGGCGCGGGCGGCGCAAGGACCTCCTCGAGGACGTCTGCTGCGGCCTCAAGTGCCAGGCTGCGCATGGCGCGCAGTTCGCCGATGATGACGTTGTGCATGGCGCGCGACATGCTGCGCCATCTGTCCGCCGTGCTCTTGGTGAGTCCCATATGCCTCGTGTTGGTCCGAAGGTGAACGCTCAGTGCCCGGTTTCTGCGGCGGCGCACGCCGCGGCGACATCATCCTTGGTCAAGCCCAAGGCCGCCGCGGCGCTGGCGATCTCGAGCGCGAGCAGCACCACGCACCCACCACGGCGCGCAGCGATCTGACGCCCAAGGTCCTCCACGTAGCGCCGGCGTTCATCAGTAGCGGCGTCGGGCTCTCCGGGCATCGCGTGGACGAGCGGCGCGGCGCCGAGCCAGTGAGCGTCAAGGGCAGCGCCCGCCGGGCACTCTGCCGCCGCCGCGCCCTCGGCGCGCGCTGCCTCGGGTGGCAGGATGCCGCGCGTCATCGGGCACCTTCCGCTGGCCGCCGCGCATCGAACGGCACCAACCCCTTCGCACGGATGAACTCGCGCCACGGGGTGAAGGCGCCGGTAGCCCGGCACCAGAAGCCCCATTCCTTGGTGCGCGAACCCGTCAGGAACAGCGTCCAACACTCGCCGTCGAGGAGTTCGACGCGGTGGAATGTGTCGCCGTGGATGACGTTCACCGCCCCGGGGCCGACGTCGCGGACCTCGACGCGCCCGCCCTCACCCCGCCGCTCCTCGCGGTAGCCGCCGGCGAGAATGAGCCCCACTGCCCACCGCCACGGGTGGTTGTGAAGCTCCGGGTCCTCGTCGGAGCGGTGGAAGCGGTGCAGGTAGACGCGCGGCCACCGCCACCCGATGTCGAGCAGCGTCCAGCGCGAGAGGTACGGCGAGCCGTCCGCGCCGGTGATGACCCGGCGCGACGGGAGGCGACGCGCGGCCACGGCGAGCAGACGGCGGATCACCGCGCACCTCCGCGGCATGACCTGCGCGCGCAGAAGTCGACGAGGGCGCGCTCATCTTCGCTCGCCGTGCCAGCGCTGACCCTCCGCTCCGTGGACCCGATGGAGTACGGGGGCCAGTAGGTCGAGTGCTCCTCGTCGCGCTCGCAGGCGGCCAGATCCGCAGCGTCGCGCTCGAGCCCTTCCAACATCGCCTGGCGCAGCGTGCCCTCCGGCGGGCAGCGCGAGCAGACGCGCAGTTCCATCTGCAGGCGCGTGGTCTCTTGGCCGTAGCCGACATCGGATCCGCACCAGCACGAGGTGAGCACCGGGCAGACGGCGGCGGAGAACGCCGGAAGCGCCGCTGTCCCATCGCCCATCGGCGGCCAGGCCGGAGCCGCTGTCATCGCCCGAGCTCCGTTGCCAGGTTGGCGAGGGCGTCGAGCCGTCGGGTGATCACCTTCAGCCGATCGATCACCTGCGGCTTCGCGCCAGTGGCGTGCGCCTCGAGTTCGCTGCTCAGGGTGCGGATCACGTGCACGGGGTCCAGTTCGCGTACCGCCTCGCGCGTGCTGCAGGCGGTGGACGTCTCGATCGTCCAGGCGTTGGCCGTCCACCCCTGCTTCAGGACGCAGCGCAGGAGCGAACCGTCGTCCAGGAGATAGTAGGCGGGCCCGTCCTCGCTGTTGCCCGTCCAGAGGCGCACGCCACGCACCGAGAGGTACTCCGCATCGCTCGGCCGCTTCTTGGCCGGGATGCGCGAGCACATCGCCAGCAGCGCGGGCCTGATCAGGGCGATCACGCCGTCGAGAAGCCGCGCGGCCGCGTCCCTCCGCTCCTCTTCGGCAGCAGACCCCTTTGCGTGCACGCTTGCGACCATGGGCGCGAGCACGCTCATCTGGTGGATGAGCGCCATCATCTCGGCGGCGCCCGCGTCCTCCCCTGCATCCTTCGGTCCCTGCATCTGCTCTCGTCCTCCTCGCAGCGCATGCAGCGCCGGCCCGAACCGGCGCATCAATTCCGCCATCGTGGCGTCTACCAGATCGTGCACCGGGAGGCGAACCGTCACGTACGGGCTCACTTCCATCGTGTCGCCCGCAAAGCCCTCGTCGGTGTACCCGAAGGCGCGGGCGATCTTGTGCACGACTTCCGGCGGCGGGCGCGAAGGTCCTTCGCCCCGGAGAAGCCTGGCGGTGTACCCGTGGCTCAGGGAGGCCGCGTCATCCAACCATGCGGGCGGCAGCATCTTCCGACGTAGGAGCCCGTTCACGCGCACGCGCAGTTCTTCACCTGTCACACGACCCCCTCTCCGTACCCGAGTGCCGCTTCCGCTGCCCGGGCAGAGTCACGCGGATGGCGTCGCGCCGCACCACCGCGAGCACCTCACCCTCGCCGCGCAGGTGCGCTACGCACATGGACACCACGCCTCCCGGCAGTTCGATCCGGTCACCGTCGTTCAGGTGCTGGAGCAACTGCGCGCGGAGTTGCTCGGAGCGGCGGCGCAGCCGGCGCGCTTCGACCTCTACCTGAACGAGCTCGGCCGCGAGGTCCTCGCGTACGGTCTCCCAGGCGCGATCGATCTCCGCCATGTCGTCGCACGGCCTCGACGCTGTGCTCACGCGGACCTTTGGGTGGGCTCGGGCTCCTGGTCATCCTCCAGCGAGGTCGCCGTGCGCTCGAGGTCTTCCTGCGCCGAGGACGTGCCCGAGGTCATCTCACCCGCGTCCGCCTCCGCGTTCGGCGTGTCGAGCCAGGACGCCGGTTCCGACTCCGACTCCGGCTCGACGACGGCCGAGGCATATGCGCTCGCCTGAAGCAGGCTCGTGCCCAGCTCCAGCGCGATGGCGCGCGTCCGGGCGTTCCTCGACGTGGCCGCGGCCCGCAGCCAGCGCGCGGCCTCCTTGGCGCCCATGGCCGCCGCCGTGTAGGCCGCGTCGAAGTCGATGTCCGGTGGGAGCGACGCGCTCATGACTCGCTCACCGACGCTGCGGCGCGAGCGCGCGCACGGTCCATGGCGGTCACGAAAGGAACCGGGCTTGGCGCCGAGTAGGCGAGGAGCGCGTAGCCACCCCCGGCGGAGCGCTGGACGACGGCGAGGCCGTGGGCGCGCGAGGCGATGGCCGCACGGCGCTGCCGGGCCACGTCGGCGCTCACCCGCTCCTGCCAGCACTCGCCGGCCTTGGTGATGCCCGCTGCAGCCAACGCAGCCTCCGCCTGGGCGATCGCCGTCTGCGCCATGCGCAATGCCTGCCCGGCCGCGTTGTAGCCCGGCAGCGGGATCCACATCGCCATCGTCCGCATGGCCGCGAAGGTCGTGATCGCTGCCGCGTGGGTTGCAATCATCGCGTTGATAGCCTCGGGAGGACACGTCGCGCCCGTACCCATGGCGACCTTGAGGTCGAAGAACCCGCTCATCGTCGCACTCCTTGCTGGTCGACCTCAGCGGCCGACATGGAGAACGTATCCTGTGCTCTAACGCTTGTCAACGTTACAGGCTCGCGTGCCCTCCTTCCAGCGTCGCTGCGCCATCCGGCGCCATCACCTTGCGCGGCGCACGACCCCTTCGGGGACGGTCGGCGGCATCCGCTCCACCTCCGCCGCGAGCACAGCGTCTGCTGCGATGTCGCGGATGATACCGGCGAGCCGTTCGGCGAACTGCTCTGCCGCATCGTCCGGGCCCTCGAAGGCGCACCATGCCTCCCCCGAGGGAGGACAGACGAAGACCGCGGCACCGTCGTCCAGGTACTCCACGCGCACCGGCTCCACATGGGGGCGCTCGAGCTCCCGGGTGTGGCTGTCGCGCGGCGCCCCATCCGCCTCGCGAACGCGGCGGAGGACATCGACGGCCCACCGAAACGAGACGGCGCAGACCTGCACGAGTTCGTGGAAGAGGTGCTCGTCGTCCGTTGCCGCAACCGCCTCTGCGGTCTCCTCGCCGAGCACCGACGCCCACGTCTCGCGGCCTGCCAGCCGGTCGCTTTCCGCTCTGGCGGCCAGCTCCCACCTTTCTGCGATGACGCCCCCGGTACCGTCGCCACCGGGCGGGCGCGGACCGTGGAGGCGTCGCGCGCGCCGCGCCTCCTGAAGCACCGACCACATCACCATTCCCATCGCCCACAGCTTCATACGCCTCCGAGCCAGCGCCTGGCGCTTGCGTTCGTGATCAGCCCATCATCCGTTCGGACGAGGACGCCGGCAAGAACGTGTTGCCGCACCCGCGCCTCGCCCACGCTTCCCAAGGCCGCCGCCTGGGACGGCGTCAGCGGTCGACCTTCGTTCAGCGCCTGCCGCCCCGCAGCCGCGGTCGCGAGGAGACGAAGCGTCGGGTGGATCTTCAGCGGCTGTTCCACCAGGAACATCAGCGCCTTCAGGTCCCTTTCACCCATCACCGCCTGCTCGCCCTTCGCGTACCGCAGCAGTTCGTCAAGCTTTGCGCGGATGCGACCGCGAACGACAGGAGCCTTGCTCCCCCAGCGCTTCGTCTCCTCGAGCATTTGGTGAATGACCTCGGCCACGTGCGGGGCAAGGAGAGCGCTCGTTAGCCGCTGGAGGCGCGGCTCTTCTGTTGTGTTCCTGGGCATCGTCCTCCTACGCTGCGGCGCGCGAACGCGACGCCCGCCTCATGTCGACCCGGCGCCACCCACGCGCCATCACGGCGCGGCGCCTCCGGCGAGCCTCGCGGCGGTCCGCATGGCGATCCGCCATCTGATGGGGCTCCGGGTGACGCTCGACTCCGTTCGCGGTTTTCATTGTTCTTCTCCTGCTGCTCGACCTCAGCGGCCGAGGTACTTGCGTCCAGTCTTGTCGCTACGCTCGGGCCGCAGCGCCCACCACGTCATGAAGATAATGGTGGCGGTCCACCCCAGATGATCCCAGTCGGGCATGCTCACGCGGCTTCTTGCACGCGCTGGATGAGCACAGCCTCGGCGCGCGCGAGCACGCGGGGGAAGCGCACCTCCTGGCCGGCGAACAGCACGCGCTCCACGAGCACGCCATCCCGGCTCACATCCGCTTCCACATTGAACCGCGCCGTCGCCGAGTCCGCAGGCAACCCAGCCAGAGCGTCCGCCTCGGCGTCCGTGAGGTCCATGTCCATGGGGAAAGTGGTCTTCATCTGGCGCTCCTTGGTCGACCTCAGCGGCCGACACAGAAGAGTCTACGCAGCGCTCTAACGCTCGTCAACGTTAGAGCCGACCCGTTCTGTCGATTTCTGGGGCGGACCCCGAAACGCGATGGCCACCTCCCCGGGCTCGCACTTGGCAAGCGTCATGCCGGACGCCCGCAGGTGGTCCGCACACGCCGCACAGTGCTGCGTGGACGTTGGCCAGCCGCAAGCGCAGCGCCGGATAGGAGGTGGCTCCGGCTCCGTAGCCGTTGGGTGGAGCTCTCCCCCGTCGATAGCGCCCAAGGCGGGGAGGATGACCGACCGGAGAAGTCCCCTGTGACAGTGCTCGGGGTTGGTGCAAAAGCACACGAGCACCACCCGTGGGCGCCGGAGGAGCCTGAGCCACGCCTGACGGTGCTGCACCCACGAGGCGCGCATCTCGCGGACGAAAGCGGGCTGGTACGCCTCCCACGCGGCGGCCTCGATGTCCTCGGCCTGACGCTGGTAGACGAAGGGGTCGAAGGTGGGGATGTCGCTGGCGCCTTCGGCCTCGAGGAGGCGCTTGCACTCGGCCATCACCGCGTCGGCGCGCCGGCGGGCCTTCAGCGCCGGGCTGAGAACGGCCCACGACGGCGCGAACGGCGCACCAGGCGACTCCTCCCCGCGCGCGAGTTGCTTGTCGGCTGTGGCCCGAGTGATGTCGAAGCGGTCGGGGCCCGGGTAGGTGAGGCGCGCGGAGTAGACCAGGGTCATGGCTCCTCGCCGCGCAGAGATTCCTCGTCCTTGAGCAGAAACTCGAGAGGGATGGCTGCCTCGATGCGCTCCATCGTGTCCTCCACGCGGGTGAGCAACGGGTCGTCGTCATCGAGCTTGATGGCCGAGAGAACTTGGTGGCACTCCCGGAGCAGTTCCCAGAACTGCACGCCGCGCGGAACCAACTGCCCATGCTGGGCGAGCGCGGCCTTGATGACGTGGATCTCTTCGGTGAGCGTGCCTTTCTCCCGCACCAGTGCGGCGCGCTCGCGCGCTGCGCTGCGGGCCGCCGGGCCACGCTCCCTCGAGAGTCGTGTCAGGACCGCCAGACGACCGTCGATGGCGGTGAGCCGCGCGCCCATCTCGCGCCGACGTCGCTGAAGCGCCTCCGGGTCCATCCCGACGAGTGCCGCCTCCGTCACCGTGGCCGAGGGGATGGCTGGCGCCGGGCGCTCGGCACTCGGTCTGGCGGGTGGAAGAGGCAGAAGCCTCTGGACCGCCGCGGTCATCGCCACCTCGACCTCAAAGAGCGCGCGTTCGATGACGGTCATGGCGGGCGCGTTCGAGCGGGGCGGCGGCTCAATGGGCCCGCCCGTCAGCGCGGTCACCTGTCGGAGGCCAGCGATCCATCGTCCGCGCGCGAAGGCGGTTGCATCCCAGAGGATCTCGACGCTCGCGTCGCGCCGTACCAGCACGCCCAGATGCGACACCCCAAGCCCGGCGTTGCGCACGGGGATCGACCCATGCACAGCGCCGTCGCTTCGAGCAACAGAAGCGTGCACACCGCGCTCCGGGAATGCCGCTTGGCTCGGTGCGGCTCTGGGTCTGGAACCATCGACGCGCGTGGCGGGCTCTTGCCGCCGCCGAACGATCAGCATCCTTGTCGGTCCTCCGCGCTGACGGATGATGGTGTGGCCCCGGACCCATCGCAGATGTCGATCCCCGCGCCGACTTTCATGTGCCGTGGGAACACGAGGTCAGCGATCAGCATGTGGCGATGTCGACAGAACGGGCAGATGGCCTCGCGGGAGCCGCCCTTGGGGCGCAGCGCGTCGATCACGACGTCAAGCGACACGTGGTAGATCTTCTGCCGTCCCGCGACCCTGATGGGCTGCAACGGGATCGCTCTGGCGATCTCGAAGGCGAACCGTCCAGGCTCGTAGAACCAGGCTCGCTCCTCATCTTCCGGCAAGAGGGGTCGGCACGCGCTGAACTGAACGAGCGCCATCGTCACACCCTGCCGGTCGGTCAGCTCGATGACGGCGCGCGGCAGACGATGCGCAGCCTTGCCCAGTCGCTCGAACCCCTCAGCGCTCTTTTTCTGCGCCGAACAGATGAGCACCGGCGTGTTCTCCGTAGCCCAGCGCTCAGGCATCTTCCACGCGCGCGTCTCGATGTCCTTTACGCCCGCATCGGCGCCAGGCAACACGGCGGCGGTCAGGCCGGCGTAGGGCTGGTGGAGCGACATCGCCGGGACGCGATCGCCCATGCGGCGCACCATGGCGCCCAGCAGGATCGGGTCGATGACCTGCCTCATCGCGCATCCCCGAGTAGATGCACGCGCGCCGGCGGCCAGCCGTTGTCCGAGGCGCGCTCGTCCTCCTGGTGCTGGAGGAGCTTCTGGATGAAGAGCGCCTCGCCCGCCGTGAGTGGCTGGTCGACGCCCGCCGCCCTGAAGCTGATGGTCCCGTTGCGCTTCGGATCTACCGCCACACGGCAGCGCCGCCCGGTTGGCAACGTGCCCTCCATCTCGTAGTAGCCCTCGGTGTTCCTGTTCTTCACGCGAAAGATGTCCGGCACGCGGAACATGGGCTTCGGCGTCACGTGGTCCGGCACGCGGTGGAGACCGCGCGCCATGGGGTGCTTGGGGTCGCCATCTTGCGTCGTCCCGAGCACCCACGGGAGCACGCCCGCCTCGGCAATGAGGATCTCGAGCACGCGGGCCGTACGCTGCTCGCTCCACTTCCGAAGCGGCGCTCCCCACGCACACACGACGATCTCGGCCAGCTGCGCGACTTGCAAGAGGAAGGCGTCGTTCTTGGGCCCCACCGGGTCGTCGACCTTCTGCAGGTGCTCCGGGTGCGGCGAGCGCCTGGCGTACTTGTTCGCGATGAGCACCGCGCCGAACCCCCAGCGTTCGGTCCAGCCCTTGATGCGAAGGACGGTCGGGTCGTTCACCTCCCGGCCACGCGCATCCACGCCGCTGGCTGTGCTCGGGTTCAGCATGATGAAGCCCACGGTGCGATCCACCGCGCTCACGCGCCGCCCGAGCAGGTAGCGGAACTCCTCCTCGGCCACCTCCCACGCCGCGGGCTGCGCCGCGTTCGCGAGCGCGCGCAGGCAGTCAGGACAGTCCGGCGTTCCGGGCCGGGCCGAGCCGGTGACCTTGACCCTCGTGCACAGCGACTCGGCCAGCACGCAGTTGTAGAAGTCGCCGTTGCAGTGCGTGGCGACGGCGTGGTGGAGGATGCCATGGGGCATCGTCCATACGTCGCCCGGTTTCTTCTGCGCCTCGGCCTCAGCCACCACGCGCAACCAGTCCACTTGCTTCGCGTTCATCACAGCCACCCCGCCGCGCGCGCGCGCTCTTGGAGCCCCGCCGGCATGGGCGCCTTCTGGTACCAGTCCACCTCGCCGGCGAGGGTGTGGAGCCCCCGTTCCGTGTAGAAGGCGCGGATCCACTCCGGGTCGCCCCAGCCCACCCGGCACGCCGCGATGGAAGCCTCCACGGGAACGTCGCACCGGAGCTCCACGAGCTTGCGGCTCAGGCGCGCGGCCTCTGCGCCGAGTTCGAGGCGGCGGCGCACCCGCTTGTTCTCCAGGATGGCGGTCTTCAAGACAGCATCCAGAGACCCGCGGCGGCTGATCAGCGCGCCGGCGGTCTCCACGCCGATCCCGTCAACGCCTGGGATTCCGTCGCTACCATCGCCCACGAGGGCGAAGAAGTCGGCCAGCTGGTCCGGGTCTACTCCCCAACGGCGCACGACCTCCATTCGGCCCACGGTCTCGTGCGAGGCGCCATCCCAGAGCGCGGCGCGCCCACGCAGCGGTGTCGGAAGGGCGGCTGTGCGCGGGCCCGGCGTGCTCCCCACGAGTTGCATCAGGTCCTTGTCCCTGGCGAGGATCACCACCTGGAGCCCGGCCGCGGCGCCCATGTCGGCGATCGTGGCGATCACGTCGTCCGCCTCGAACCAAGGGACGCCGAGCACCGGGATGTGATGCAGCCGCAGAAGATTTTTGGCCGCCGCGGCCAGCTCGTGGACGCCGGCCGGGTGCGGGGGACGGTGCGCCTTGTACTTGGGGTAGAGCACGTGCCTCCACGTCGGCGGCTTCGAGTCCACCGCGGCGATGAGGAAGGCCGGCTCGCGCAAGAGGAGCTTTACCAGCTTCTTCGCGATGACCTCGACGGGCTTGTGCTTCTCGCCGAACTCCACCTCCTGCGCGGTCGCGTGATAGACCGCGTGCACCCACATGGCCAGGTCGAGGATGTAGAGGGCGTCGGGTGCTCCACGCCGCGGAAGCTCAGCCATCGAAGCGCCCCTCTTCCTTTGCGAGCAGCGCCCGGAGCCGCCGCACCTCCACGATGAGGCGCTGCATGTCGGTGCGCGCGTGTTCGATGAACCGAGCGTCGGCCTCGCGGATCTGGATGTCGGGCACGCGGTCGCGCGGATGAACCGTCGCACAGGCTACATCGCCGTCTCCACCTGTAACGTCGCTTGAAAGGCGCCGCTGGCTGTTCGAGGTCCACCAGCGCCATGGTCCCGGCGTTGCCGCGCGCTCGCGCGCCTCCATGGCGCAGAGGTCCGCATCGTCGATCGGCGTCGGTTCCAGGACGGGGTCCATGCGCCGCGCCGCGGCCAGCGCGGCCTCCAGATCGAGGATGTCCGCGGGGCGCTTGGTCTTGTAGATGCCCGCGATGTGCCGCTCCGTCGCGGCGTTCAGGTTCGCCAGCACGCTCCGAAGCTCCGCATTGGCCCGGCGCAGCGCGCTCGTCACCTGCCGCATCGCCTTCAGGTCCGCCGCGTGCGAGGCCACGGCTTGCTGCTCCTGCTCGAGGAGACGTCGCAGTTCGTGGGGAGTGTGCTCGTCGCTCACGCCGCACCGCCTTGCGCCAGAGGGACCACCTGTCCGCACAGGCAGGACAGCACGTTTGTGACGACGTGGCTCAGCGCACGCGGCAGGCGCGCGCCGTCCACCAGTACCTCGACGACGGGCGCGCGTCCACGCGGCCCGGTGAGCATCTCGACCGTGGCTGACACCTGATCCATGGAGCAGCCGAGCTTCGACGCCACGCCCGCCTCGACAAGCACCGCGATTGTCTCCAGCGCGTCCCGTTCCTCGCTCGACGTCATCGCGCCTTCCTCCTCAACGCTTGGATGTTCTTGAGAGCCACGCCGGCGGCGAGATCGCCTACCGGCAACGCCTTGACCGCCTCCAGTGCCTCGGGCGTCAGCGTGTGCCCTCCCCAGCCGCTGCGGCGCTCGGCACCGTCCCGGAGTCTGAACTGACGTCCACAGGCATCGACTGCCAGCGTCTCCGTGCGACGAACAATCTCGATCGTGTCTCGCCGTCCGCTTTGCGCGTGCGTGGCGCTGACCTCCAAGCCGCGCGGGCGACGTTCTTCCGCCACGTCGGCACGAATATTCAGCGCGCGCGCGCCCAGCCTCTGCCTGATTCCCTCAAGGCGCTCGGCCACATGAGCCAAAAGTCGCTTTCTTTCTTCGTCGTCCTCCGCTGAGAGGAGCAGCTCCGCCACCTCGTTGCGGAGCGGCGCGAGCGCGGGTGGTGGCCTCATGATGGAGGCCCGGGCAAATGAGGCCACTTTTGCGGCAGCCCCAAACGAGGCCACCACCTCCAGTTCATCCATCGCCGGTCTCCTCCTCCGCGCCATCTTCGGAGCCATCGTCCGCTGCGGCCGCCTGAAAATAGGCGCTCCACCGTTGCCTGACTTCCTCGGTCAGCCCGTCACGCGCGGCGAGTTCGGCGGTGAGCTTCATCATCGACGCCTTGATCCCGCGCCTCCGCCCTGCGAGTGCAAGAGCCTTACGGATGCTCTCCACGATCGCCGTGTTCGACGTCCGGAAGGCTTCGTCCGCGAGTCGTTCTGCCTCCTCGATTGGCACGAAGTCGAGGAGCACCTGGACGAGCGCCTCGTAGGTCGGCCTCGTCCTGTACCGTCGTTCGTTCTGCTCGCGCGGCCCCCACAGACGCCCATCCGCCAGCGTGATGGGCCCGTGCTCCTCCACGTAGGCGCGCAACACGTGCTTCATGCGTTCCACCAGTCCGGTCATCCGCACGAGAATCCCGGCCGCCTTGGACGCCGTGTCCCGATCGAGCGCGCCCGCGAACGACGGCACGCCGTGAACGAGCGCGTGGACCTCCCCAGCCTGCGCAGGGCAGGCGGCGCGCGCCGGACACCACGCGCAGTGGGGCCCGGTCCGCAGCGAGAGCTTCCCGGATCCATGGCTGGCGTAGATGTCCACCTGCTCGCGGGCGACGGCTGCCATCCGGCGGATCTGCGCCTCGGCGCGCGCATGGTCCTCGGGGCGAAGCGGGACCGCGCGACCGTTGACATCCTGCGGGGTCTCCCAGCGTCCGGCCGCGTTCCCGAAGCCGGTGAAGACGATGGCCGGCACCACAAGCTCGGCGCCAGTCCAGCGAGCGATCATCAGCGACCCACCGATCAGCTGGAGGTTCTGCTCCACGGGCGGCACGTGCTCGTCCCGGCCCCACTTCAGATCCGCGCACCAGGCGACGGTTCCGGGCGGCGCCGCGGCATGCAGAACTCGACCGCTGGCATCGCGCTCGACGCGGATGGGCTCGGGCTCGGTCCACACCACGTCGGGCGTGCCGGCGAAGATCGTCCCTTCGGGCACCTCGTAGGCGCCACGCCCGCCCTCCACGGGAACGACGGAGCCGTCCTCGAGGAAGGCGAGCGGCTGCTCGCAGATGGCTCCCTTCGGGATCGGCGGATTGAACGCGCGCGCTCGGCGGCGGAACTCGTCCTCGGCCTCGGGAGAGAGCCCCCAGTGGCGGGCGATGGCCGGGGCCGCTTCCTCGGCGGCATCGCGACCATCGGTGAGCAGGACCTGCGTGTACTCGTGACCCGCGTTGCCGCCTCCGGCTGCCGCGCTGGCGCTCGCGTACCTGGGAAGCGCCACGGAGCCAGGGCAGATCGCAGCGAGGTTGAGGCCCGAGAGGGTGAGGAGCGCGCGCATCGTGGTCAGGTCCCCTGAGTGGATGGCGGCGCGTTGATGGGAGCAGACGCGCCTCCGTCGCGTTGGGCCGGCACCGCCGCGCGGTCCTGCTCGTCGCCGATATCGCCCAGCATGTCCCGCGCGGTCGGCACGCGCCCGCCCTCCTCGAGTTGGTTGGACGTCGAGACGGTGATGATGTCTTTGGACAGCCCCACCGGGTAGGCGCCGTCCTCGTCCTCGAGGAGCGCCTCGTTCAGCATGTAGTCGCGCGGAACCTGCTTCATGCCGCGCTTGATGGCGCGCACGATCGCCATCATGTCCGGCCACTCGAACCACGGCCCGGTCCCGGCCCTGGACGACATCCGGATGCGGTCGATCTCCTCGAAGGTCAGGACCGCGACCTTCGGTTGCGCGGTCGGCTCCTTCAGGTTCTCGATGAGCGCGTACGCGAACCGGATGGAGCGATAGATCTCGTTGTTGTAGTCGAGCTTCGCCTGGCGGTCGGCGTTGAACTCTCCGGTGAGGTTGGGCGCCTGCGGCATGCGCCCGCGCTCGGCCTTTTTGTGGTGCACGAACCTCTTGCTTCCCAGCGCGTAGTCGAACTCGTCGCCCGGGAGCACGACCTCGGCCGACACCTCGTAGCCGCTGCGCTTGGCGATGTTGATGAGCCCACCGGGCCCGGGGATCATCTGCACCATCCCCTTGTACGGCACGAGGTACGCCTGATCGCCGATCGGCTCGATCCCCATCCGCGCCGCCTCGAGCACCGCTTCCACCAGCGACTCCAGGTTGATCGGCGCCGCGGGCTCGCCGCGGCGCTCGTAGCGCTGCGCGTCGAGCTTGCGGAACTGCTGGCACGCGATCGCCGCCAGCCTGTTCACCATGTGCTGCGCCGCGGCGCGATCCTTCCACTGGAACAGCGCCTCGAACTCCTTGAAGCGGCCCTTATAGAAAATCCGCTTGAGCTTCTCCTCCTCAGACGGGGCCCGCTCCTGCGGCTGTGCCTGCGTCTGCGGACGGCCTTCCTGGCCGCGTTGCTGCTGACTGCGCATCAAACCTCCATGCTGCTCGCGGTTCTGCACCGCGGATGTCGTTCGCGCGGCGTCACCCGCGGTGAGATGGACCCTACCGGCTCGCCGCCCGTCTGGCAAGTCCATACAGAGCACGAGGTTTCACCTTTGGAACCAGATGGATAAAACGTGATCCGTTGACAAGCCGCGTCTCGTCGGTCCATCGTCCATCCTCGTGGCACCTAAGTCTCAACCGACGCAACGGCGTCCGTACACACGCCGACCGCCGCTCCGGCGCATCTCGCTGGGCAGTTACCTGCTCCGGCAGTTGATGAAGCACGACGGACTGACGGTGAAGTCACTGATGGAGCAGACCGGCGTCTCGAAGGGCACGCTCTCCGAGATGCACTCCGGGCAACGGCTGACCGTCTCCCTCGACACGGCCGCGGCGGTGATGGCGTACGCCAGGATCCCCGCATGGGCGTGGGCGCAGCGGACGATCAGGCCGATCGCCACACACGCACGACGACACGCGAACTGGCGCAAGCTCCTCGCGAGCAAGCGCGAGGTCGCTCTTTTGACACGGTAAGGAGGCACATGCCCAGACGAACGAGCAAGAAGACCGATGATCCGAGACCGCCGATCGACATCGCGGCGGTGCTGAAGGACCACGTGACCATCGAGCAGCACATCCTGCGGCTGCTGCGCGACCACCCCGGGATGTACATCTCCGATGTCGAGGACGAGCTGCTCACGTCGCTGGCCGCTGGCACGGAGTTGCCTACGGACGACGCCGAGCGGGTTCGCTCCAAGATCCAGGAGCGCTTCCAGCTCCTGCGGGGCGCCTTGGCGCTCGAGGTGGTCGAGGGCCCCGCCGGCGACTGCGCCTACCTGCCCAGCGCGCAGACCGTGCTCGTGCACCTCTTCCCCAAAGACCTCGTGGCCGAGGGCGAGGTGGAGGACCTCCTCGCCGAGCTGCTGAGCGCCTGGGTGGTGCGCGGGAACGATCTCCGCGAGGAGGACGCGAAGTTGCTCGAGGAGCGGGGCGCGCTCGCCGTGGTCAGGGCGCGCCTGCCCGGCGCGTTCCAGGCGGGCCAGCTCGCCACCGTGAACGGCCAGGTCGGCAAGAACAACGCGCGCATCGAGGAGGCCGCCGTCGCCGCGCAGGACGAGCAGGACGCGCCGCAGGATGGCGGCGCGAGCGAGGGAGCCGCACCGGCGGATGCACCGACCGCCGATCCTGTCGGCGCGATGCTGCTCAAGCTCCTTGACAACAACCCGCGCGGCTTCGCTGCGGTCGCGGTGCTGCCACTGCTGCCGCTCGTGGACGGCAAGCCGGTGTCGCTCGACGTCGTGGTCCAGCGCCTCGACGCCCTCGCTTCCGGTGATGCTCCCAGAGCGCGTCGCATCGAGGAGGATGGCGGCGAGGTGCGCTACCAGCCGATCACCGCCCCGGCCCAGGGCACCTGGGCTCAGGCCGTCGAGGCATGCCAGAAGCAGGCGGCCTCGGAGGTGCACAAGCTCGGCCCCGACCGCGTGCGCTTCAAGCGTCGCCGTCAGGTCACCCATGCCGAGCTCGACGAGCGCGTCGGCGCGCACCTCGACGCGCTGAAGACGATCGATCGCATCGAGGAGGAGCGGAAGTCCGCGAACAAGTCGTTCAACGAGGCCCGCGAGCAGGCCGAGGCCCGCGAGCGTGACCTGCGGGCCGAGGTGGAACTCGCGCGCACCGGCACCGTCGAGGTCGAGGTCTGGGCGCGTGCCGAGATCCGCGGGTCCACCGTGTACCTGTTCGACGCCGAGACGAACGAACTGCTCCAGGAACGCGCCGCCACGCCCGAAGAACTGCAGATGACCCTGCCCGGACACGAGAATGTCGGGACGAAGCCGGACGCCGCGGCGGGTGGCAAGAAGGCGAAGAAGAGCGGGCGGAAGAGGGGCGGCGACGCCGACCAGCCGCCCGCCGGGTAAGAAGTTCTGGATCGACGCAGATCCACCAGATGCTCCGGTCGGGGGCTAGGGTGGGCTTTCGACGATCCAGACGGGCAAGCCCGCGTAATCGTGGTGTTTCTTGGCTGCGCCTCGGAGCGACTCGTTGTGTAGTTGCGCCCGAGGCGCACAGCGTTTCTATGGCGAGGTGGAGGATGACGTCCCAGCGACAGGAGCCGGCCTGATGGCGCGGTGGATTCCGATGTACCGCGACCTGCTGCGAGGCGCGAAGCGGGGCATCCCGCGCGCTGTCCGGTTCATCTTCCTCGAACTCTGCCACGAGGCTGCAGACGGCGGCGGCGTGCTGTCGCTCCCGGTGGGGATGAGCGATGTGGATGCGCTGCACGACTTGCTCGGCGGCGACCGCGGGGAGATACAGCAGGCCCTGCGGATCCTCTTCATTGCACTTCCCGGCGACGATGACGGGCTGCCGATGGCACGCCTGCTCGGCGAGGAGGGCGGGCGCCGCGTCGAGATCGTTCAGTGGCGGCGCTGGGCTCTCCTCGACGACGCGGCCGGGGACAACACCTCGGCCCGCCCGGCTCCGGACGCACGGCCGTGCGCCTCCTGCGCCAAGCGACGCGCCCGCGACGGTCGCACGACCTGCGGCAGGTGCTCCACGGCCCGTCGGGGACCGGACGCCACGTCCGCGCCCAACGGCGGCCACGACACCGGCCCCGAGGCGGACACGCCTGCGGCCACGGGGGCGGCCTCGAGGCCGATCGGCACCGGCCACGGACCGGCCACGGGAGCGGACACGGACCGGCTACAGACCGGACACGGCACCGGCCTCGAGGCCGGTCACGACCGGCCACAGCACCGGACACGGACCGGACACGGACCGGACACGGTACCGGCCTCGAGGCCGGTCACGACCGGACACGGACTGCGCACGGTCACTCCGCGCAACGACCCCCGGAGCCTCTCCGAGATCTCCTGGCCGGAGGAGACGGCCGGTGCTCCGGATGCGGTTTCTGCCGCGGACATTCTTGGCTGGCTGAGTGCGCAGCCGGCCCTGCGTCTGCTTGTAGCCGATGCGACGGAGGCTGACGCCTTGGCCGAGAACTGGGCGGCCGCCGCGGTGACGGCGGGGGCGCGCAGGAGCGACGTGCGCGACGCGATCACGTCCTTCGTCGCGAAAGAGGGGCATTCGGCGCGGACGATGAGCCGTGAGCAGCTGGTCCGTCGTCTGGGCGGCTTCCTGGTCAGGGGCAAGGCGATCGGAGAGCGCTCGCGCGCCGAGGAGGCGGCACGGTCAGGAACAGGCCGCCAGGCCCCGCCCCCGCCGGCGCACCGCTGGGAGATGGCGCCCAGCATCGGGGACGTGGTGAGCCCCGAGGAGTGCGCCGAGGCCGAGCGTCAGCTCGTGGAGCTCGAAGCCGCGCGAGGGCGGGTCGCGTGAGGCGCGGGATGGTCTCCCCGGTGCTGTCCGCCGAACTGCCGGCGCGGCGGTACACCTGCGAACGGTGCGGCGCCGAACTCGCCAACAGGCAGGCGTGGCTCGACTCGGGGCTCTGCGCGGAGTGCATCAAGAAGCGCGCGCTCGAGGAGCGTGCTGCGCGGCATGCGGCGGCGCTGGCCACGGTCCCAGCGGCCTTCCGCGGCTTGCGGCTCCTGTCTGAAACGCTGCTCGAGCGGCTGCCGGACCGCGCGGTTCACCAGCAGGTCGCCGCCAGGCTCCGCCGGGCCAAGGTGATGACGGTCTACGGCCCCTCCGGCACGTGCAAGACGAGCCTGGCGGCCGCGGCGTTCAACACGCTGTTCGCCTTCGCGCGCCGAGGGGACTTGGACGCGCTGAAGCTCGCGCAGAACGCGCTGTTCGTGGAAGCGTGGGCCGTTGGGGAGGCGCGGCGGCGTCACAAGCTCGGCGATGGCGAGGCCCCGCTCATCCAGTCCGCCATGACGGCGAGTTTCCTCGTCATCGACGACCTTGGCAAGGCGGGCCGCAACGAAGCCTCGCGCAAGGCTGAGGCGGACATCTTACAGGCCAGGTTCTCGCAGGGCCTGCCCATCATGGTCACGACCGAGTTCACCTCGCGCGAGCAACTGGAGGCCGCCTACACCACCGACACCAGCAACGGCGAGTACATCGCGCGGCGGCTGCTCGGGAAGAAGGGCGACGACGAACTCCTGCTGGTCCCCCTTGGACTGGGGCGCAGCCGATGAGGAGCCAGGGGATGTCGCACGCCCGGCTCGAACGACCGCGTGAGCCCCCGGTGGTTCACGGGCGCGTACCGCCGCACAACATGGATGCCGAGGCCGCCGTGCTATCGGCTGTCCTGCTTGACCGGGACGCGCTGGATCGGGTGCTGGAGATCCTCAAGCCCGAGCACTTCTACAGCGACGCGCACGGCAAGATCTACGAGGCGTCGCAGGAACTCGCGCTCGCGGGAACGCCCATCGACATCATCTCGGTGGCCTCGTGGCTCCGGGATCGAGAGCGCCTGCAGCAGGTGGGCGGCGCGGCCTACCTGGCGCAACTCGCCGACGCCACGCCGGCGGTCGCCCACGTGGGCGCGCACGCGCGCGTGGTCTACGAGAAGTGGCGCCTCCGGCAACTCATAGCCACCTGCCAGCGCGTCGCCGCCGAGGGTTACGGGGACGTCGGCGAGGTGCAGGCGTTCGTCGACGGCGCCGAGGCATCGGTGACCGCGCTGGCGCGTGTACGCGAGCGCTCACCGATACGCAGGATCGACACGATGCTCCACGCGGCTCTGGATCGCATCGACCGACGCCGCGCCGGCGACGTCGCCGTGGGCGGGGTCCTCACGGGCTACCAGCGCATCGACAAGAAGATGGGCGGCTGGCGTGACGGTAACGTCTATGTGATCGGGGCGCGACCTGGCCAAGGCAAGACGAGCCTGGTCCTCGACATCACGGCCAACGTGGCGGCGCCCCGCGCGACCGCGGATGGTCATCTTCAGCCAGGCGACGGCGTGGTGTTCTTCTCACTGGAGATGCCGCACGAGCAACTCGTCGAGCGCGCGCTCGCGTCAGAGGCGCGCGTGCCGTTCGAGTTCGTGCGCGATGGCTTTCTGCAGGACTACCACCGGAGCAAACTCGCCGAGGCAGCCAGTTACCTCAGCGGCCTCCCCATCTGGATCGACGACACGCCGGGCATCACGCTCCAAGAACTGCGTGCCAAGGTCCGTCGCTGCCAAGCTGAGTACGACCAAGAGCCGGTCGTCGAGGTCGACGCGCAGACGGGCGTGGAGACGGTGACGAAGCCAGGGCGCCGCATTCGGATGGTGGTCATCGACTACCTTCAGCTCATGCGGCACCCTGGCGCCGAGAGCCAAGAACAAGAGGTGTCGGCGATCAGCAAGGGGCTGAAAGAACTCGCGAAGGAACTGCAGGTGGTGTTCGTGCCCCTTGCTCAGCTCAACCGCGCTGTTGAGACGCGCCCAGGAAAGGACAAGAGGCCGCAGCTCTCTGACTTGAGAAGCAGCGGAGGACTAGAGCAAGACGCCGACGCGGTGCTGTTCATCTACCGCGACGAGTACTACAACCCGGAGACCACCAACGCGCGTGGGATCGCCGAGTTGATCATCGGCAAGCACCGCCACGGGAGTACGGGCAAGGTCCTCCTGCGGTTCGATGGATCCTGCATGCGCTTCGACAATCTGGCAGACCAAGAGCTGCCGGACGGCTACGATGAAGAGTGATCGTCGGCGCTGAGCCGACGCAGCAGAAAGGAAGACGCGATGACCGTTCAAGGAACGAAGCGGCACCTGACGACCGTCGTCAACGTGCCGAGCATCAAGGACCCGATCAAGCGCTCGCCAGGCTTCGAGAAGAAGGACCTGGCGACCTACAAACTCGACGTCATGGGCCGGTGCGACTTCTCCTGCACCTACTGCTCGAGCGACTGGGGCAACTACCTGCGCATCAACCGGGAGAAGTTCGCGCAGGCGATCCAGGAGCAGACGGGCCGCGCCGTGAAGCACACGGACGATCACCGGATCACGTTTGTGTGGCCCGATGTCATCGAGCGGCTGGATGACCAGCTGCGGTCGAAGCCGCGTGGGTGGGGCGCTGGCGAGGTGCTCGTGGTCTCGCAGCTCACGGACGCCTTCAGCCCCGAGCCGCTGAGGTCCGGGAAGACCGAGACGGCGCTCCGCATGGTGCTGGAGCGGACGAGCTTCAGGATCCGGATCCTGACGAAGAACTCGTGCGTGGGCCTGTCCACGAGGTGGCGGGACCTCTTCGCGGCGCACCGGGACCGCTTCGTCGTGGGGCTCTCCTGCGGGACTACGGACGACGCATGGGCGAAGCGGGTGGAGATCGGTACGCCTTCCCCGAGCGCGCGGATCCGCGCCACCAAGGAGCTGCAGGCGGCGGGCGTCCCGACCTTCGCGATGCTCTGCCCCGTGTTCCCGAACATGCTGGAAGGCGACGCGCTCGAGGTGCTCCTCGATGCGCTCAACCCCAAGGCCGTCGAGACCGTGTGGTTCGAGCCGTACAACGACAGGCAGAACGCGCTCGCGGTCCGCGCCGGGTACGACGAGGGGTCGTGGTGGTGGAACTGGATGACGCACGTCTACGTGGGCGGCGCGCGTGCGAAGTGGAGCGCGTACGCGGCCGAGCTCTACGAGCGGGTGCGGCTCATGGCCAAGGCCCAGGGCTGGGCGCACAAGCTGAAGTACCTCCTCTACGAGGACGACATCCAGCCAGAGCACGCTGGCGTCTTCGCTGGGCTGGAGGGCGTGCTCCTCCAGAGCAAGCCCGGCGCCGATGGCCTGAGCCGGAACAGCGCGATGGCCGCTCTGCAGCGCGAGGCGGGCGCGTCCCGGATGGGGAAGGTGGACGATGCCTGAGCAAGAGCCGTTGGGGCCGCGCCGCGGCGCCATCTCCATCTACCAGAGCCGGGTGAGCGTCGCTGAGCCGACCGTGGACGAGCCCGCGATGCTCCGCGTGCTGCAGGCGTTCGTGAAGCACCTGGACGACCGCGGGTTCTTCACCCAGCGCGACCCGTCCGTCGAGAAGCGGTTCCCCATCATCGCCGACAGCCACTGGCTGGCGCGTCGCGGCGATCTGGAGGCAACGCTGGAGACCGGAGGGCGGATCGCCCACGTGGAGTTCTTCCAGAAGACCACGAACGCTCAGCAGCAGGGCGGCCGGTACGACTTCCGAAAGTTCGACGCGATGCCGGCGCCGATGAAGCGCGCGTGCGTGGTCGAGATGGCCGGTCTCGTGCGTCTCTTGCGCAGCCTCGGGTACGGCTTCCCGCCATGTGCCGCCGATGGGAAGGACCTGCTCCTCAGCATCCTGCGTCTCGCCGAGGAGAGGCAGCCCGACGACCCGCTCGAGCGCTTCAACGCGCACTGGGGCGCCAACAGGTTCCGGCGCGATGCGACCGGGTGGCCCACGGCCGCCGAGCTTGGCACGTGGCTCGATGGGGATGGGGCCGAGATCCTGAACGGGTCGGTTCGGTACTTCGTGCACCACGGCCGCCTGCAGTGCAGCACGGTGCACGGCAACATGAACGGCATGTGGATGATCCTCACCGGAGACGGGTTGCGCTACGTGCAGGGGGAGGAACTCTTCAGCAGTCCCGACGTCTGGCGCGGTCGGCGCCATCAGGATCAGCCTCGACGCCTCATGCGCGAACTGGACAAGGAGACGAAGGCCGGGCGGTGGGGCAGGGTTGCCGCCATCGCCAAGGTCCTGGATCGGCTCGCCAGCAAGGCGCAGCAGGAGGAGGTGCCCCATGGCTGAGCATCGGCAGGTCCCGGAGCCGCTCGCCCACCATCACTTCACACCGTGGTGGCACAGCGGCGAGATGCGGTTGCCTCGCGCTGAGAGCGGATGGCTCAAGCCAGAGCGCTGGTTCCGCGCGGCGGTGAAGGCCGGCGAGAGGCGGCGGGTGTTCTGCTCCTCGCAGGCGGACGTGTTCGAGGACCGACGCGACCTCGACGAGCACCGGACCAGGCTGTGGGAGCTGATCGACAACACGGCAGCGGGCTTCTGCGGCCCTGGCCGTGACGTGCTCGTGGCTCGCCCGGGCCCTGACCGGCCCGGCCTCGACTGGCTGCTGCTGACCACGCGGCCCGAGCGCATCCTCGAACTCATCCCAGAGCGGTGGCGCGCTGGCCTGCCGCCGAACGTCTGGGTGGGGGCCAGCGTCGAGAACCAGGAGGCCGCCGACGAGCGTATCGAGCACCTCCAGCGCGTGCCGGCGCGGGTTCGATTCCTGTCGGTGGAGCCGCTACTCGGGCCCGTGAACGTCGGGGAGTGGGTTAGCCCGCTGCAGGTGTGCCCTGCTTGCACCACCGAGTACAGGACGGCCGAGCCACGCTCGTGCTGCGGCGACGACTTGGAGGTTGAGTACGGCGTGGCCATGCGCACGTCGCCGCCGATCCACTGGCTGATCATCGGCGGCGAGAGCGGCCCCAAAGCGCGCCCGTGCGATGTCGCCTGGATCCGCAACCTTGTGCGGCAGGGGCGCGACGCCGACGTGCCGGTGTTCGTGAAGCAGCTGGGCGCCTACCCGCTGGGCGTCCCCGACTGCTCCGGCTGCGAGGGCGTCGAGTTCGATGGGGCCATCTGCAGCCGTTGCGGGCGCGCAGCGGTGGTGGATGACGACGGGCGGCGCGTGCTCGTGCTGGCTGACCGCAATGGCCGCGACCCAGCCGAGTGGCCAGAGGACCTTCGCGTTCAGGCGCTCCCACGAGGTGCCCGGTGAGTGCCACCTCGCACCGACGCCCGACCGACCGCCGCGGCTGCTGTAGCGCAAGCGTCGTGCCAGACACGATCCAGAAGCTCGTGCGCACGCCTGATGGGCATCTTCACGTGAGACGATCGCCGCAAATCCGACGGGGGCAAGTCGGAGGCGTTTCAGTCATGAGCCATCACGCCGCCAGCACCATCGACTTCTTGGCCGCGCCGTCGATCACCGCTGAGCCGCCGGGCCTGGCGCATGGGCTGGTGGCGCCCTTCCCCTACTTCGGCGGCAAGAGACGCGCGGCCGCGCTCGTCTGGGAACGCTTCGGCGACGTCACCAACTACTGCGAGCCGTTCGCCGGCAGCCTCGCCGTGCTGCTGGCGCGCCCAACGCATCACCGTGCCCGCGTGGAGACCGTCAACGACATGGACGGGCTCATCGTCAACGTGTGGCGCGCGATCGCCGCGGACCCGGAGGCGGTGGCGCGCGGATGCGACTGGCCCGTGCTGGAGCTCGACCTTCACGCCAGGCACCGCGCGCTCATCGCCGCACGCGCCGACCTTGCAAAGAAGCTCGATGCTGACCCTCGGTGGCATGACCCAGAGCTTGCGGCGTGGTGGGTCTGGGGCGCGTCGTGCTGGATCGGCGCAGGCTGGTGCGACGATCATCATCGGAACGCACGAGGGCGTCAGCGGCCGGCGCTCAGCGGCGGGCAGGAGAGTCCAAAGGCGGGCACCGGCGTGCATGCCGGCACGCAACGCGAGCCGACGCGAAAGCTGCCGATCCTGATCGGCGGAAACAGCGGGCCGAGCCCGCAATACGGCAAGGGCGTCCGCGCAAGCACGCAGAGGGAGACGAGCCCGGTCCCAGAGCGCCGGCAGCTCCCAGCCATCGGCGGTTCTTTCACCGCGTCGCGCGACGACGCGGCCTACGCGAACTACGGCAAGGGCGTGCACAGCGCCACGGTCCGCACCGCGCTGTACGACACGTTCGAGCGCTTGGCCGCCAGGCTGCGCTACGTGCGCGTCACCTGCGGGGACTGGGCGAGGATCTGCACGCCTGCCGTGACATGGAAGCACGGACTCACGGGCGTGCTGCTTGATCCGCCCTACAGCGACCCGGCCCGCACCGCCAAGCTCTACGCGCGCGACTCGATGACCGTGGCCACCGACGTCCGGGCGTGGGCTCTGAACGCGGGGCAGCGCGAGGACATGCGGATCGCGCTCTGCGGCTACGAGGGAGAGCACGACGAGCTTCTCTCGGCCGGCTGGAGCGTCGTCGCTTGGAAGGCACATGGCGGATACGGCGTGCAGGCAGATGGCGCAGGCCGGGAGAACGCGGCCCGCGAGCGCATCTGGTTCTCCCCTCACTGCCTGAGCGGCCATGAGGATGCTCCGCGGCAGCGCGCGCTGTTCAGCGGCTTCTGAGCATCGCGGAAGACGCGCATCGCGATGGACTTGACGAGGGACCGTTCCATCAGCACCATCCATCGCGGCCGAGGAGGTCAGCAGCTTGGAAACCACGGTCGAGCAGCGATGGCGTGATCGCGTCGGCGTGTACCGCTCCGTTCGGGAGTTCTTCGACCCGCGCGCGTACGAGGCCGACGAGATCCTCGACGACACGCCGGCGAAGGCGTTCGTCAACGCCCACCACTACTCCGGGACGTACCCGGCGGCCATGCGCCGCTTCGGGTTGTTCGAGCGGTACAGCAGGCGCTTGGTGGGTGTCGCCGTCTTCTCCTACCCCGTCAACGACGCGGTGTTCTCATGGCTGCCCGGTGAGAAGGACCAGAGCCTGGAGCTCGGCAGGCTGGTGCTGCTCGACGAGGTGCTGGCGAACGCGGAGACGTGGTTCATCGCACGCTGCTTCGATGTGCTCGTCTCCCACGGCGTGACCGGCGTAGTGAGCTTCGCTGACCCGGAGAAGCGCGTGGACGCCGACGGGCGGGTCGTGATGCCCGGACACATCAAGACCACCTACCAAGCCAAGGGCGCGGTGTACGCTGGGCGTGGGACGCCTCGAACGCTGCGATTGCTGCCCGATGGCACCGTGCTCAACGATCGGGCGAAGCAGAAGATCCGCGGCCGTGAGCGCGGGCACGAGCACGTCGAAGAACGGCTCATCCGCTCTGGTAGAGCGCAGGGCATCGCCATCCCCGAACTGCGCGCCACGGCGAGCCGGGAGGAAGCTCGGCGCTGGCTCGCCACGTGGGCCCCGCTGTTGACGCGGCGGCAGCGACATCCGGGCAACCATCGCTACCTGTTCGGGCTGACGAAGGAAGCGCGCCGGCGCATCCCGCAGATGCTCGATGGCTGCGGGGTCCCACGGCTGCCCTACCCGAAGTTCACCTACGCTGGCGTCGTGTTTCGATGAGAGGAGGCGCGGATGTCGATCTGGGAGCAGTGGGCAGTCCTGCGGGTGGCGACGTGGTGGTGCGCGGCGCAGATGCGCGCCGGGAAGGTGGGTCGGGCATGAGCGTGACGAAGGAGCAGAGGGAGCGGTGGGCGGCGCTGGCGAAGCGGGTTGATGCCGCACGCGCACGGCTTGCGCTGGCCGCAGCGAACGCAAGGCTCACACGAGCCTTCGACAGCGCCATGCGGGTCTTGCGCGTTATCGACGAGCGGCCGATCGCGTGCGGACACAGGGTCAAGGACCTAATCAGCGGCACGGACCCGTCGACGGGCCGCAAGCTGGTGACGAAGTGCGGGGCATGCCTCGCTGAGCAGCCGAAGATGTCGCACGCTGGCCCGTCGCCTGCGCCAGAGCAAGAGCGGCTCGCTGCGCTGAGCGAGCGGCAGACCCAACGGCTCGGGCGGATGCTGGCCCAGGTCAGCAGGCAGCGGGACGCGCTCGCGGTGGCGCTCGGCAACATGCTCGCGATCTGCGACGGCGAGTTCGCCGTGGCTGGCGGTGCGCTGGAGGACCTCGAGCCCGAGGACCAGGCGGCCGTCCACGCCGCGCGGCAGATCCATGAGGCCCACAAGGCTGGCACACTGGGCGCGCTGCTCGACCGCTGGGACGCCGAGGAGAAGCAGGAGGCCACGGCCGCTGCCCGGCAGGCAGCGTCATGAAGCACCAACCCTACATCGGCGTGAGCGGCTTCATGACGCGCGCGGAGGTGCAGGCCGCGCTCGGCGCCTTCCCCGACTGCGGCCGCAAGCTCATGGTCGGCGTGCTGGTCTCGGCCAAGACGCTGCGGGGCGAGACGAACAGCTACCCCAGGCGCTACCCGCGTCCGGAGGACATCGCCGGGATCTTCGTGGACGACCCGCGCTGCCTGAACATGGTCCACTTCGCGAGCGACGAGCCGCCTGACGTCGAGACGCTGATCCGCCTCGTCGATGTCGGTGGGCCATGCTGCCACGGGGTTCAGTTCAACGTGTCGTGGCCCCGTCCGGACAGCATTCTGGCGATGCGGACCGCCTGCTACGCCGGCAAGCGCGAGCCGCGGCTCGTGTTCCAGGTGAACGATCTCACTCGCCCCGTGCGTGCCTGGCGGGCCATCGCGGAGCGGTACAACGGTGTCGTCACCGACGTCCTGCTGGACGGGTCCTGGGGGCGCGGCGTGACGCTCAAGCCATGGGTGGTCGCCGCGGCGGCAGCGGCTGTCCGCGCCGGATGGCGTGGCGTTGGTCTCGGCGTCGCTGGCGGACTGTGCGCCGAAGCGCTTCCGTCGGTCGCCCGCCTGCTGAGAGACGGCGTGTCCATCGACGCGGAGGGGCGCCTGCGCGATGACGCGCCGGGCGGCGGCAACCTCGACCTCGGCAAGGTGCGCGCGTACCTGCAGGCTGCCGGAGCGCTGCTCCAGGAGGGCGCATGATCCGCAGGCTGTTGAACTGGGCGCTCGCCCGCGTCGCTGCGCCGGCCGAGGTGGGCCCGGACCCGCGTCTCGTCGCGATGGTCGGCGAGATGGAGCGCGACATGCTGGAACTGGTGCAGGAGCGCGACGCGGCCATCGCCGCCTGGCGCGAGCATGAGCGCGCGCATCAGGCAGACCGCGCGGCGATCTCCACGGCGCTCGCCAGGGCGGGCGCGTCGTGGACGAACAGCGATCTCGTTGCCGCCGTGGAGGACCTCGCGGCGCAGCGCGATACGGCGCTCGCGAGGGCGGTGCCGCAGGACCTGAGCGCGGCCACCGCGGAGGATCTGGTGGTAGCGCTCGGGGCGCGCGGGCTCGACCGCCAGGCGCTGGGGTTCGTACTGCAAGCCATCGAAGCGGCGTCGTGCCCGGGAACCCGTATCCGCGCCCGTGCTGAGGAGGCGACGACCGACCCGGCGAACACGTGCACCCACCCGAACCCGGACGATGATGCCCCGCTGTCGGGCGACGACTGGGTCTGCGGAAACTGCGGAGCCTACGTGGACCACCGGCGCGGGGGTGGGGCCAAGAGCGGCGCGGCGGTTCCGTGTGGGGTGCCGTCGGAGTGACTGCAGCTGGGCTCCGGCCCGGCCCCGGCGGCGCTCGCTGCGCCTCGGGGGCTGCGCCATGGGTGCGGCAAGGAGGACACGATGGAGATGTCGAAGCAGCACCCCTGCGATGGGTGCGTGACGTGCGCCTGCGCGGCCGAGCCCAAGGTGGACGAGGACGGGCTCTGCCTCGCCTGTGGTGGGACGCCCGTCATCATCGCGGAGCAGGTGAGCGTGGAGGAGCCCCACGTCGGCTCAGATGCAGAGGGCGAGGACGTCACCCGCATCGTCAAGATGCTGCTGCAGCGCAATCCGGGGCGCGGGAAGGTGCGGCAGAAGCTCGCGACGACGTTGGGGCTCCCCCCCGAGGACGCGACCGCCGTGCACATCGCGCGGGCGCTGCTCGCCGACCTCAACCCGGACGAGCAGGGCGGTGCCGCGTCGTTCCTGCAGCTGATCACCTACGTCTGCCGGAGCCTCGCCGACGCCGCCTCCGAGCGCGGGAACAACGCCACCACCGCACGGCCGGACGGGCACCCGTGACCGCGGTGGCGCATCCGGGCGAGCCCCGGCCGCCGCTGAAGTGGGTGGGTGGTAAGGGAGAGTTCCTGGACCGCCACGCCGGACTGTTGCCCAGCCCCGACGAGGTGACCGGCTACCGCGAGGTCTTCTGCGGCGGCGGAGCGGTGTTCTTCCGGCGCTTCAGCGGCGTGCGGCCGGCGCGGCTCAGCGACACGAACGCGCTGCTCATCGACACCTACACGGCCGTGCGCGATCATGCGGAGGAGCTTCTCAAGGCGCTCGAGCGTGAGCAGCCCTTCTACGGACGGGACGCCTTCTTGGAGCGACGCGCGTCGCTGCGCCACCCCAAGCGGCTCTCGCTCGTGCAGCGCGCCGTGGCTGTCTTCGTCATCAACAAGTGGGGCTACAACGGGCTATGGCGCGTGAACGCCGCCGGCGGCGTCAACGTGCCCTTCGGGCGCCCCTCCGGGAAGGAGCCACCACGCCTCTACGACCCGGAGAACATCCGAGCGTGTTCCGCCGCGCTCCAGGGCGTCGAGCTGCGATGCTGCGACTTCGAGGAGGCGCTCGCCGACGTGGCGCCCGGGGAGTTCGTCTACATGGACCCGCCCTACGCGCCCGTCTCCCCCACGGCGAGCTTTACGAGCTACACCGCGGAGGGGTTCAGCTACGGGACCACCCCCCAAAGCGCGCTTTTCGAGAGCGAGCGTCGCGAGACCGATCAAGAGCGGCTCCAGCGCGTGTTGCTCCACGTCGACGCCCGTGGCGCGCTGTTCGCTCTCTCGAACAGCAACGCGCGGGTGCTCGCGCCGCTGCGGGCTGCATGGAAGGCGAAGACGCTCCTGTCCAGCCGCTCCATCAACTGCGATGGCAACGGCCGTGGCGCGGTGACCGAGGTGCTCCTGCGGAACTACACGAGGACCCGCCGCACATGAGCGAGCACGCGACAGCGCATCAGGAGATCCTAGCGCTTCTCGGGCCGGGCGGTCTGAGCGAGGACGCGATCGGGAAGCGCGTGAGGCTCGGGCGCCGCCTCACCATCGAGCTCCAGGCCATGGCCTCGATGGGCCTGCTCCACACCGCGCCCGGCCCGCTCGGGCGCCTCTTCTACGGGCGCACCATGGCGGCTGCCGTGGCCGCAGCCCGGGCCACCTTCGACGCGGAGGTCGCCAAGGAGAAGGAGGCCATCAGGAGCACCGGGAAGCTCGTCATCCGCGACGAGCGGGTGCAGCGGCAGTTGGGGCCGCTCACCGTGCCCATCTGCGCGCCCACGCTCTGCCGGATGGGGTGCGGGCGCCATGTGCCTCCGGTCGCCACCATCTGCACCTGGTGCGCGATGGACCTGAAGAAGGGTGGGGAGTGGACGCCGGGCGACGCGACGCGCGGGCTTGCCTCGGCGGGTGGGCCCCCAGCCACCATGCAGCGCGGCGGCGCTGGAACGAGGAGCCGGTGATGCTGAAGGTCCTCGGTATCGACCCCGGCGCGAAGGAGTGCACTGCGTCGCTGCTCATCGTGTCGCCCACCGGCGCTGCGACGCGGGAGCGCAGTTTCACCTTCGCGGCAGAGTGCCCGCACGTGGCCCGCGCCATCCCGAGCGACATCAACCTGGTCGCGGTCGAGATGCCCGAGGGCTTCGCCTACGCGACCTACCGCGTGCCCCATCTCCTCAAGGCGACCGCGGCCGCCGCTCGGGCCGAAATGCTGGCCTACCTGCAAGGGATCCGCTGCATCCAGAAACCCGCCGAGTGGTGGCGCGGGATCCTCTGTCGGAAGCCCAACGCGAGCGATGCGCACGTGCGGGCGGTGCTCAAAGCGCTCGTGAGCGGAGCCGGGGGCAGCGTCCACGCGCATGATGGCAGCGGGATCGCGCTGGCTGCCGCGTGGGAGTTCCTCCAGATCTCGCCTGGCCGCCGCCCGCAGCCAAGCGCCGAGGCCGAGCGGGAGATCTTCGGCATCCTGGCGAGCGAGGCGCAGAAGAAGAGCCAGAAGCGCGCTGCCACCATCGCGAAGCGTCAGGCACAGGCCGTTTGCGTGGGCGGCGCCTTCGGGAGTTCCACCCGCTGCTTGCAACATGCAGGCGCGGACATCGGCGCAGATGGTGTGTGCGCCGGCGCCAAGGTCGCCCAGCGAGCAAGGCGGGCCAGGACGCGGTAGCATCAGGCCCATGGCCGCCGATTCCGAGCTGCGCTTCAACGACGTCGACTTCTTCCAAGAGGACCTCAAGAACCCGCGCACGCGGACGGAGGACGACGTGATCGCCTTCGCCAAGGCCATCGCTGAGTTCGGCTTCCGCATCCCCCTCCTCGCGCTGAGCAGCGGCGCGCTCAAGGACGGGCACTTCCGCGTCCAGACGGTGCGCTGGATGCGTGAGCACATGCCTGACGCCTACCGGGCGAAGGGGCTCGATCGCCTCATGTGGCTGTGCGTCGACGATCTGAGCGAGGCCCAGATCCTGGCGCTCTCCGTCTCGGTGAACCGGCAGGCTGAGCGGAGCCGATGGCATACCGACCTTCTCGGGGAGCGCCTCGAGCTCATCGACGCGGCCGGCATCGTTCCCCTCGGCGAAGAGGGGCCGATCGGGTTCGGGCTGGGCGATGTGTCAGAGCGCGACACCGAGGAGGAGAAGGGGTGGGACCTCGACGCGCGCACCGAGGACGTCGCGCAGATATCGGTCCGCGTTCGCGTCCCACGGAGCTTCGACGTGCGGCGCGCGGTCGAAGAGGCGCTCGCCGGGCACGACGTCGAGAAGGTGGAAGTCTCCGTGATCCAGCGCAGTGCCCGAGGCGTCGAGGACCTCGCGTGAGCGCCAAGCGGAAGCGCATCGCTGGTCTCGGCGACGGTCGCACGCGCGAGAGCCACACGAACACAGCGCTCTCCACCAAGGTGGACCTGCGCCACTGGTTACTCGAGCAACTCGCCGCACGCGGTGTCGCCGCCCCACGGATCCTCGACTGCTTCTGCGCCGGCGGCCAGATGTGGGCGCGCGCCTACGGAAGGCCAGCGCAGGATCGCTACTTGGGCATCGACCTGGATCTGTACCGGGACGAGCGCCGCACCATCGTCGCCGACAGCGCGCGCTTCCTTCGCGACGTCGAGTTCCGGGCGGGCGAGTGGGACGTCTACGACCTCGACGCCTTCGGCACCCCGTTCGAGCACTTGGCGGTGCTCGGCCGCCGCCTCGGCGAGGCCGAGATCGACCCCGGCCGCGCCTTCGGCTTCGTGCTGACGGACGGCACCGGGTTCGCCTCGAGGATGAGCAACATGAGCCGCGGCCTGCTGCGCTATGTCGGGGTCGCGCAGCACGCCTGCACGTCCTTTCAGCAAGACAACCGGATCGCCATCGAGCAGATGGCTATCCGTCGCGCGATGACGGAGGCCGGGCTCGACGTCGTTGAACACCGGGTCATGGCCCACAAAGGGCGTCGACCCTCAGCGGAAATGCGGTATATCGCACTTGTCGCACTCAAGCGGCCCGGTTGACCTGGGCCGCATCATCCGAGGAGAACATCATGCCGTCGAACATCGATCCGCAGACGTCCGCCACGATGGCGGGCGGCGTCGCCGGGGTCGTGCGCGGGCTCTCGCCCGAGCAGATCCACACCCTCGTGCTCCGCGCCCCCGATCACGTCGTCGCCCAGCTGGGCGCGAACTTCCTGCACACGCCCGCCGAGGGCGAGGCGGGCGCGGCCGCGCCGGTCACCACCACGCGGGGGGCCGGGCGGCGGACCATCAAGCGGATGGCGCGCGCCGGGGCCCGGGGCGCCCGCGTGGCCGGGCGGGCGGGCGGCCGCACGGGGGGCGCGATCAAGGGGCGGGCCGCCGGGGGGCGCGCGCAGCGCGGTGCGCAGCAGAAGATCACCATCAACGAGGGCGACGGGAAGCTCTTCTGGGACGCGCTGAACGCCGGCGGCGCCACGATCAGCGAGTTGCAGAAGAAGCTCGGCTGGGGGCGCAGCCGCGTCTACGACACCGCCGCGGCGCTCAAGGACGTGCAGAAGGCGAAGATGGGCCGCGCCACCGTCTACGGCCGCACCAAGGAGGCCGTGCAGAAGCGCATCGGCGAGGGCAACACCAAGCCCGCCCGCCGGGCGCGCAAGACCGCCGTCGCCCAAGCCTGACCCGCCGCAACTCCGAGTCGCCGGCCGACGACGCAACGACGCGGCTGGCCGGCGGTTCCGCCACACAGCGAACAGCCCTACGCACAGGGGCCGAACCGACAATCCCGACGCCGGGCGTTGTTCGGGTTCGGGCATCAGCGCACCTTCTCGTGTTGGGAGGTCGCGGCGATGGGGCAACACGGCGGTGAGCATGGGCACGAGACGGCGGAGGAGACAGAGACCGGGCCCGATGCAGGACGGCTCGCGGGTCTCATCGCACGGCTGGACGCGGAGCTCGACGAGGAGATCGCCCGGCGGCGCGCGGCCGCGCAGTCGCTGAGCGACATCTCGTCGCCCGGCGGCGCTGACGTCGAGGTGGTGCGCGCGCTTCACGCGCAGAGCGAGTCCGGGCTCTGGCGAGGGCTGATCCAGGGCATCGTGATCCTGGCGCACGATGCGGCCCGGGCGTTTGGCGGCGAGCCCCAGAAGATGGTGGTGCAGCCCCCGCGGGAGTACTCGTTCGACGGGCCTCAGCCGGCGCTCGGCTTCCTCCTGCTCAACGAGACGCAACTCGGCGGCGGGACGGTGACGCTCGGCCGCAACGACGGCGGCGAGCGGGAGGAGACCGCCGTCGAGCGGGCGTTGGGGGATCACCTCGGCATCTCCTACACGCCGGTCTCGAGCCGAAGCTCGGCTGGCCCGGCCGACACGAGCGGCTCTGCGCGTGGGCAGCGCACCGTCGAGCTTCGCGTTGAGGTGAGCCGTGCGCTCGCCGCAGCCAAGCTGGGCGTGGTCGACCTCCAGATGCTCGCCCTGGCCGACGTGGGCGTGCAGAAGGCGTCCGAGAAGGGAGAGGCCATGGCGCTGGAGGCGTACATCCGCCGCGCCATCCAGCGCTCTTGCTACGAGCACGGTCAGCTGTCCTGGCCGCTACTCGCGCCCTTCGCGGCACGCATCGGCGCCAACGCCCTCCACCTGCAGCGCTTCGCCGAGGGCAAGACGCAGATCGAGCCCGCCATCATCGCCGCGTTCGCGGCACAGTTCCCCCGCGGGCACGCGGAGCTCGTGGAGATCGCGGTCGCGGACGCCGCCGCGCGGCCGAACATCGAGGTGCTCGAGAAGCCGGGGCAGTTCGTGCGGAAGCCCATCGGCCAGGTGACGTACCGGCGCCTGCGGCCTCTGGAGATCGCGGCGCGGATGGTGTTCGCGCTCGGCCACGAGCCGGTCTCGGCCGCCGCCGTGGGGAAGCGGATCGCGAAGAGCCGGCGGACGTTCGCGGAGAAGCTCGCTGGGCGCTTCCTGATCCCGCCGACGCGGCCCAGGGATGAGCCCAAGCCACCTCCGCAGCGCACCACGCATGAGGTCCCGCCTCGGCCTCGCGTCTTTGACGTGAGGGAGCACCTCGGCGGGAGGAACTCCGGATGAGCGGGGCGGCGGCCGAGGAGAAGAAGGTCTTCCAGGGGCTGAAGGAGATCGCCGCCTACTTGGGGAAGAGCCAGCGCTGGCTTCAGCGCATGATCGCGACCCCACCCGCCGATCTCCCGCGTGTGCCGGTGCGACACAACGTGACCGGGTACTACGCCACGCGGGTGGATCTGGACTACTGGATCTCGAGCACCGATCAGCCGGCCCACGAGCGCGTGGAACTGCTCCGCCTTCGCCGTGTCGTTGCCGGCATGGGGACGGTGGTGCACGCGGAGCTGGTCTCGCCGGCGCCCGCCGTCACGCGCCAGGCCACGGCCCTTCTCTCCATGCACGACGGGGGATGAAGCGCGGGCGCTTCGCGCCGCGGTCCGACGTGGCGTGTCGCCAGTTGGCGTGTGCAGGCGCGAAACCGCGGCGAACACGCTGCAGGAAATCCACTCCGCGTCGCCTTACGTCATCTCCACAACCCCCCGGTCGCGGTGCATGCTCGGGCCATCCTCGGACGTGGACCGGGTGACGCGCCCTCAGCCGTTGCGCAAGACGCGGCGCCGGTCCCCGCGCTCCCGTCCGAGGAGTCTTCTTCCCTCTCCGCGCGCTGGCGCGGCAGGAGCTGCACCGTGCCCACCTCCCCCCGCGCTTCCGTCATCGTCGCGTCGTCGGACGTGTCCCAGGAGCTTGTCGACATCCTTACCGAGCTCCTCGCGCACGCGCAGAGGGGCGAGGTGCGCTCGGTCGCTTTTGTGGCTCGTGGCCCCGACCTCTCCATCACGCAGTTCTTCCCCGCCGAGGGCGAGGATCCGGCCGCGCTCCTCGGCGAGGTTCACATCCTCGCGACGAGGGCAACCATGGAGATGGCGGAGGACGACCACGTGCGCGAGGTCGCCGCCGAGGTGGAGGAGCGCATCGGGCTCCGCCGCCCGCCCGGCTCCGATCAGCCCTCCTGAGAGCCACGGCGCCTCCAGCCGGCGGAAGTATGACCGGTCCGCGGGACCCGCCGACCACGGCCGGCGACCAGCCGGACCATGGCGATCAGTCCGACCAGTCCGACCATCAACAGGACGAGAAACCCTTCGTTCGCCGCTGTTTCTGACACGGCTGAGAAGGGCAGATTCTCGGCCCTATCCGACCAGGGGTCCGACCATGACCGACCATGCCAAAAAGCCAGCGAATCCGGAGAGATCCGCGGCCGGCTCGAAGGCGTGGGCGACTAGGCGCGCCCGGGCCGCTGCGGCGGCCTCGCCCGCCGAGATCTCAACGTCGACCATCAAGGCCGAGATCGCCCCGCCGCAGGCCGCGGCCAGCGCCCCCGCCGCCCCTCCGGCGCGGCTCGAGCAGACGGACCCATTCGGGGTGGCCGCCCTCCCGGGCGGTGTCCCGGTGGTGATCGACCTCGCCGATCCCGAGGCGCTGGCGCGGGCTGCCCAGATCGCAGCGAAGCTGGCTCAGGGTGGGATGGCCGGCCAGGGGCACCTGCAGTCGCTCCTCGCCAAGAGCGGGGCGCCGCTCGCGCCTGGACAGATCAGCGCCTTCCCGCCGCGGCCTGGCGCGCTCGGCGGCGACCTCCCCCCGCTCCTGCCTGTCGAGCAGGTCGACCTGGAGCAGATCACCTTCCTCGCGGCGCCAGCGCCGGCCACGATCCAGATCGGACGGCATCCGGTGCCTGCGCCTGCCCCCGTGGTCGCGCCCCGGCCAGGGCCCCGCGCCGTGGCAGCGCCGCATGGGCGCGCGGCGCTCGCCAAGGCGCCCAGCCTCACCGAGCTCAACGTCGACGCCGCCGCCTTCGCCGAGGCCGGGACCTCGCCGGCGACTCGCCGCGCCTACCACGTCGAGTGGGTCAAGTTCCACGCGTGGTGCGATCGCCACGGGCGCCGGCTCCTCCCCACCGAGCCCGCCGACCTCGCGCGCTACATCACCGAGCTGGCCAAGAACGGCTCGGCTGTCGCCACGATCGAGAAGTCCCTCGCGGCGATCAGCCGGGCCAACACGATGCAGGGGTACCCGTCGCCCCGACACGACCCGATCGTGCGCGACGTGCGCCGCGGCATCCGCCGCGAGATGGGGCGCCCCGCCCGGCAGAAGGCCCCCATCCGCGTGGCTGCCCTGCGGATGATGGTCGCCACCTTCAAGCCGGACACCCTCGACGGCCTGCGCAACAGGGCCATCCTCCTGGTGGGGTGGGCCGGCGCGATGCGCCGCAGCGAGATCGTGGGCATCACCATCGCCCAGATCGAGTGGCAGGAGGAGGGGGTGGTGATCACCCTCGGCCGCTCGAAGACTGACCAGGAGGGCAAGGGGCAGATCGTCGCCATCGCGCGCGGGAAGCGCCCCGAGACTTGCCCGGTGCGCGCGCTCCAGCTCTGGATCGCCGCGGCCAAGATCATGAGCGGCCCCGTCTTCCGAGCGCTCGGGCGCAGCAACGTCGTCAGCGCCGAGGCGATCGGGCCCCGCGAGGTCGCCCGCATCGTGAAGCTCGCCGCGGCCCGCGCCGGGCTCGACCCCAAGGCGGTCGCCGGGCACTCGCTCCGGTCGGGCCACGCCACCGAGGCATCTCGGCAAGGGCGGAGCGACAAGGACATCCAGGCGCAGCTCCGGCACGCGAAGATGGAGACCACCCAGCGCTACATCCGGCGCGCGAAGGCCATCGACACCACCACGTCGAAGGGCATCGGCCTCTGATCGGGGCGCCTACGCCATGAACAGTCCGCGACCGACGCCGCCGAGATCGGGAAGCGCGGCGGCACCTCGAAGAAGACGCCTGACACTGTGGCAGGCTCGAGGCGCCACCCCGCTCCCCGATCTTCTGGCCGTGGCCGATCGCGCCGGATCTCGCTCGCTGACTAGGAGGGAGCAACCATGGAGATCACGAAGCTCGACGAGTTCGTGTTCAAAGCGAAGCGTGCGGTCTGCCATGCCGAGGAGCGGTTGCAGTGCGCCAAGGCGGCGCGAGCCACCGTGCTGATGGTGCGCGAGAAGTACCCCGACGCGGAGCCGTTCGGCCACTGGTCCTCCGCGGATCCCGCCATCCCGATCTTGTGGGCGTCGACGAGCGTGCGCGGGAGCAAGGTCGACATCCAGCGGCTGGTGTGGGGCTGGAACGGCGGACGCTCGCCCGGCGGCTCGGCCGTGTCCCACGTGCTCTACGACGAGTTCATTTACGACGGCGAAGTGGTCCGCATCTACTCGCCGGACGAGGTGGACGTGCTGCGGGCCTTCGCGAACTTCAACGCCGGGCGGCAGGATCTGGTGGCCGCCATGCGGACGTCGGCGAAGCGGGCCACGAACTCGCCGGTCGCCTGAGCAGGCGCGACTTCTACGGATCGCTGCAGCCAGAGTACCCATGGTTCCTGCACGGGGTCTCGCCTCTGACGTAGTGCGCGAACGTGCAGTTGCGGCACCGCCCAGCGGCCTCACACCGACCGGGCAGCCGGCAGTCATCGTCGTCCAGGCGGCGAGTCGTTGGGGCCGGAGCATCTTTCAGCATGGCCCTGCCCAGTTGGGTGGGGTTCCGGTTCACGTCGAGCAGCCCAGCCTCTTGAAGCTCTGCGGCCATGGCCAGCCACTTGGCCAGCATCATGGATGCGCGCTTGCCCCCGGGAGCGCCCACGTTCGGCAGTCGACGCTTCGTGGTCACGCAACACCTCTGGCAACTTGCAACGACGCTACCCCCTGGCTGCCCGAGCCGCCATCTTCTCCACCCAGCGCTTCGCGCGCCACCGTTGGCCGAACGTCGCCTCCACATCGGCTCCGTCAGTACCAGCGGCCCGCACGTACGCGGTCCAGAGTCCACCCGCTTCGTACTGCATGACGCCGCCCACCCACCGCCCGTGCCGGTACAGCGCGTAGCGGTGCTTCCGCGGCTTGTCGCGGTCGCGCCCACCCGCCCAGCCATGCTGGGGCCTCGGTGCGTCGTACGCGCTCGCCCTGTCCGGGAACCGCCAGAACCTTTTGCCCTGCGTCCAGCGGCGCGCGTGCACGCCGCGTTGAGTCGCCTTCATGTTCTGCTCCTCGCGTGCCCTACGGGTTCTTCGTGAGCCCACCCGGGCTCGAGCAACTCCGCCGGTGCCCCCGTCCACCCGAGGGCCGTCGCCAGTGCACCCATGGTAAACTGTCGCCCGACCCGGCGTACACCGCCCCGCCGCCAGATGGCGTGCTGGTAGAAGCGGACGACGAAGGTGCCGGCGCCCTCTACCTCAACGACGGCGAACGTGATGATGTCCCCATCGCGCTTGAAGCGGATGCCGGGCAACACCGACAGGTGCCGTGCCTGGAACTCGCCAGCGGCCTCCTCGGGCGAAGCGGCGTCGACGTTGTACCACGCGGACACCTCGGGCCGCGTCGTGCGGCAGCGGTAGATGCTCATCGCGTCCACCCCAGCGGGAGCAGCCTCAGCGCTCATCGAAGCACGCGACGATGAGGTTAAGTCGGAGCGCCTCGATGATGTCCTGGCGGAGCACCCCCTTCGCCCAGAGCTGCTCGTAGCCACAGGAAGCACCGTTCTTGGTGACCTCGGCGAGGTGGGCTCGGACCAGGCGCACCGACTCAGGGTCGGTCGCACGGGCTTCACGACCGAGATGCAGCGTCGCGCGATTGACCACGTTCAAGGCGTTGAGCAACCGCCTGTTTGCCGTCGCCATGCAGAGCGCGACGTGCGCCGCACAGCTCATCAGGACCGCGCAGGTCTTCGCCGCGCGATGCGCCGTGCGGAACCGGCCGGCGGCCTCCAGGTGGTGCAGCGCCCCGGCGATGTCGGTGGGAGCGTCTGACGGCAGCGCGTCGCGGCCGACAAGCTCCTCCACAAGCCGGCGCGCCGCATGGGGCGAGCCGCCGATCTCCTCCTGCAGCCAGCGGCGCATGGCCATCACGGTGTCGGCCGGGCCGCAGTTCACGAGCTTCACGTTGAACAGCCGTGTGTCTCCGCGCACCGGTGGCATCTTCGGCCGGAACCGCCTGTAGTCCACCGCGGGCACCTCGTGTCCGGGCTCCGGCATGCCATCGAAGGTAAGCGTCCACTCCGGGCGCCAGACGCCGAGGAACTTCCCGCTCCAGTCGAGCACGTGGATGATGCGCGCGGTCATCTTCAGCGACCCTCGAGCACGAGGTCAGCGAGAACCTCTCGCACGTCGTCCTGGCTGGCGCCCACGATGGTCGCGATCACGTCGATCGCGGGCAGGCTCCCGCTCTTGGGCCACGCCTCGCAGAGCGCGACGATACGCCCGCGAAGCTCGGCGGAAGGGGCGCGCAGCTCGGCCAACGCCCGCCGCCACGCGCTCGTGAAGGTGTCCAGCCGGGCCGGCGACAGCCACCCGAGCTTCTCGACCTCGGAGACAATGTTGAAGATTGTGAGGTCCGCCCGACTGGCGAACCCGATGCGCTCCGGGCGTAGGCCGAGCAGAGCGACCAGTCGGCGCGACTGCTCCTCGGTCTTCACCACCGCGCCGGCCTCGGCGCGCAACTCCTGCTTGCAGGGCATCGTCGTCACCCTCCTCCGCGCCGCCATGGCGCGCCCTTCGGCTCCTGCGAGGAACCAGAGGGCGGGCCACGCCCGCGCAACTCAAGGCACCTGCCGCACGCCCAACACGTTTTTGGTGCCGAAGATGCGCTTCGCGGCGCGCTCGGCGTCGGCTTGGCTTGCGCCGTAGTACGCCCACTCCCACCACATGCCTTTGGGCGTGCTGCGGACGGTGACGAGGAAGTCGAACTTCTGGGTCTGCTGCTCCATGACCGTCTCCTCTTCTGCGCCAGCTCAGCGCCGGCAACAGGCACTATATCTTCTGGCGAATAGTTGTCAAGCCGTCGACGGTCGGTGCCGGATCCGCGCCTACAAGCGTGTCGCTCCCCGCGATGATCTCGTCGCGGCCGCCGCAGTCCTTACAGGGGACTTCGCGTCCGCCACGCCCTTCGCCACGACCGTCACAGCGACGGCACGTGCTCCACACCCAACCGCCTTCGTTCCTCGTGAGAGGCAGCGTAGCCGGTGAACGCCGACAAGGACGACATGATGACCAGGTGCTCGTGGATGCTGCGCCAGCGACATGGATCCAGCGCGTACCAGTTCCGCACCTGGCACGCGGAGAACCTCGTCGTGGGCACGGTGCTGCTCGGTGTCCTCTGGGCGACCGGCGGCGGCGTGGCGGATGTTATCGCTGCCGCTGCCGTCTTCGCTGGCTTCTGCCACGCCTCCATCGCTGAGCGCCTCCGGGAGCGTGAGGCTGCGCGCCCCGTGCCCGCCGTCGAGTGCCACCGGATGCAGGAGGTCTTCTGGATCCTGAAGGAACTCGGCTGGCTGGCGTTCTTCGTGCTCACCCATGCCTGGCCCGCGCTGGCCGGCTGCCTCCTCTTCCTCCTCTACCCCGCGTGGCGCCGCTTCTGGCGCCGGCGGCCCCCCCTCGCCGAGGTCCCCCATGCCGAGGTCTCCTGCGCCGTGTGCGGTCAGCGCGTCGAAGGCCAAGCGATCGTCGTCGCCGCGCTCGTCCACCAAAGGCTCTGCTGGCGCCGGCGCGGTCTTCTCCGCGGCTGACGTCGAGATCTACGGGGGCGACAACCTCGTCGGCATGTGGAGCCTGGCCCGCGCAGGGCGTCGGTTCCGCCTGATCTACCTCGACCCGCCCTTCCACACCGGCCGGAGGTTCTGCACCGCCGCCGGCGAGCTCGCCTTCGACGATCGCTGGCCGAGCCTCGACTCGTACGTCGCCTGGATCCGCTGCAGGCTGGTCGCCGCCCGTGAGCTGCTCGAGCGCGACGGCAGCTTGGTGGTCCACGTTGACCCCAGCGTCTCCCACCACGTGCGCATCGTCCTCGACGAGGTGTTCGGGCGCGAGTCCTTCGCCAGCGAGATCGTCTGGCGCTACCGGCGCTGGCCCACGAAGGGGACCAACTTCCAGAAGGTCCACGACGTGCTCCTCCGGTACGTGCGTGACCCGAAGGTCGCCCCCTGCTGGAACCAACTCCACGAGCCGCTCGCTCCAAGCACCGTGAGGACGTGGGGCGATCGTCGGCAGGAGGCGGTGCTCGACGCCTGCGGCAAGCGGCGGCGCTCCGCGAGGAGCGAGGCCCGGTCGCCTGGCGCCCTCCTCGGGGACGTCTGGGAGATCCCGATCGTCGCGCCGGTGGCCAAGGAGCGCACCGGCTACCCCACGCAGAAGCCGGAGAAGCTCCTCGCGCGCCTCATCGAGGCGTGCACCAACGCCGGCGACTCCGTGCTCGACCCTTGCTGCGGCAGCGGCACCACCCTGGCAGCAGCCCGGGCGTTGGGCCGGCGCGCGGTGGGCATCGACGAGAGCCCTGTCGCGCTGCGCGTCGCGCGCGCTCGGCTCAAGGGCAGAGCGACATGAGCCACGACACCGCGTCCACAGTCCCAGCCTCTGGCCCGTCGCCCTGCTGCGGCGTGGAGAGGCGAGGGGTCGCGCCTGGCAGTCCGTGTCCGTGCGACCCGCGCTTCGACCTGCGTACCGTGGCTGGGTATGGCCGCTGGCGTGAGGCTGGCGGGCTCTGGGCCGATGAGGGCTCCGGCAGCAGCCGGCGCAGGTGTATACAGGCGGCATGACCAAGACCTCACACCTGAGCAGCGTGACCTACGAGCCGACGACGGGCGGAGCCAGCGCGGCCATCGCCGAGAATGCCACCCTCACCACGACCGATGACGTTGACACGCGCCTGTACGAGTTCGACCTGAAGAAGTGGCTGGACGACGCCGGCCTCGTCGCGTTCGACGTGCGTGGCGTTCTCGACGTGGAGGTGCACGCCTCCCGCCCCTCCGATGGGCAGACGCGCATCCGCACCTACAGGGTGGGGGTGAAGACGTGGGGTGGAGCCCTCTTCTTGCTGGGCGTGCCCACCCCCGAGATCGATCACGCCGACCCGCTCTCCGCGGGCTGGTTGGCGACCCTCGCGACGAACGGCTACACGTTCAGCATCGAGGTGTGCGGGGCCCCGGGCGGGCAGGTGCAGTGGCTGGCCGACGTCCAGTGGCGCCTGAACACGTTCGCCCCATGAACCGGCTACAGCACCGTAGGCGCCAGCGCCGATAAGGAGATGTAGTCCGGGCTGGCGCCAGACGGGATGTAGCTCCTCATCCTCACCTCCCATGGGACGGACGCACAGGCGGTTGGCGTATCGAGAACTGCCAGAGCCGTGACTGCCGGCGCCAGCACCTCGTCCACGCCAAACGACAGCGCGATGCCTGTGCAGAGGGCAGCGGAGACGACCAGCTCCGTTGGGACGACAATCTCCTGAGAGTATGCTTCCAAGGCTGCTCCATGCCAGTCCGCTAGTACAACTTCAACGAACTGCGTCGACGGGACCACACGCCCACCATACCATGATGCCGTGAGAGCGCGTCCCGGCGAGGTGGTGTGGATGCGTCTCATGCCAAGCATCATCGCGCATCGATAGACGTATGCCATGTTGAGTGTGAATCCAGGGATACCGAGGCGTTCGGCCTCGGCGGCCAAGTAGTGCTGCTCGTCCTCCATCGCCTGCATGCGCGCAAACACAGCGGCGGCGCGAGTCGATGTCGTTGTATCGATGTTACCACCGTAATTGATAGCCATAGCTGCCTCCATCCAGTTTGGGCACACGCCGCGGTGGTCATCATAGCAGCGTGGTGAACCCGACGCCCTAGATGGCAGCCGATGCCACGCGTTCGTAGGAGAGTCCATGATCGTCGACGCCATGAAGCACATCGCCGCGCTCGGCGATCCCGAGAAGACCGTGAACTCCGACGACGACCTCCACGTGGTGCTGTGCAACGTGGAATTGGCGCCATGCGCGGTCGCGATGGAGAGCCCGCGGTTCACCTTCGAGACGCTCGCGGGTCGTGGTTGGCTGGTCCGGCTGCGCTTCGAGCGGCCCGATCGCGACACCGGCGAGGTCCGCACCGGCACCAGCCGCGCCGAGTTCGTCGCCAAGGGTGCGACCGAGAGCAGCGTGGTGAAGACCGCGTGGCTCCTGCTCGAGCTGACGACGAGGCACGAGCTGATGGAAGGCTTCCTCTACAATGGCGCCCGGATCTTCGACCCGCACCACACGGTGGACGCTCTGGCCCTCCCGAGCAGGATCGCCAAGGCAGTGGGAGACAAGGAAGCCGCAAGGAACTCGGGCAGGACCGCCGTGGATGTCGGTGGGTCGCACGCGCGCCCCGACGCGACACTCCAGGCGGGGCTCCAACGGATGCTCGCGGGCGAGACGGTGACCTTCACCTTCCCCGCGCCGGCCCCGGCCACTACCCACAGGCGGCGCTCGGCCGTCGACTTCGCCCAAGGTCTGCTCGCCACCACCGGCGACTGGCTCTGGGAAGGGCAGCGCGACGTCCTCGCCGCGATCGACGCGCACCCCCTCGTCGCGGCTCGATGCGGCCACAAGACCGGGCGCACGTTCATCGGCGCCATGGCGGCGCTCTGGTGGGCGTCGGAGCCCAAGCACTGGGCGATCTTCATCTCGGCACGCGGGACTCGGGCAGCGCAAGCGATCGCGTGGCCCGCACTCGTCAACCTGGCGCGCCGTCTGCCGCCGACGATGGAGTGCCGCTACGCATCGCCGCTCAACCAGGTGCTGGAGTTCGCCCAGTGCCTGAGGGGACCTACCGAAAGCGGCGTCATCGTGACCAACCCGGAGCGCGACTGGTTGGCAGAGCAGGACGCGCGCAACCTCCTCATCGTGGTCGACGATGCCGAGCAACTCGAACAGAGCTTCGCCGCCATCATCGACCTGGCACGGCAGGGCGCACGGGTCCTCTTCCTCGGCCTGGCGCTCGGGAGAGGCGATACACCGGACGACCACTTCGCTGAGGTGAACCACCAGATCCTCGGCCATGCGTCATGCGCCGCGTGCGACCTCGGGTGCTTCAACCTCGTGCACCTCGACGGCGAGCGGTGCCCTGGCGCGCGCAGCGACGAGGTGGATGGGATCCAAGGCCTCTCCACCCCGGAGTGGCGCGCCGAGATGGCTGCCCAGCACGGCCGCAACTCGGTCATCTACCAGAACCGCGTGCGCGGCGAGTTCTCCGGGCGCTGAACCATGCTCGCGCCCGACCTGAGCCCGGAAGAACGCCAGCGTCAGCGCGCCGCCTTCTTCGCCGAGGCCGCACGCTACCCGGACCCGCCGACGCCGGCCGGCATCATCATCCCGCTGTCCGCGACCCGCTGGCCCGCAGGGCAGAAGTTCATCCGCGAGGCCGACGTGCTCGGCATCCCCGTCACCATCGAGAGGCCCACGTGAGCAACTCCGCCCTGTTCGTGCCCAACGACTTCGCCGCCCTGAACCAGGCCGCGCGCCACATCGCGCAGGAGAAGGACCATATCCACGTGTTCCGGCGGCCCAAGGGCGCGATCCACACCCTCGTGGAAGAGACGGACCACGACGGGATCGTGCGCACCAGCCTGGGAGACACGCTCGTGTTCGGCGCCACCCTCAGCGCCGGCGTGCACCTGTGGGTGATCCGCCAGATGCCTCCTGACACCTACCCCCCGTTCTGGGCCAGGAGCGGCCTGCACCACAAGGGACTCGGCCCGGAAGCGAAGGGGGCCTTCACGCCGCCCCTCCAGATCAACGCCTGGGGCAAGTACGTCATCGACCTCTACGCGCTCCCCAACGACTTCGGCAAGGTCGAGCCGAGCCATCGCGTGGCCTCGGTCGCCATCGAGGTCTCCTCCAGGTCCGGGGTGCGAGATGCCGTCGCCGCCGAGGGCACGCCGTTCAGCTGGGAGCGCGCTCATCAGGACGCGCTCGAGAACCTGCGCAGGCTCGACGAGGTGATCCTCAAGGCGCGCGAGTGGGAGGAGCGGCTCGCCGCGGTCGAGAGGCCGGCCCCGTCCCCGTCCCCGCTCCCGTCGCGCGCCGAGGGGATGGGGCTGACCCAGGCCGACGAGGAGCGCATCCGCGCCTTCAGCGCCGCCCACAAGGACCGCATTGAGGCGTGGACCGGGAAGCCGCTCGCCGACGTGTCCACGACCGAGATTTTCTCGTGGGCCTTCCTGGCCGGGCGTGGCGAACAGATCAAGGCGGCGCTGGACGACCATGGGCGGCCCGGCGAGGTGGCGAAAGCCAGCGCGGACGAGGAGCAGCAGCCGTCCAACGATGCGCCGCTGCCCGACGATGCCGACACGACCGACGAGACGCCGGGCATGCGGATCGAGGACCTCCGCAAGCGCATCGAAGACCTCCGGATCCGCCGCCTGGCGCACCTGGTGGAACGCGCGGAGCACTGCGCGCACTGGCAGAACATGACCGGCATCGATGAGTGTCTGGACGCGGCGCTGAAGCTCGTCAACCAGCTCCGCTACTCATGAGCACCAGCAACGTCACCATCACCATCGGCGAGGCGATCCGGGATCCGGATCACCCCAACCGCATCCGGGTCAAGCTGAACGGCACCGGATGGCTGCTGCGGTGGGCGATCGAGGAATGCTCGCAGCCCGCCAGCATCTACCACCACATCGCCAAGCGCGTGCCGCAGGTCATCCCCGCGCTGGCCGTGGTGCTCGGGCTGCTCGCCACCGTCGTGCTCGGCATCTTCGGGCCCTCGTGGGCGTGCGGCCTCGCCATCCTGGTCACGTTCGCGGCGCTGCGCGTCATCGAGCGGTACTAGCGGCTGGCGTGCTCCTGATCACCACCGCCTTGACCACGGGGGGCGATGGAGCGACCCTGCATGGTGCCCGCCGCAGAGGTGGGTCAGGAGGTTCCATGGAGCACGCAGCGCGCATCCCGGGTGCCGACCGCAGCAGGGGCGGCCCGGCCAACGACATCGACGAGGACGAGCTCGAGACGGCGTTCTTCGAACGCACCAAGATCTCTCCCACGCCGCCGCGGCCGGACGCTGCTCCCGCGCCGGCGCCTTCCGCGTCCAAGCCGGGGCCGCAGCCGATGCCCAGCGGCCCGCCGGTCATCATCACCATCAAGATGCCGGAGCCGCTCTGCAAGAGCACTGCGGCCGAGTACCAGCGCGTTGCCTCCTTCTACGACGAGATGACGTGCAAGAAGCTCCGCGCGCAAGGCTTCCCGGCCGCGGTGCTCGTCCACCCGCACTACCTCAAGGTGGAGGTGCACGGCGCGGTCAACGCCCCCATGGCCGCGGAGGACGCCGAGCCGGCGAGCGACGACCCGCAGCCGATCCCGTGGCTCGCCCACCTGGATCGCGTCCCCTTCCTCGTGTGGATCATCGCGGTCATCACCTGCGCCAGCGTGGCGATCACCCTCGCCCGACTCGGCGCCCACCCCCTGTGGGCCATGCTTTTCCTGGCCCTGCTCTCGCTCATCGTCCCGTTCATCAGGAGCGCGATTCGATGAAGAAGACCGACACCATCGGCGGCTGCATCGCCACCCTGGGCACGTCCCTCGGCGTCTACCTGATGCTCAACTGGTGGCTGTTCGAGAAGGACATCACCATCGCCCACCCGCGGCGCCCGATGCAGCTCGCCCTCGTCGCCGGCGGCACCGCCGCGCTGCTGGCATCCACCGCGGTCGCGGCACCCTTCGTCGTGGCCGGCAAGGTCCTCGACGCGGCGGAGAAGCGGCTCGCCGGGCGCGCGCGCACCTGAACGACGCCGGCTGGACACGAAGTTCCAGTCGGTGTACACCCACATCACGCAGCGCGGTGGAGCAGGCTGGAAGCTCGGCGGGCTCATAACCTGTAGGTCGCAGGTTCAAATCCTGCCCGCGCTACTGGGGGTCCGGGAACCGGGATGACCGGCCGGCGGAAAGGAGACGGAGAGGGTTCTTGCTCCCGTCCGCCCCCGCAATCTTCGAGGCCCAACAGAGCGAGATGGGCGCCGCTCACGGCGCTCGCCGGCTCATCACTGGCGGGCCCGTCGTCTTTCCTGCGCCGCTGGCGAAACTGGCAGACGCGCCGGCCTCAACCCCCGGTGCCCTGATGGGCGTGGTGGTTCAACTCCACCGCGGCGCACCGCACGAGTTCATGCCACAAGGCGTGGCGCCGGCTTTGGGTGCCGGAGACGCCGGGTTCGATTCCCGGGAACTCGACCGACACAGCCTATCCCGCGCGCACTGGCGTGCGGCAGCCTCGTTCCGACATCATGGTACGGTGCCCACCATGAGCGGAGCCGTCATCGCCATCGTCGAGCACGCGCCCGGGCAGCGGAGACGCTTCTACGTAGGCGCCACCAAGCCCGCAGACGTGCGCCGCATCCTCAGCGCGCACTTCCACATCATGGACCAGAGCGAGCAGTTCTCGGTCGTCAGCCTCACGCCGACGGCACCGCTCGAAGGTGCGGAGGATGGCGAGGTTCGAGACCTCGAACCGAACAGCGCGCAGGAACGGCCGGACCGTTCACCAGCATCGGTGCGTTCCACCAAGCGGGGCGCCAAGCACAAGCGCCGAGCATGACCACAGCGGGCACCAGCCCGGCCAAGGAGATCCTTCATGTCGCAGACTTCCCAGCCCCAGGCCGGGGCGCCGAGCTCCGTGCTCGGTCGGCTCGCCACCTCGCGCAAGGCCATCGCCGCCGCGCTCGTCATCGTCGCCGCCGTCGCGCTCGCAGCGCTGGGCGCCATCTCCGGTCAGGAGGCCCTCGCCGCCATCACTGCCGCGGCCGGCGTCTTCATGGGCGCCACGGCGTACGAGGATGGGCGCCGCGCGAGCGTCGGTCAGCCGATGACGTCGCTGACGTCGGAGGGCGACGGCCGAATGGGGCGGCTGCAGACCCTGCTCGAGGCGAACCGCCGGGCGGTGGAGCGAGCCATGAACAGCACGCTGAAGGTGGAGGTCATCGGCGCTCCGCCGGGAACTCCGCTCAGCGATGCGGCGACCCGCGGCGACTACTTCGACCGGGAAGGGAACTGGAAGCCCGGCGCCCTATCCAAGCGCGTGCGCAGCGCCATCGGTCAAGGTGAAGAGACGCTCGGCGCCCTGCAGCAGGTCCAGATGACGCGGCGCGAGGTCGCCTCGTGCAAGGACGTCGACGCGACTGCCGCCGCCAACGACGCGGAGAAGCCGTCCGCGGAGGAGGGGTGATGCGCCTCCTCAACCTCGCCAGTTCCGCCAGCCTCGGGCTCGCCGTCCTGCTCGGCGCCTGCTCCACGAACTGCGCGGGGGCTCGGGCTGCCGTTCCCGACCTCTTCGACGCGGCGGAGGCGGCCATCCTGGCGGAGCTCGGCACCAACCCCGACGCTGCGTGCCCTGCGGGCCGCCCCGCAACGCCCGCCCAGGAGGCGCTCGTCGCCCTGGCCGAGGCCCGGCGGGGTGAGAGCGCCGCTGCGGCCGCGCGCGAGCAGGCCGCCAAGGTCGCCGCCGAGGCCGCCGAGCATCGTGCGACTCCGGAGGACATCGCCCAGGCGACCGCCCTCGAGGCCGAGGCCGGCGAGCAGGCCGCGAAGGCGCGCGCTTTCCTGGCTGCTGCCCTGCGGCGGCTCGGTGCCAAGGCGACGCCGGAGGTGTCCCAGCCGCAGCCATCGCTCACCATGCCGGCGCCGGAGGGGCAGTGATCCTGCCCCGTGGCGCTCCCGACGCAGAGCCGCTCCCGACGCCGGCCGCGCGGCTCCTCCCCGTCGAGGATCCCGAAGCGCAGTCGCAGAAGGTGGCGGTCTGGGTTCATCACGTGCAGGCGATGCTCACCAGCACCGACATCCACGAAGCGCTCGCGCACGCTGATGCCGTGCGGGCGACCCTGAACGAGATGATCGGCGCGCTGCCCGGGCGCCTGGAGCACCTCCGCGAGCAGCAGGACCGGCAGCAGCGCGGATCGCCGAGCCACGTCATGATCGACGGCGGCTACCACCGGCGGGGGCTGTGACCTTGCGGCTCTCGCCGACCCCCGCCTTGCCGGGCTGGTGGGAGGACCCCGTGTTGCCGGTGCTTGCGGCCTTCGTCGCAGCCATTGGAGCCATGGTCTTCGGCGCCTGCGGCTGACGCCTCGCCGCCCGCGTGGCGGCATCCCTGCAGCGTCGCGAGCAGAACTTCGGGATCACGCCCCGCTCGGGCGGCTTGATGACGGCGCCGCAGGCGCATGTCGCCGCCGCCGCAGCCCGCGCCCGTTGCGTCCGGGCCCCGTCACCCGACCGGTGCGCCTCGCGCTGCGGAGCCAACACGGCCTCCCGATAGGCAGGGTCGCTCCGGTAGCGTTCGCGGCGTTGCGCGTTCACCCTCGGCGCGATGGTGTCCTTGTGCTTCGCCCATCGCTCCCTCGCCGCCGCGGCCAGCTCTACGGCCTTGGCACGCTGCCTCGCCCGCCGCTCCTCCAGCTTCCCAGGGCGCCTCGCGTACGCGCGGGCGTACGCCCTGCAGTGCTCCCTGTGAGCCTCGCGCCAGGCTTGCCGCCCATCCGTGCGATCCGAGAAGATCGTCAGCCCTTCAGCGACGAGCCGGCGCTCGCCGAACCACTGCGCCTCCTCGAACTCGCCGAGGATCTCCTCGAGCAGCGATCCCGCCCAGCTCATCCAGGGCTTCCCCCGGGCAGCGCCTTCGCCTTCACCAGCTCGGCGCAGAGCCTGCTGAAGAGGGGCTCGATGATGACGGCCTTCCTCGGCGGCAGGTCCTCGATCGCCTCCGACAGCCGCCGCACCGCCTCTTCGACACCGCTCGGCGCATCGCCCTGCTGGCTCTGGCCGACGAACCACGGCCATGCGCCGATCGTCTCCATGGCGATCCTGACGTAGCGCGGCTCGGAGATGCCCAGAGCGCGCGCCACGGCGGAGAGGTTCCCCTCGTGCGCGGCCAGCACCCTGCGGAGCGCCGCGCGCATCGCGATGAGGACCCGCACGTCGGTGGCGAGCAGGGCCAGGAAGACCTTGGCCCCGGTGCGCTCACCGCTCATTGGCGCCACCTACTTCGGATGTACGGATGGACAGCACCAACTCCGCGATGAGAAGGCGTGCGCGCAGCACAGCTGGTGGAAGTATGGTCGCCACGCGACGAGTACGCCTCCGGTAGTCGAGCGCATCCGCGTGGAGTTGTTCTGTGGGCATCGCCAGGGGTCTGGCCACGCTCCTCCACCGCGCGGGCGATGGCCAGCACGCGAGCAACCCCATCGTAGGCGCGGCGGGCCTGAGTTCCCATGCGCGCGTCCGTCGCCTCACGCTCCGCGGCCGCGGCGACCATCAGCGCCTGGAGCAGCGCATCACGCAGCACTTCCGCCAAGCGCTGTGCCCCGGCCCCCGTGAGGTTCAGCCAGGTCGCGACGGGGGCCGCCGTCTCATCGATGGCGCGCCTGTTCAGCCGGGCAGCGTCGGAGTCCACCCACCGGCAGACGTAGACGGCGACCTCTTCGTCGCCATCTACGTCGAGGTCTCCCACCTCCAGGGTGAGGACTTTCCCGCCGTCGTCGCTCTCAATCTCGCAGTTGCAGGTTTGTCGTCGCGCTTCTCCGGCCGCGGGCGCAGGCGCAGAACTCGGGGGCAGATGACGCCACGTGGCTTCGAGCAGGGTAGCGCCATCGCGCATCTGGATACGATCCATGATGCGGAACTCCCCACGCGCGGCGCGCTCGCGCAGAGACGTCATCGCCGCCGTCTCCCTCGGGGTCAGCGCCACCAGCGCCGCGTCGAGCGCGTCCTGCACCACCAGCCGGTCGTGCCCGTCCTCGAACACCAGCGTGTACGACACCGGCGCGCCGATGATCTTCAGCGCGGCGTGCACCTTTTCGCGGACCTCTTTCTTGTTCATCGAGACATCCTCTGCTTGCCTACGCGGGCGAGCATCGGGGGGGGGGGTTGGGGATCGCCCTCACGTTACTCGTCCTCCCACGCCACCTGAGCCACAAGGAGCCCAGCCCGCAGCGCTTGGGCGACGTGCCGCGAGGAGATCCCAGCCCGCTGGAACGCACGGAGCTGCGGGGGCTGGCTGCCGCCGTAGCAGATGGTTACCGCGAAGAACCGAGCGTCGGACATCTCCGCGCTGTCGTCGTCGGTCACCTCCCGACCCGGGATGAAGCGGGTCTTTTGGATCGTCTCGATGGCCTCAGCCACCTCGAGCGAGTCGTCCGTCACAGCAGGCGCAGCCTTGGGCATCATGTACCTCCAACGCCCCAAGCCCCGGGCCGGCGCTTCCCGCCAGACACCGAGGCCAGAGCGAACGCTGAACCAAAGACCTCCTCACGCGCCAGGCGTGGCCATGCGGTCGACCCAGGCGTCGTGCTCGAGGATGTACTTCTGCTCGGCCGCATCTGCCTTGGCGGCCGCGGCCGACTCGTTGACGTTGTACTCCGTCTCCGTCGGGTACTCAGGCTGGATGTTGTGCTTCCAGTCGTCCTGAAGCGCGCTGCAAATCTCGCCGGCCCTGAATGTGTGGCGCCCGCGGCATGGTCCCTCTCCGCCCCACGACAGGTAGAACCATAGGGACGGGTAGCGCATGGACGCCCGCTGCAGCGCTTTGACCGGAGGTCCCCACGCGCAGGTGAAGATGTAGGTCACCCGCGTGCCGTTGGTCGACAGAACCGGCTCGGCGGCATCATAGGCGCCCCACTTCACGCTCCAGCCATCAGCCTCCATGTGGTAGCCCACATCGGAGTACGAGCCGCGGGCGTAGGCGTCGCTCAACGGCGCGATCAGGTGGAAGCACAGAGGTTCCACAATGAGCTTTTCGCGGTGGTTGAGCGTCCCGTGCTTGTCGCCAGTGGCCGGCGCCGCGCCCCTGGCTGTAGCGACGAACGCCTCGATGTCGTTCTTGCTCCCGCACACCGTCAGCTTCTGCTTCACATTGTTCGGCATGGTGTCTTCCTGACGGCTCAAGCCGGGGGCTCGAAGCCTACCCGGCCTGCAATTTGAACGCACCCCAGCGGTCACTTCAGCCGCTTGGAGGACACCCTGTTGTTCTTCACGGTGATCTGCCCGCGGTCGTCCATGTGCTCGCCCTGCCACGTCACCTTGCCGTTGAGTGTATAGCCCCACGGCTTCAGGTAGGTCGTGATGAGGTACTCCAGCCACGGGATGTACTCATAGAACTTCTCGTTCTGGTCCCACAGGAGCGCCGAACCATCGGCGTTCGGCACCCACTGGCACCATAGTCCTGGCAGGCCGGGCGGCGGCCGGTTCGAGTCCAGCACCCCGCCTTCACCCTCCGCCTTCACCCTCCGAGTCCTGGCCACAATACTCGGTGCTGCCCACGTAGTGGTCCCCGTTGGGTCCCACGGGCAGCCCCGCCGCCTCGCGAACCGGGTCAGACATCTTCCCCGCCTCCTGCGGGTCGCGCTTCATATGGCGCACCTCATCGAACTTCGCCAAGTACGCCCGATGCTCCGGTTTGAGCGTCGGAGTGATCGCGAACTCTCCATCGAACTCGGTCGTGTAACCCATCAGTCGTCTCCTCTCGGCCGTCGGTCACGTCCGACGCGGGGGCCGCGGCCGCGCCGCGTGCACAGTTCCGTCGCAGTGCCTCACGCCAGCCCGCTCTTCCTGATGTCGGACTCAATCTCCTTCCAGACCGCCTCGGTCAGGTCGAAGGCGAAGTCGACATCCTGGAAGAAGCAGCGGTCGTGATAGTCGGTCTGGCTGTCCGAGCGGTCGTAGTTGTACGGCGTGACGATCGCGGTCGCCGCGTCGAGGATCCTCTGGCCCCGCTCCGAGTAGCGCTTGAGGCCGCTGAACCTGTGCGGGTTGCGCAGGTACGCCTCGATGAAGCGCGGGTTGAGGATGGGCATGCCGCGGTCGGGGACGCTGGTGATGCGCACGTCGATCGCGGCGCTGTGGGTGGCGTAGCGCGCCCGCACCGAGATCGCGCAGCCGAACAGCGCGTGCTTCGGATCCTTCGTCGCCGCGCGCAGCTCCTGCCGGATGAGCTTGGCGGTCTCGGAGTTCTTCCGCTTGGGGTCGCACTTCGAGCCCTTCCAGGGCTCCTCGGCCACCTTGGCCATGCGCTGTTCTTCGGCGTTCCGAGCGCGGTCAGCCTGAGCGTCGGCCACGTTCGTGTTCGCTGGCGCAACAACCATTTCGGTGCAGTCGAGCATCGTCCTTCTCCTGCGGCACCTCAGCGGCGCCGTCGACGCTGAGACTATGGCACCCGTGCCACGGTCTGTCAACGGGTCATCGACGCTTCTCTCAACCAGCGGCAGCGCCAGCCGGCGCCACCCCATCCCACCAGGAGCAACAGCATGCAGGCCACCTCCGTTCCCTTCCGCACCGCCGCGTCCGCCATCGGGCCGCTGCCGCATCTCGCCGGCACGAACATCTACCGCACCTTGGCGCGCATCCTCGAGCAGCAGGGCGGGTGCGGCGCTCACGCGACGGCCATCGTGCACGCCGTCAGGCAGGACATGCCGGGGCCGATGTCGCGTGACGACGTGTACCAGTCCGAGGTGTCCGATGACCTCTCGGAGGAAGCGCTGGACGAGGCCTGGGCGAAGGCGCAGCGTGAGACCGCCGCCATCGCCGCGCTCGAGGAGAAGCTGGCGAAGGCCAGCCGCTCTCCGTGGTGGATGGCCGCGATGATCCTGGCCGACATGCCGCCCCCGCGGGTGCGCCTCCGGCTCCACCACCGCTACGGCCGCTCCGAGTACGTCGAGGTGGACACCGACGCGCCGTGCAACCGGCACGTGCGCAGGGCGCTGTACGCGAAGCGCGGCCGCGGCGTGGTGGCGGTCCTCTCTGGCAACGACACCTCCCCCACCAGCCGCACGGAGGCCGCCTCCGCGGACGCCTTCGACGGCAAGAAGGCGGACGAGCGTCAGTCCTTCAGCCCCGAGCCCGTCCTCTTCTCTGCCACCGCGGACGCGCGGCACCTCGTCGAGATGCGCAGCGACGGCTCGGTGCGCTACGGGGATGATGACGAGGCGGTGCTGACGTGAAGCTCTCTCCCGCGATGCTGTGCGCCGCAGCGCTGGAGGTGCTGGAGAGCCTGCCGCCGGAGCAGGTCGTCTGGGCGCCGATGAGCGCGCGCTTCACCGCGAAGCAGATGATGGTGGAGATCGCCAATCGCACGACGGATGGTGTGCACTACGCGAACACCCTCTTCCGCATCGCTTCGGCGTGGGCACAGAGGGCTGGTGATGTGGATGCCCGCGCGCGGGACCTCGCCGAGCGCGTTCGCCGGCTCGAGGTGGTCATCCTGCGCGCCGGCCTCCCCCTCCCGGATCGCACCCCCGACGTGGAGCCGATCGAGGCTCTGGCCGCGGATGCCAGCGCCGGCGCCGCCGCTCGCGCTGAGGCCGTGCAACTCCGCGAGGAGCGTGCAGCGTTCCAGGCCGCGATCGGCTGGACGGGCGATGTCTCGTGGGTGGAGCCTGAGCACGTGGCCGCGCTTCTGGCGCATCACCGCCGGCGCGCCGACGAGGCCGAGCGCAAGCTGGCGGCGATGAACGCCGCGCCCGCTCCGGCGACGGATCGTCCGGTGACGCCCACCCCGCCGTCCGCGACCACGCCGCAGCCCAAGAGACCGCAGCTCCGCGTGGTGCCTCGCGCGCGCACGTAGCTGTCCAACGTCGTACGCGGTACCATCTCCTCCATGGCGGAACCTACACGGCTCGGAACGGTGCTCGCGCAGATGCAACACGACACGATAGCGACCAGCGTCGACGTCGGTGCGTACGCCGGCTTCCCGGTGGCTACGGTGGTGGACAAGGACGGGCACGTGAGGCTCGCCAAGCAGATCCATCCGCGGCCGGAGAAGCTCAACGACGACATGGCGAGCCCGATGGCTGCAGAGCCGCCGCATGGTGCAACGCTGCTCGAACTGTTTCGCTCCTCCCCCGACGAGCCGTCGGTGTTCGCCTTCGATGTTCTTCCCGATGGCGATCTGGTGGTGATGACGCAGGACGGGCAGCGGCATGTGAGCCGACGCCGGCTGCACGCGATGCTGAAGGCTCGCGCTGCCTTGGAGAACCTCTCTGGAGAGTGCTTCACCGCCTTCGGTCCCGCGTCACGGTATGGGGAGATGGCCAAGGCGAACGCGGGCGCCGTCATGGGCACGCGCGACCAGCCGATGGAGCGGTACTTCTCCGTCCTATGGGGTCGCGCCCGCGCGGCCGACTGGCGCGCCTTGGCGAAGCGCACTGACGTGGAGCTGGTGCGGGCGACGGCGCTCGCCGCTGCTGATGCGCTTGACGAACTGGGTGATGTTCTCTCGGATGACGCCGACGTCCAGACGATGACGGACACCGCGCACTCATCCGCCACGCCGAACGCAGTCCCGCTCAAGAACAAGGAGTTCGCTATGCACATCGCGCCCGCGCTGACGGATGAGGAGTGCGCTTTGGTCAGGCCGCTCATGCGCGTTGGCGGTGTCCATGAGATCGCGCGCCGGATGCGACCGGACGGGACCCTGGAAGTCACCGCTCGCGGAGGCCGCAGCGGCGAAGACGGTCTCTGCTTCATGCTGCCCGACGACTCGGCAGATCACTCATGCGGACAGCCTGTGTGGTTCGACCGGTGCTCCGGTCACTACTACACCGGGACCGGGTACGTCGTCCGGGTCGTCAGCTGGCCGATAAAGGCGGAGGGGGAGCGGTGGTTCGAGGAGGCCGCCGAGTGCGCAGCCATCTTGCTCAAAGCTCCGCGCTACATCGAGGCATCACTCGCGGCTCGGCGTCGCGCGCTCGAGGCGATGCTGACCTCAGGCCCCGCCCCCATCACGGCTGCCGTGCTGGAACACCGTCGACGCCATGGTCTGGTCGATAGGGATTCGGACGCCTTGGTGTGCAAGGCGATGTGGATGGGGTTGACGCCAGGCCAGGCGACTGTCGAGCACCACCCGCCTGCCTCCATGGAAAAGGGCATCTTCTCGCCCGTCGAGGTGCGCGCCTGGAACAACAGGATGGGCGCCAGCGCGCTCGAACTGCCCAACGTCCCTCGCGTGGTCCTTGAGATGGGCTGCCGACGTGGGCCGGCATGGGAGCGCTACCGCCGGGAGGTGCTGGCGCTTGCCGACGAGGCCAACTGCCGTCCCGAGCCGGTGCGCTTGGCCATCACCGACTTCACCCGGCTCGCGGCCCTGCTGGACGGGGAGGAGCGCGCGCATGTCGTGGTACTCCGACTGCTTGCGGAGGCCGTCCGTATCGTGTGGTGACCGACGTCAGTCCAACCAACGCCACACAAAGGTGATACCGACTCTCTAGGGCACCTCCGCTCATGCCGTGCTACGCAGGGCGCATGAGCACGATCTTCTCCGTCGCCTTCACCGCGATCCTCTCCTTGGCCCGGGCGCCCGCTGTCAACGTTGACGCCGAGCGACCGCGCCTGGAGGAGCTTGCGCGCAGCATCGCTCACGCCGTCGAGATCCGCGCAGACCTCGACGCCTACCTGCCGGGCAGCGTCACGCCCATCCCGTTCAAGGGCCCCGAGGCGCGCTCGGCTGCGGCGCTCGCCTTGGTGGCCATCGCCTTCCACGAGAGCGCGTTCCGAGCCGACGTGGCCACCTGCAAGCGCGTCGGCAACCCGGACCCGAGCATCACGCTCTTCCAGCTGAACGGTGCCTACGGCCGAGGGCCCTACAGCCAAGCCGAGCTCTGCGCGTCGAACAAGCTCGCGGCCGAGCGCGCTCTCTACATCTTCGCCCACCACGGCAGCCGGTGCGGCACCCCCGCGGGCTGGTTCCGTGGGTACGCCGCCGGGAACTGCGGTCGGGTCTCCGGCGCAGCTCGCCGGCAGTGCGCCATCTGGGAGCGGCTGGCCAAGCGAGCCGGGCTCAGGGCGTCCTGCGACGTGGCCACCGTCCGGCGCGAGGAGCCGTCAGCTACCTGACCGGGCGTGCTCCTCCTCGAGCACGGCTTCCTCGAGCGCCGCGTCTTCCTCCCCATCCACCGCGATGCGGAGCTTCACCGCGACCTCGCGCAGATCCCCCCTGATGCGCGCGCCGGAGACGGAGCCGCCCAGGCGGATGCCATCGAGCCCCGGGTTCCGCTTCCCAGCGCGGTGCATGCGCCGCACGTACGCCTTCTCCGCGTCCAGCAGCGCCCGCCAGTCCTCCTTGGAGCCGCCGGGTGTTGGGTCGAAGCCATCCCAGTAGACAGAGTGCCCTCCGGGCCAGAGACCACGAACGACGATGGTTGCGGCGTACGAGATCGACCGCCGCGGGAGCCGCTTGCTGTACTCCTCGAGCGCCTCGTCCTGGTCGTCGGTGATGAAAACGCACCTCCACATGTCGCCCCGCCGACCCGAGTGCCGCATCACGTAGAAGCGATCGTGGAGTCGCTCGTCGGTTCCGGCCATCGCGCGCGTGATGGCGTCGACGTCCTCCCTGCTGAGCTGAGAGCGTCGGGGCATCAGCGGCATCAGCGGCATCGGTAAGGCGCCAGCGCGCGAGCAAGGGAACTCAGGGCCCGCTTCCTCACCTTCCACAGCGTGCACTCGGGCCGGTTCATGAGGATGCTGACGTCGTGCATCTCCACCTCGTCGAGGTCATGCCGTACGAGCACCTCGCGCTCCTCTGGCTGCAGCCGCATCATGGCCGCGCGCAGCGCACGAAGTTGCACATCAGTGGTCAGCGCGTCTTCCACGTCGACCTCGTGCGCTCCGAGCTTCACCCTCGCGCGCGGGCGGTCACGCCGCACCGCGGCCCGCTCCTCGTGCTTCAGCTTCTGGTACCGGGTGATGGCGTGCAGCCATGACCGCGCGTCGGTGAGGACCGGAGCGTAGGTGTCGAAGCTCTTGAAGGCGCCGAGGAGGACTTCCTGGCTGACATCATCCACGGCGGACTCCTCCAAGCCCAGCCTGCGCAGCCACCGCTTCACCTCGGCGGGCCTCGCCGGGCTGAAGAGGTACGCCCGGGCCTTGGCCTTGGTGTTGACGGGGCGGCTTCGCTTCCGGCGAGCGCGCTCCGCTGACTCGGGCTTCCGCTCTCGCTTCTGGGCGCTCATCGGCCGCGCCCTCCGGTGCGAGGTGAGCGCAGGGCGGCGCTGTCGGGCTCCTCCATCATCGCTGCGGCATCGTTCTGCGCAGCGACATGCGCGGCGCAGGCCCGGTCGATGTGGGCCTGCAGCCTGGCTGAGAGCCTTGGGTCATCCAGACGGTCCACTACAGCGCGCTCGCGCAGGCAGGCGGTGCGGAGGGTGAACGCCAGGTGCATCCGCTCCCGCAGCGTCGAGAGCGGCACGACGGTGTAGCCAGCCACGGCGGCGGTCTCTTGGATCTCGGCCCACGACGAGGCCGCCCGCAGCAGTGGTCCTCGGAACGAGCGCGCCTCATCGAGCACGCCATCCGCGCGCACCACGCAGAGCGCCGCCAGCCCGTACCCGAAGCGCCCGTTCGGCACATGTTCCACCAGGTACGCCTTCAGCTCAGTCTCCGGCGAGGACTCGTCCTCACCACGCACACCCGCGGTCATCCCGGTCTCCCTTCTGCGCAGGCTCAGCGCCCGCCAGAAGGATTGTGCGTCGTCCGGACCGCATCCTCAAGAGGCTTCCATGGCCACGTTCTTTCCGCGGCGAAATGCACCCGCGAATCCGGGCATGCCCGCACCGGCGACGCCGCCGCCACAGCCACCGCCCCCTGTCTCGCCGCCGGCGCCCAACCCGCCATGGGAGCCGTCGCCGCCACCTCCCGCGCCGGCACCGCCGGCGTACGCGCCACCCCCCGTGCCCAGTCCGGCACCACCGGTAGCCATGCCAGAGCCGCTCGACGGCGACGAGGCTGACCCGCTGCCGGAGTACGAGGGACTCGACCACGGCATGGTCGTCAAGATCACGCCCGGCAAGAAGCCCACCGTCGAGCAGCGGATCGCCGCCATCGTCGAGCTGATGGCGAACGGGCTCTACTTCCACCCCATCACCCCCCGCGCGCTCGCCGAGCAGTGGGGCATCTCGGTCAACACCGCCATCCAGCATGGGACCGAGGCGCGTCGGTGGCTCAACGCGAAGGCGCCGCTCGACGGCATCGCGGATCAGCGCGACGTCCAGGTGCGCATGCTCCAGTTCATCGCGCGCCGCGCCCTGAGCCAGAGCCGCTACCGCGACGCCATCGAGGCGATCTCGCGCTGGGCGGACATCAGCGGTACCAACGCGCCGCAGAAACATGAGGTGGGCGCTGATGGCCTCGCGCAGCTCATCGCCCAAGCTTTCGGCTCACCAGCAGATGGAGGCAGCCCGCCGCCTCCTTGACCGCTACCAGAACAACCCCGCGCTCTTCGCGTGGGAGGTCTTCGGCACGCAGTGCTGGGAGGCGCAGCAGGACATCTGCCTGTCCGTCGCTCGGTACTCGCGCGTCACGGTGAAGAGCGGGCACAAGATCGGGAAGAGCCGCACCGCCGCCGTGCTCGCCTACTGGTGGGTCTGCACGAGGCCCCGCGCGCGCGTCATCATGACGAGCGCTTCCGCACGCCAGATCCGCACCATCCTCTGGCGCGAGATCAAGACGCTCCACCGCGACGCGGCCAAGCGGAACATCAACATCGGCGGCAAGCTCAACGAGTCGCCAGAGAACGGCCTCCAGTTCCCGGACCAGCGCGAGATCGTCGGGTTCAGCACCCGCGAGCCCGAGCGGATGGCGGGCATCTCCGGGCAGAACGTCCTGTTCATCGTCGACGAGGCGTCCGGCGTCCCGGAGGAGATCTTCCAGGCCATCGAGGGCAACCGCGCGGGCGGTGCGCGCCTCGCCATGTTCTCGAACCCGACCAAGACGTCGGGCGAGTTCTTCGCCTCGTTCAACGACCCGAAGAAGTCGAAGCTCTACCACAAGATTTCGGTCAGTTCCGCGGACACGCCCAACGTCAAGGAGCGGCGCGTCGTCATCGAGGGGCTCGCCACCTACGACTGGCTGATCGAGAAGCAGGAGGAGTGGTCTGATCCCAGCGACCCAGGCGGCGTTGGCAAGACCTACCTCAAGAGCCCGCTCTACCAGGTGCGCGTTCAGGGGAACTTCCCCACGCAGAGCGACTCGGCCGTCATCCCGCTCTACCTGGTCTCCAGGGCGCGCGCTGAGTACGACCCGCAGTCGGCCGCGAAGAGCAAGTTCCCGCTGGTCGTTGGTGTCGACGTCGCTCGATATGGCGACGACGAGACCGTGATCATCGGGCGGCGGGGACCGTTCATCGTCGGCATCGTGGCCATCCACAAGATGGATGGGTGCGAGGTCGCCCAGAAGGTCACCGAGTTCGTCCACCAGCACCGCTACGAGGGCGAGCGCGCCACGCGCGTCAACGTCGACGTGATCGGGCCTGGCGCCAGCGTTGTGGACCAGCTCAAGGGCCGGCCACAGATCCGGGTCTGCGGCATCAACTGCGCGATGAGCGCCGAGGCCGAGGGCTACGACCTTCTCCGGGATCAACTCTGGTTCGGCGTGCGGCAGTGGCTGGAGGCCGGCGGGACCCTCCCGCCCGACGATCGGCTCGAGAAGGAACTCATCGCGCCCATCTACCTCTTCAACGCGCGGGGCCAGTACAAGGTCAGCGCGAAGGACGTGATGAAGGCGGAGCTTGGACGGTCCCCGGACCGCGCTGATGCGCTCGGCCTCGCCTGCTACGAGGGCAACCGCGTCGAGTTCTACCGCAGCGACCTCGGGAAGCGTCCCGGCTCCGGCTACCGCTACGCCGACACCTGAGCCCTCTTCTGTCACCGCGCGCGGGCATCGCGCGCCACAACTCCCACCCCACAGGACCACATGGACTACGATCACTTCATCCAGCAGGCGCAGCGCCGCCTCAACAACCGCACCGCGAGCTACGCCGACGAGTTCACCAACGTGGCGACCGCCGACACGGACGCCATCCTCCTCGCCAAGGCGACGGTGGCCTCCACGACCGAGTACACGGCGGCGGACGACGAGCTCGACGGCGTGGTCGGCGATGCGGTGATGGATCCGCCGCGCAACATCACGGTGACCACCGCCGGCTCCACGGCCTCGGACGCGCCCGCGACGATGACGGTCACCGGCGAGGACGTCAACGGCGACGCGCTGACCGAGACCATCACCGTCTCCCAGACGGCGGCCACGGCGGTGGGCGCGAAGGCGTTCCGGAAGGTCACCAGCCTCAGCTTCCCGGCGGCGGATGGCACGGGCGCGACCCTCGCGGTCGGCTTCGGCGCCATCATCGGCCTGCGGCGGAAGCCCAAGGAGCGCGCCGGCACCATCCACGTGATCAACGAGATCGAGGCCGGCGCCCGGGTGACCACCGGCACCTTCGTCACCCCCACCACCAGCGCGCCGAACGGGACCTACAGCCCATCGAGCGCGCCGAACGGCACCCGCGACTACTGCCTCGACTACGAGCTCGCGAACGACGCCGCGAACGTGTAGCGGCGGCTCGCCAACGCGCTGACGAGGAACCAGCATGGCCAGAGCGAAGAACTTCAGCGGGCACTCGTGGGAGATCAGCGAGGTCCGGACGATCACCATCGGCCCGATCGCGGCCGACAGCGCGACGCTCAGTGACGCCAACTACCCCGAGCTTGCGGACGACACGAACGGCGGATCCTTCAACTGCCACGGTCTGGAGACGGTCTGGCTCGGCGTGGAGATCGACGGCGGCACCAACCCGGAGGCCACCATCGACCTGCTCATCCGCGACGATACCGCGCCGGGCTCGACGAAGTGGGTGCAGTTCAACAGCGGCAGCACCACCGGCTCCATCCAGAGCGGGAAGATGGTCGAGGTGACCTGCGCCGGGCGGTGGGTGTACCCGCGCGTCTCGGCCGTCGCCAACGCCACCAGTACCACGGGGATGCGCATCCTTGCCTTCCCCGGGAAGGTGCGGCGGCGATGAGCGCAGAGCCCAGCGCGCCCGCCAAGGCCGAGCGCCGGAAGCTCGCTCCAGCCACCCCGGCGGACGGCGCTCGCTTCTTGATGGAGACCGGGCTGCTCGGGGAGGTGAACCGCCAGGTCCTCCACCCGCGCGGCCTCGCGCTCTCGGTGGTGCTCGACGAGCAGACCGGGCTGTGCACGTTCGCGCCCGAGCTTGTGGACGCGCGGCAGGAACTGGACGGCATCGTGTTCGACGGCACCGGGCTCGTCGACTCGCTGGAGAAGGTGGTCGCCTTCGACGCGGCCAACGCCCAGCCAGCCCGCGCCGCCGCGCGACGCAACGCCTTCGGGTGGATCATCCAGGGCGCGCCGGCGCTCGAGCCGCCGCCGTCCCCGTGGCAGCGCGTGGTCCGCGGGGTCACGACCGCGCTCGTTCTCCTGGCGCTGCTCCTCGCGGCCGCCTCCGCGATCGGCCTCCTGGTCGCCTTCAACACCTTCGCCTGGGGGCTGATCCTCCCGGGCTGACCGGATCTGGCGGCGGCGCGGCAACGCGCTCGCCGTCAGGCCCAGAGGTCATCCATGGCCCTGAAGCTTTCCAGCGCGGTCCGTGCGCCGGCACCGCCCGCTGAGACACGCGCTCGTTCTGGGGGCCGGTCGAAGCTCGCGAACCTCGCCCTCGATCAACAGCACCGGCGCGTCGCTGGTTCCCTCACGCCGCGGCGCATCTCCCGCATCCTGCAGCGCGCCGACATCGGCTACATGGCCGAGCTGTGCGACCTCGGCGACGAACTTGCCCAGAAGGACAGCCATCTGCAGGCCCTCCGCTTCAAGCGGGAGATGTCCGTCGAGAACCTGCCCTGGCAGGTGCTCCCGATGGAGTCGAGCAACAAGGCGGTGAAGATCGCCGCGTGGGTCGAGCGCATGCTCCGGGAGTTCGGCACCCACCCGGGCTTCGGCCCCGAGACCCGCGACTTCCGCGCGCTCATCGGCCACTGCGCGGCGGGGGACTTCTACGGGTACAGCGTCGCCGAGATCCTCTCCATCAAGAAGAAGGGGAAGATCCAGCCGGCAGCGTGCATCCCGCACCAACCGCGCAGGTTCATCTTCTCCCAAACCGACGGCTCCCTGCGCTTCTGGGACGAGGACGACCCGAGCAGCCCCTACCCGGGCATCGACATCACCGATCGGTTCCCGAACCGCTTCCTCGTCTACCGTGCGCGCGTCAACAACAGCGTCGCCTGTCGCGAAGGGCTCATCCGCAACTCCGTCTGGATGAGCGCGTACCGCGTCTGGGCGACCGCCGACTGGATGAAGTGCTGCGAGCTTTCGGGCAAGCCGTGGCGCGTCGGATACTTCGACGAGACGAAGGTCCAACACGAGGACCTGGCCGCGCTCGAAGAGGTGATCGAGCAGCTGACCACCACAGGCGTGGCCCTCCTCCCTCAGAGCTGCAAGCTCGTCATCGAGTGGGTCAAGAACAACGCCGGCGCGAGCGAGGGGATCCAGAAGTCGATCATCCAGCACTACGCGGGTGAGCTGTCGAAGCTCCACCTCGGGGAGACCCTCAGCACCGAGATCGGCAGCAAGGGCTCCTTCGCCGCCTCGAAGACCCACAACGAGGTGCGGAAAGAGGTGCGGGAGCGGGTGGCCATCGTCATCGCGACGATCATCCGCCGCTACCTCATCGCGCCATTCGTGCGGATGAACTTCGGCAACGACGCGCCTGTCCCGGTGCTCGTCTTCCGAACGGATGACGCGCTCGATCAGAAGGCGCTCGCCGAGTCGCTCAAGCTCATCGTGGATGCCGGCCTGCCCGTGCCTCACGCCTACGTATACGACGTGATGGGGATCCCCATCCCGGCCGCCGGCGAGCCGGTGCTCTACGGCGCCAGCGAGGCGATGCGCGCTGGGAAGGCGCCGGAGGGCGATGCGGACCCGAGCGCCACGCCCAGCCCCTCCGGTTCCGCCGAGCCGCCCGGGAGTCCGGACGATGACCCCACGGACGAGGTGGAGGACGACGAGCCGCCGCCCGCTCCGGACCCAGCCGAGGAAGACGAAGCAACGCCCGACGACGCAGAGCGCTCGCCCGAGCCCGCCGTCGTCGAGTTCCGGCGCCGCACCGCGCTCGCTCGCAGCCGCTGGTGGCGGAGCTGACCGCGGGCTGACCACCACCAACCCCTACGAGCAACATGAACGAAGAGCAGGCGCGTCAGGCGCGCCGCCAGAAGAGCGCGCGCATCGCCGACATGTACGCGCTGTCTTTCCACATCCGCGAAGCCACCACGGCCGAGCAGGCCTCCGCGACCGAGAACCGGCGCCGGCGCTTCGTCGCCAGCACGTCCGCCATCGATCGCTACGGCGAGATCGTCGAGCAGAAGTGGCGCCTCGAGCACTACCTCAAGAACCCGGTGGTGCTCTGGTGCCACGACTCGGACGACATGCCGGTGGGGCGCGCCACGGTCGTCGAGGTGGTGCAGGGGCCGCGCGGCCCGCAACTCGAGATCGAGGTCGAGTTCGCCACGGCGGACATGAACCCGCAGGCCGAGCAGTGCTGGAAGATGGTCAAGGGCGGGTTCATCAACGCCGTCTCCGTCGGCTTCTTCCCCCACGACATCCGCCGCGAGCTTCGCGAGGGCGAGGACGTCTGGATCCTCAGCGACAACGAGCTTCTCGAGCTGTCGGTCTGCCCGATCCCGGCGAACCCCGAAGCGCTCGCGAAGGCGAAGGCGGCCTTCCTGGCGAAGAGCGCGCCCCAGCCCACCACCCCCTACCGCACGGCCCCGACGCCGAGCACCAACGAGACCAACACGACCATGGACATCGAGACGCTGAAGAAGGACCTGGAGCGCGCGCAGGCCGAGGCGAAGGCCGCCCAGAAGGCGCGCGAGGACGCGGAGAAGGCGCTGGCGGACGAGCGGGCCCGGTCCGCGAAGCTCGCCGCCGACCTCGAGATGGAGTCCGCGAAGCGCTCCACGGCCGAGGGCCGCTGCGCCGACATGGAGAAGACGCTGACCGGCGCCGTCGCCCGCGCGGAAAAGGCCGAGGACGAGATCGTCGAGCGCTCGCTCGAGGATCTGGTCAGCAAGTACATCACGCCGGCCGAGAAGGTGGGCCTCGTCAAGATGGCCAAGGCCGCGCGCCGGCTGCAGCTCGCAGAGGGGGAGGAGAACCCCTTCGATGAGTACATGCGATCCATCAAGTCGCGCCCCGAGATGTCGGTCACGCAGGCCGCGTCCGTGCTCCCGGCCGCGACGCCCGCCGCGCCCACGCCGCCGACCGAGCGGCAGCAGCCGGGCCCGGCCTCGAAGGGCTCCCCCGAGCCCCACGAGGGCGGCAACAGCGCGCTCGACTTCCTCGCGCGGAACGCCGAGACGCCCGCCGGCGCCCCGACCAACGAAGGCGGCGTCGCCATCGCGCTGTCGCGCTGAACCCGAAGCGCTCCCCAGCGCTTCCTCCCCGACACGAACCCCTGATCGACATCAGCGGGCGCCGGTCACGTGCGCCCGCGCTCCGAAGGATTCCCCATGGCGATCCACGCCCTCGAGCTGAAGAAGAACACCCTCCACCACTCCTGGGAGGCCGGCGGCACCATCACCGCGCGGCTCCCGGTCAAGCTGGGCTCCGATGACGACACCATCGTCCAGGCCGCGGCCGATGACCCGCTGGCGATCGGCGTCGCCGCGCACGCCGGCGTCAGCGGCGACCTCATCCAGGTCGAGCTCTACGGCCACCAGGTGCTCAAGCACACGGTCGGCACCGGCGGCGTCACGCGCGGCAAGCGCGTCCGCAGTGTGAGCGATGGCGTCACCGACGTCGCGGCCGCCGGCGGCGGCACGACCGCGCACAGCGTTATCGGCCAGGCCCTGCAGAGCGGCGTGGTTGGCGACGTCATCGGCGTGATGATCGGCGGCACCCACTCCCAGGTGTCCGCCACGTAGCGCGGCCTCTCCGGTCCTTCTCCCACCAACAGCAACTCCGACTACGCGCCGACGTGGAGCGCGCACCGCCAACGTGTGCGCTCCATCCGGCGAACCGCATCCACCACATGGACAAGACCGCGTTCCACACGTTCGACACCTCCACGCTCGTCAAGGAGCAGCAGCGCACCGCGGCCGGCCGCCGGTTCGAGCGCTACCTGGAGAGCATCCAGGCCCTCAAGTCCGGCGCCGCCCCCGCAGAGGCGCGCAAGGCGTGGGAGGCCCACGGCGCCCGGCTGAAGGACCTCCAGCCCGGCGACGTGCACATCGACGGCGCGCTGACGCAGTTCAGCGTCATGTACGCCAACGACGACATGATCGCGAGCCGCGCGCTCGGGATCGTCACCGTCAACAACGACTCGAACATCTACTGGAAGTACCCCACGAAGAACGTGATGTCGTTCCCGAACGACCTCATCGGCGAGCGTGGCGACATTCCGTCGATCACCCACACCTACGAGCAGGGCAACTACAACGCGCGCGACCGCGGCCTGTCGGAGTTCGTGAGCCAGAAGCTCATCGACAACGCCGACTCGCCACTGGATCCGCTGATGGACGCCAACATGCTCGTCATGATGGGCGTCGACTGGAACCAGGAGAAGCGGGTCGCCACCCTGGTGAACACCGCGGCGAACTACGACGGCAACACGACCGCCGTGGCCGCGAACGAGGAGTGGAACGCCGCGACCCCCGGCAACCCGCTCCCCATCATCCAGGAGGGGAAGCGGAGCATCCTCCCCGGGATGCCCGGCATGACCAAGCTCGTCGCGGTGATGTCGCTCGCCGTCTACGACGCGCTCTGCATCAACCCGTACCTGCTCGGGCTGTTCAACACCAACCAGGGCGGCCGCTCCGCGGGGATGATCCCGCCGGACGTCCTCGCGCGGATCCTCGGCGTCGACGAGGTGGTCATCGGCCAGGCGTGGCAGAACACGGCGAACGAGGGGCAGACCCAGAGCCTCTCCCGCATCTGGAGCGACAACCTCGCCCTCCTGCGCGTCGCCCGGTCGCCGTCGCCCAAGCAGCTCTGCTGGGGGTCGATCTTCCGCAACGGGCCGACCTACACCCACGTGATCCGCAAGGAGGGCATCGGCCTGAAGGGCGGCTTCGACGTGCAGGTGACCCGCTGCCAGGATGAGGTCGTGGTCGCGCCGAAGGCCGGCTTCCTCATCACCGGCTGCCTGGCGTAGGAGACCACCTCGCCATGAGTAAACAGCAGCGAGCGCGCGAGCGAGATCGCGCGCGCGAACAGGCACAAGCTCGAGCGGCCTCGCCGGCGCATCCGCTCGCCCAGCCGGCGAACGGCCCGCTCGCTGCGCCCGCGCCGCCCCCGCTCCTCGAGCCCCAGGAACGCGACCTGGAGGAAGACGACGAGGAGCGGGGCGCGGCCGCGGATGTGGACGACGACCCGGCCGTGGCCGCGCTCGTCGCCGACGAGCAGCGACTCCTGGAGACCGGCGATCTCGCCGTTCGCGAGGCGGGCTCCCTCGCCGAGCTCCAAGAGGAGCCGATGGACATGACGCCGGACATCGCGACGGACATCAACGCCGCGGCTGATCCGGTGCCCCCCGTCACGCCCGCGCCCGTGCCGGTGGCCCCCGCTGTGCGGCCTCTGCCTCCGCCTCTGCCTCCGGTCGCCGAGCCGGCCGCTCCGGTGCCGTCCCAGGACGCGCCCCGCCGCGCGATGGCCGAGCACACGGCCGCCCGGTTCCTCGGGCCCGGGACCATCGCCACGGCCTGGTCCGGACTCGACGGCGAGCGCCGGCGCAACCCTCAGCCCGGCGACATGGGCTTCTTCCGCAACGTCGACGTCGTGAAGTACCCGCACCTCTTCCAGGAGATCTGATGCTGCCGCCCTACATCAACATCGAGGACCTCGAGGCGCGTGTGGGGCAGGCGTTCCTCTTCGCCTGCTACTCCGCGCCAGACGGCTCCGACGCCTACGACCTTCCCCGTCTCCAGCGGCTCATCACGGATGCGACCGCGACCGTGAACAGCCACATCCGCGGCACCTACCACATGCCCGTGGTCGGAGCCGAGATCCCCGACTACCTCGTCAAGCTCACGCTCGACGTGGCGCAGGGGATGATGGGGCAGCAGAACCCCGAGACGGCGAAGTATGACTGGGCGGACATGCTCGGCCGCGCCAGGGACGACCTGCGCGGACTGGCGAAGAAGGAGCAGCGGCTCGACGTCACCGAGGGCCCGCTCGCGGCCCCGGTCAACGTGGGTGGCGGGGTGCGCGGCGGCTTCTCGAAGGGGCGCACGCCACGCTCTCCGGTCTTCCTCGACGGCACCGGGGACTACGCGGGCGACGACTGACCCATGTGGACGCTCGAGATCGACGAGTCGGCTATCGCCGCGGCTCTGGCCGAGGCCGAAGCTGCGATCGAAGCCGGGTGCATCCGCGCAATGCGGCTGGGGTGTTCTGAGGGGGCCGAGGCTGCGCGCCGAGACCACACCTTCAAGAACCACACCGGGACGCTCGAAAAGTCGATCGGCGGCCGGTTGCTGCGCGTCTACCGCGCCGGAGACGGCATGCGCGTGGAGGGCGCTCTCGAAGCGACCGCGCCCTACGCGAGTTACGTCAACGACGGCACCAAGCCGCACCCGATCCAGCCGAAGGGCGGGCGCGGCGTGCTGCGCTGGTACGATCCCGGTGGCGTCAAGTTCGCGGCGCGCGTGCAGCATCCTGGCACCGAGGCCAACAACTTCATGACGTTGGCCGAGACGCGCCTGCGTGCAGTCGTTGAGCGGGAGGTTCTCGCGGGCGCAGCGGCCGCTGGTCGCATCCTCGCGGGCTGATCTCCTCCGTGGCCCCGCCGTGGGCAGCCGGCTGGATCCGGTACAGCGGCGAGCGGGG
>JBQCJR010000599.1:0-2054 GCA_051952595.1 Kofleriaceae bacterium
CGTACCTGCAAGATGCCTACTACACGCAGCGCGAGGACCGCTACGTGCTGCCGATCCGGACCGACGGCAAGGGCTTCGTGCGCGGCATCGTGCACGGCACGTCGCAGAGCGGGCAGACGCTGTTCATCGAGCCCGAGGAGATCGTCGAGCTCAATAACCGCATGAAGCTCGCGGAGGCGGACGTCGCCGACGAGGAGCGCCGCATCCTCGCCCAGTTTTCGGGCTGGGTCGCCGAGGAAGCGGATGGCTTCGCGCAGTCGCTGATCGCGGCCGAGGTGCTCGATGTGATCGCGGCGGCCGCGCTGCTCGCCGAGGATACGGTCAGCGCCGAGCCGATCCTCGACGACGCACCGCGCATCGCGCTGCTACACGCGCGCCACCCGCTGATGCTGCTCGCCGACAAGCGCGTCGTCGCGAACGACGTCACGGTCGCCGCCGGCCAGACGCTGTTGCTCTCCGGTCCGAACGCCGGCGGCAAGACGGTCGCGCTGAAGACGGTCGGGCTCGCCGCGCTGATGGCGCGCTCCGGCCTCCACCTCACGGCGGAGAGCGGCAGCGCGATCGGCTGGTTCTCGTCGGTCGTCACCGACATCGGCGACGCCCAGAACCTCGAGAAGGATCTGTCGTCGTTCTCCGGCCACATGGTGAACCTGCGCGAGCTGCTCGCGACCGCGGGCGCGGGCTCGCTGGTGCTGATCGACGAGATCGCGGTGGGCACGGACCCGGACCAGGGCGCGGCGCTCGCCCAGGCGGTGCTCGAGGCGCTCGCCCAGCGCGGCGTGACCTCGATCGTGACCACGCACTACGAGCGGCTCAAGGCGCTCGGCGCGACGGACCCGCGGTTCGCGAACGGGTCGGTCGGCTTCGACCTGGCGCGGCTCGAGCCGACGTTCAAGCTCCACCTGGGCGCGCCGGGTAGCTCGGGCGCGCTCGCGGTCGCGCGGCGCATGGGGATCTCGGTCGACGTGGTGGATCGCGCGCGCGAGCTGATGGGCCCACACGTGGCCAAGGTCGAGGAGCTGCTCGCGAGCGTCGCGGACCAGCGCCGCCGGATCGAGGAGGAGCGCGCCGCGCTGCTCGCCGAGCTGGAGGCGGCGGAGGCGGATCGCGCGGCGGCTCGCGTCCAGCGCGAGAAGTCGATGGGCCGGTTCGAGAAGCAGACGCGCCAGGCGCACGGCGAGACGCTCGCCGCGCTCAAGGCCGCGCGCCGCGAGATCGACGAGGTCCGCCGCGAGCTCAAGCGGCGCGCCGCGGAGATCACCGCCGAGGAGGTGAAGGAGGCGAACCGCCGGCTGGTCGAGCCGGGCGCGGTGGTCTCGAGGCACGAGCCCAGGCGCCCGCTGCCGCCGGGCACGCCGGCGCGCGCGGAGCAGATGGTCTCCGGGGCGCCGGTGATCGTGCCGCGCCTGGGGCGGGTCGAGGTGGTGGCGATGCTGCCGGACGACAAGGTCGAGGTGCGGGTGGGCGGGATGCGCGCGACGGTGCCGCTCAAGGACGTGCTGCTCGACTCTCACCGCGCGGCGCGGCGCTCGGAGCGCGAGCGCCCGGCGCCGGTGGATGCGACGACGCAGCAGCAGGTCGAGCTGGTCGACGGCGTGCCTGCGGGCGGCCGCGCGAACGCGCGCACGATGGACACCACGGTGGACGTGCGCGGCAACCGGGTCGACGAGGCGGTCACGCAGGTCGACCGCTTCGTCGATGAGAGCCTGCTCGCGGGGCGCGACGCGATCTTCATCATCCACGGCCACGGCACCGGCGCGCTGCGCAACGCGGTGCGCACGCATCTGCAGGCTCACAAGGCGATCGAGAAGTTCCGTCCTGGCGAGCAGAGCGAGGGCGGCGACGGCGTGACCGTCGCGTTTCTCAAGGGCTGAGCTGCGGCGGCGCGGGCGGGGCGGAGCGGGGCGGGGGGGCGAGGAGAACGCGGACACGCGCGCTGACGGCGGCGGGGTGGGCCCCGTCGCTCGACACCTGCGGGAGGCGGCGCCGGCCTGACTGCGCCGGCGGACGGCCTTACTCGCTCGGGACCCACCCCGTCCGCCTCGCGCGCGCGT
>JBQCJR010000600.1:0-5040 GCA_051952595.1 Kofleriaceae bacterium
ACGAACGGGCCGTTGCCCGGCGCCACGTCGAGCAGCGCGGCGCCCGACACGCGCACGCGGCGCGGCCCGAGCACCTCGACCTTGCCGGTCGGATCGGTGATCCAGGTGGTGCCGTCGGCGAGCGCGCCGGGCGCCGCGGGCGCATCCCCGCCGACCACCCGGGTCGCGATCACCGCCGCCGCGGCCGCCGCGGCGAGCCCGAGGCCAACCGCGTAGAGCGGCGAGCGCCGACGCGCGCGCGGCGCCTCGGTGGGAGCGCCGTGGCGGGCCAGCAGCGCGCCGCGGATCCGCACGCGCGCGGCCTCGGAGATCCGCGGTGGCTCCCCGCCGCTCTCCAGCAGCGAGGACACGTTGCGCTCGAGGACGCCGTCGGCGTCCTTGGGGTTCGACTTCATGGAGACACCTCCGAGAGATTCGCGGACAGCGTGGCGAACGTGTCGCGGAACGCGCGGCGGGCGCGCGCGAGCAATGACTTGGCGGCGTCGACCGAGATGCCGAGCTCGCCGGCCAGCGTCTCGAGGCTCTCTCCATCGACGTACTTGCGGGTGAGCGCGGTGCGGTACTGGTCCGGCAGGTTCGCGACCGCCATGTGGACGAGGTCGCGGGTCTCGGCCCGCTCGAGCACCTCGCCGGGCAGCGGGCGCTCGGCCATCGAGGCGAAGATCTGCGCGAGCGTCGCGTCGATCCGGTCCCAGGTGGTGGCGAGCTGATCGGCGCGCTGGTGGGCGCGCAGGTGATCGCGGATCACGTTGCGCGACAGCACGGTCAGCCAGCTGGCGACCGAGCCGCGCGCCGGGTCGTAGTCCGCCTGACGCGACAGCGCGACCGCGAAGGTCTCTTGCACGACGTCCTCGGCGAGCGCGGCGTCGCGGCCGACCCGGTAGTAGACGAACGTGTACAGACCGTCGACATGGGCGTCGTAGAACCGGGCGATCGCACCGCGATCCCCGGTGCGCGCGGCGACCAGGTCGGCGCCGGGCCCGGAGCGGAACAACCGCGCGATCAGGCTCGCGATCATGAGGTCCTCGATGGGTGCATGGCGCGGTGATGTGTCATCGGGGGCGCCCGAGGTGTCGAACGCGCCGCAGAAAACCTCGCAGACTCCCGCTCCGCAGTGGCAACGGTTTCCCGGAAATGAGGGTCCTAGCTCGGTGCGTTTGTTGAGGGACAGCCTGGCGATCTCCGCCGCGGTGCACGTCGCCGCGCTCGGTCTCGCCTGGCTGTACGATCCGCCCGCGCGCACGCACCACGCGCAGACCGCCGAGCCCGCGCCGACGCCGATCGAGGTCGTCCCGCCGTCGCCGCCCGCCGCTCCCGAGCTCGCGGCGCCCGAGCCGCCCCCGCTCGAAGTGGCGATCCTGGACCCCGAGACCACCGCCCGGATCGCCGCGCTCCCGCCGCCCACCCCGCCGGAGGAGCGCGCCCCAACCGAGGAGCGCGCCCCGACCGAGGAGCGCGCCCCGACCGAGGAGCGCACCCGGACCGAGGAGCGCGCCCGGCCCCCCGAGCGGCGGCGCGACCGCCCGGCGACGGCGGCGGCGATCGAGACCGGCCATCACCCCGCCTCGGTGTCCCCGAGCGGAGAGACCGCGCCGGGTCCCGGGACGACCGCGCCGGGTGCTGGCGAGCCCGGCCGGCGATCGCCGTGGCTGTCGATGCGCGACGGCGAGACCCGCAAGAGGGTGTTCAACGGGCTGAAAGGCACCGATCTGTACGACCCGCTCGACCGCGTCCCGGCCGGGACCAACGCGGTGCGCGAGGTCGAGTCGACCGGCCTGCTCGATCCCGCGGGCGGCGGCAGCTACCGCTCGGACCTCGGGCCGGTCCGCGCGACCGTCGCGCCCGATGGCAGCGTGTCGCTGCGCGACAAGCCCAGCGTGAACATCGGGCTCCGCGTGCCGCGGCCCAAGGAGGTCGGTCGCGGCGTCGCGGACTGGTACGAGAGCGACAAGGGCCCGGACGGCAAGCGCGGCAAGCAGACCCTCGCCGACAAGGTCAACGGCTCGATCGACGAGGAGGATCGCAGCCAGACGATCGTGATCCCGGTGCTCGGCGGGGTCGCCGACGTCACCGATGCGCTGATGCGCCGCAAGGGCATCGATCCATACGCCTCGCTCAAGCTGAAGTACCTCGACGCGACCCGCGACGAGCGCGCGCAGATCGGCGCGAAGCACCGCGCCGACCAGCTCGATCAGACGAGCCTGATCATGAAGAAGAACCTGGACCGGCTGTGGGCCACGGTCCCCGACCTGGCGGCGCGCAAGCAGGCGCTGTTCGAGCTGTGGGACGAGGTGGTGGAGCGCGGTGACGCGAAGGTGGTGGCCGCCGGCGCGGCCGCCCGCCGGCTGGTCATCGGGTTCATCCGCGCGCGCCTGCCCGCGGGCAGCCCCGAGGCCTACACCACCGACGAGCTGGCAGCCTTCAATCGCAAGAAGCAATCGCAGAGCGAATTCGCGCCGTACTAGCGGAGCCCCGCGCGCGAGATGCTATCAACGCTGCCATGGCGTTCGACGGACCGCTGCTGGGCGGCCGCTACCGGCTCGGGCCGCGCCTCGGCAGCGGCGCGCAGGGCGAGATCTTCCTGGCCCGCGACGACAAGGCGCGCGGCGCCGAGGACCGCGAGGTCGTCGTCAAGCGCCTGACGCCGCGCACCACGTGGAAGTCGTTCGAGCTGTTCGAGCGCGAGGCCAAGGTGCTATCGCAGCTCCGCCACGCCGGGGTGCCGCGCCACATCGCGACGCTCGAGGAGCCGCCGGGCACGTTCAACCTGGTGATGCAGCGCGCGCCGGGCGAGAACCTGCGCGACCTGACGAAGCGGCGCCGGCTGTCGCAGCTCGAGCTACGCGACGTGCTGATCCGCTGCCTCGAGATCCTCGACTACCTGCACACCCGCACGCCGCCGGTGGTCCACCGCGATCTCAAGCCCTCTAACATCGTCCGCGCGCCGGTCGGAAAGGTGGCGCTGGTCGACTTCGGCGGGGTGCTCGACGGCGCGCGCGACAAGGGCGGCTCGACGATCGTCGGGACGTTCGGCTACATGGCGCCGGAGCAGCTGCACGGCCAGGCGACCCCGGCCACGGACATCTACGCGCTCGGCGCGACGATCGTCGCGCTCGCGGGCGGCATCGAGCCGGAGGACGTGCCGCGCAAGGGGCTGCGGATGGACCTCGATCGCCACCTGCCGGCCATCGATCCGGCGCTCCGCCACGTCCTGGCGGAGATGACCGATCCGGATCCCGAGAAGCGCCCGCAGCGCGCCCGCGACGTGGTCGCGCTGCTCGCCCGGAGCCGCCCGCCGGAGCCGCGCCGCGATCCGGTCGCGCTCGCCCCGCGGCGCTCGGGGCCACCGGCGCGCCGGATGTTCGCCGACGGCGGCGAGCCGATGGGGACGCTGCTGCGGTTCGGCGTGCTCGGATTCGGCGCCAGCGGCTGGATCGGCATGGCGGGGATCCGGCTGTCGCTGGCGCTCACGATCTGGATCGCCGCCGCGCTGTCGTTCCCGGTCCGCCGCAAGGTGCTCGGGGTGGGCCGCGAGCTCGACGCGATGCTCGCCGAGGGCCAGGGTGGCTTCACGGACATGATCCGGGGCGCGATGGCGCGCCGGTGACGATCTCGTGGCACGGCGAGTTGTGCTGGTAACCGCAGCGCGCGGCCACTACCATCACCGCCCATCGAAATGCCGACCACCGCGAGTGCGTACATCCCTCGCTCTCCCGACGCGTGCTGGCGCGTCTTCACCGATCCGGTCGCGCTGCCCGCCTGGGTTCCCGGGCTGCGCCGCGCGCGCGTGATCGCGACCGCCGCCGACGGCCTGCCGCTCGAGGTGCTGTTCGAGTTCTCGGAGTCGCTCACCTACTCGCTGGTCTACAGCTACGACCCGGCCACCCGCGAGGTGCGCTGGGAGCCACGCGCCGGCAAGCGCGACGGGGTGCGCGGCGCCGCGCGGTTCGAGGCGTTCGACGCGGGCACGCGCGTGACCTACACCCTCGAGCAAGGCGACGGCCGCTCCGCGTCCGACAGGGCGATCGCGTCGCCGGCGCTGCTGGTCGAGGCGTTCGCGCGCTGGATGGCGGGCGCGCGGAGCTGACCACGCGTGATACATTGCGGCTCACTATGAGCGACGAACCGTACCGTTCGGAGCCTGCCGTGGCGCCGCTTCCCGCGCACAAGAAGCACTGCTTCGCCTGCGCCAACATCCTCGACGCACGCGCCGAGCTGTGCCCCAAATGCGGCATTCGCCAGCCGGACATGGTGGCGCTGGAGGTCCAACGCACGCAGCTCCCGACGAAGGGCACGCGCAACAAGACCACCGCAGGCCTGTTCGCGCTCCTGCTCGGCGGCCTCGGGATTCACCGGTTCTATCTCGGTCATACGGGCATGGGCGTGCTGTACCTGCTGTTCTGCTGGACGTTCATCCCGGCGATCGCCGCGCTGATCGAGGGCATCCTCTACCTGACGATGACCGACGAGGCGTTCGCGCAGAAGTACGGCTAGGCCCGGCCGCCGCGCTACGGCGCGATCACCGAGACGAAGGTGATCTTGCCGGCGGCGAGTGGGATCGAGCCGGTGCCGATCGCGCCGCCGGTGACGTCGAGCATCGTCGAGCCGCCGGCGGGATCGACGTTGGGGAAGAACACGTCGTGGCCGACGTTGCCAGCCGCCCACGCGGTGCCGGCCACGGCCTGCGCCGCATCGTGGTTCGCCGCGAGGCTGACGGCGCGCGGGTTGCCGTTGACGTGCACGAGCACGTGCGCCTTGGTGGCGTCGAACGCGAGGCCGGCGGCCGCGAAGAGCTCGGGGCCACGCACCGTGGTGAACACGCGCGCGCTGAAGAACCCGCCGGCCCGGATCACCGCGCGGTTCGCGACGGCGATGCCCTGGATCTGGTACGGCGCGGGCGGGGTCGTGCACTGCGAGTTGCCCGCGGCGGGCGTGACGTCGACCAGGGTGACGGGCGCGTCGGGCACGCACAGATCGAACCGGCCGTTCGGCGCGGTGGTGTCCATCGCGCCGCCCTGCACCTCCCACAGCGCATCGAAC
>JBQCJR010000601.1:0-5677 GCA_051952595.1 Kofleriaceae bacterium
CCTAAAGTTTGTGTATATTATTTTCTGGTTTTGGTTGGTTTTCATTTGGTCCTCTATCTTCCTCTATCGCTTTTGTGCGCGGCGCCGCCCGTCCTCCCCGCGGCGCCCGCCCCCCCCACGCCGGGAGCGGCGTACCGCGCGATCGCATCGAGCTGATCGCGGTAGCTCTCGATATCTCGATCCGGGTGGTCCCACGCGCCGATGAGCAGCGCGGCGTGATCGAGCGCGAAGTCGTCGCGCCCCACGACCTCGGAGAACCGGAGCAGTCCCGGGCTCGGATCCATCGCGGCCGAGCGTGACACTTCTCGACTTGCCACCATCGCGCCGAACCTATCACTACTCGTGATTGTCGACGGAGATGATCGACTCGGGGAATCGCTGACTCAGATAGGCTCTGGCGCCGATGTCATCGAGTAGCGTCGCGCGGAAGAACGCGGTGACGTACGCGGCGGTGATGTCGCGACCAAGCGCGGGATCCAGGTAGGTGAACGGCGCGCCATCGGTCTGGCGCTCGCCGTCTCCGCATCCGGCCGCGACGCTCGGATCGATTCCGACGAGATCCGAGACCGACCAGTGGCCGGCGTCGGCGACCTCGATCTTCCACGCGGGGCCGGGCGCGTCGCGGAAGTTGTTGCGCGCGAGCTGGTTGCCGAATTCGGTGATGCTGTTGTCCTCGACCGCGACCACGAACAGCAGCGGCTGCTCGATCTCGGCGAGCGCGACCCCGGCGATCAGCGGATTCTCGACCGGCGCGCACAGCGCGGCGGCGGCGTCGACCCGGTCGTCGAGCTGGGCGACCCGCCCGGCGGTCACCGCGCCGAAGCTGTGGCCGAACACGCCGACCCGCTCGAGATCGGCGCTCGCCGCGAACGGCAGCGACGGCAGCTGGTCGAGCACGAACCGGATGTCCGCGGCGCGCACCTCGAGGAACGCCGAGTCGAGGTCGACCGCGGTGCCGTCGAGGTGGTCCCACAGCGTGTTCCGCTCGTGGTCGACCGCGAGCACCACGAAGCCGTGGCTGGCGAGCCGCTCCGAGGTCGCCGCGCTGGCGAGCCGGGTGCAGTTGTGGCAGTGCGAGAACGCGATCACCGGGAACGGCCCGGGCTGGGCCGGCGCGTCGGCCGCGACGTGGGTGGTCCGGCGCGGGCACGCCGCCGGCGCGGCCGCCAGGAGATTCTCGTAGCGGGTGCGCACCGGTTCGACCTCCAGCGACGCGATCGGCTGATCCACCGCGGGCTGGTCGGTCGGGTACCACGCTTGGACGGTCAGGCTGCGGCCCCGCGCGGCGTCGCTCAGAACGATTCGCTGGGTCCCGACCTCGTGGGCGCCGGGCTGCTCGACGGAGCGGTCCGGTGCCGGATCGTCGCCGCCGCAGGCCACCAGCCACCCGAACGCCATGCAGACCAACCATCGTGGGATCATCGCCGCACTATATCCAGGTTGTATGCGATGATCCGTGGTCCATGGCCGAGGAGCCGCGACCAGGGTTGATCGTCGGCGGGCGCTACGAGCTCATCGAGGTAGCCGGGCGCGGCGGCATGGCCGACGTGTGGCGCGGCCGCGTGCGCGGCGACTCGGGGTTCGTGCGCGACGTCGCGGTCAAGCAGATGCACCAGAACCTCGCGTCGCAGCCGCAGTACGTGGCGATGTTCGTCGAGGAGGCGCGGATCGGCTCGTCGCTCCAGTCGCCGAACGTGTCCGAGATCCACGACTTCGTCCACGACCGCGGCAACTACTACATGGTGCTCGAGTGGATCGACGGGATCGATCTCGGCAGCTGGGTGCGCTGGCACGTCTCGCAGGGCGACCAGACCCGGTGGGAGCTGGTCGCCGCGGTCGGCGTCGGCATCCTGCGCGGGCTCGCGGCCGCCCACGAGCGGGTCGCGCCGGACGGCCGCCCGACGCCGGTGGTCCACCGCGACGTGTCGCCCCACAACGTGCTGCTCACCACGCGCGGCCTGGTCAAGCTGATCGACTTCGGGCTGGCGCTCGCTCCGGATCGCGAGCGCGAGACCACCGATCCGGGGATCGTGAAGGGCAAGATGTCGTACCTCGCGCCGGAGATCGTCGCGGGCGGCCGGCCGGTGCCCGAGTCGGATCAGTTCGCGTGTGGCTCGGTGCTGTGGGAGGCGCTGGTCGGGCGCAAGCTGTTCGACGGCGCGACCGACTACGAGACGTACACCCGGCTGCGCGACTGCCGCGTCCAGCCGCTGCGACCGCTGCGACCCGACGTGCCGGCGCCGTTCGCGCAGATCATCCACCGCGCGCTGTCGCCGGACATCGAGAGCCGGTTCCCGTCGACCCGCGAGATGGCGCGCCAGATCGGGACGGCGCTCAAGAAGGTGCAGCTGCGCAGGGACCTCCACACCGTGCTGGCGCGCAGCGTCGGCGAGGCGCGCAGCGCGCTTGGCCTGGCCGCGCGCAACCACGATCCCTCGGAGGCGACGCCGCTCGCCGAGATCCTGCCCGAGAACACGCCGCGGCTCGAGGTGCCCCCCCAGCCGCAGCCCGACAGCGCCTGGTCCAACACCATGCGAGGACTTCGCCACTACCTGCCGTTTTTCGGTAAGAAACGTGGGTGAAGACCTTTCGGTGGGGACTCGGTCTCGCGTGTGCCGCGCTCGCAGGCGGTAGCGCGGGGTGCGGCGGCGATGACCGCGGGCTCGCGCCGGCGCCCGAACAGCTGACGGCCGGCCCGGTGACGATCGAGCCCGCCACGCTGCGGCTCACCCTCGGCGAGCATTCGATCGACGGCTTTCTCTCGATCGGCGCGGTCGGCGATCCGGCCGACATCGAGGACACGCACTACTACGATCCGCTCGGCGATCGCGCCGTCGCGCAGGTCGCGCCGGCGCGCGCGATCGGCAGCGAAGGCGACTGGGTCGTCGTCGAGGGCGGGGCGCGGTTCCGGCTCACCGCCTGCGAGGTCGCCGATTGCGCCGTGCTCGAGCTCGACGCCGCCGAGCACCGCGGCGCGGTCCAGGTCCAGCTCGCGCTGCCCCAGGTGCCGGGCGAGCCGGTCTACGGCACCGGCGACGCGCCGATCCGCGCCGACGTGGCGGGCACGGTGCGCGAGCTGCAGCTGCGCGTCGATCCGGCGTCGGAGTCCTCGCTCAACGAGACCCACGTGCCGGTGCCGCTGGTGATGTGGCCGCGGCGCATGGCCGCGATGTTCGTCGCCGACGATCGGCCGGGCGCGCTCGACCTCGGCGCGACCTCGCGCGATCGCGCGACCGCGACGTTCACCCTGCCGGCGCGCGGCGCGTATCGGGTCTACCTCTACACCGCCACGTCGCCGCTCGATCTGGTCCGCCGCTACGTCGCGCTGACCGGCGCGCCGGCGGTGCCGCCCCGATGGGCGCTCGCGCCGCAGCAGTGGCGCAACGCGTGGACGTCCTCGGACGAGGTCCGCGCCGACGCCGCCGAGATGCGTGCGCGCGGCATCCCGGGCTCGACGATGTGGATCGATAACCCGTGGCAGACCGCCTACAACACGTTCGTCGTCGACGAGACCCGGTTCGCCGAGCCCCGCCGCCTGATCGACGAGCTGCGCGCGCAGGGCTACCGGGTGGTGTTCTGGTCCACGCCGTACGTGGGGACCACGCCGGCGACCGCCGCCGATCACGCCGAGGGCGCGCGCCGCGAGCTGTTCGTCACCGACGACGCCGGCCGGGTGATCGACTACCCGTGGCAGGACGGCCCGGGGGCGATGGTCGACTTCACCCGCGATGGCGCCACGGCGTGGTGGCGCGAGCGGATCGCCCGGGTGGTCGAGCTTGGCGCGTCGGGGTTCAAGCTGGATTTCGGCGAGGAGCTGGTGCCCGACATCGCCGGCACGGTGGTGCCGATGCGGCTCGCCGCCGGTGACAACAGCAGCCACCACGCGCGCTACGCCGCGGGCTACCACGCGGCCTACCTCGGCGCGCTGCCGCCCGGCGACGGGTTCGTGATCACGCGCGCCGGGGCGTGGGGCGAGCAGACCACGAATACCGCGATCTGGCCGGGCGACCTCGATAGCGACTTCTCCGAGCACGGCGTCGACAACGGCGCCGGCAAGCGCAACGTCGGTGGGCTGCCCTCGGCGATCAGCCGCGGGCTCTCGCTCTCGGTCTCGGGCTATCCGTTCTACGGCTCGGACATCGGCGGGTTCCGCGGGTTCCCGACCACCGAGGCGCTGATCCGCTGGGCGCAGTACGCCGCGTTCGGCGCGATCATGCAGCTCGGCGGCGGCGGCCGCAGCCACAACCCGTGGGACACCACGCTGTTCGACCCGGGCGCGGCGGAGATCTACAAGACCTACGCCGAGCTGCACATGCAGCTCAACCCGCTGCTGTGGACGCTCGCGCAGGCGGCGCGCGACGGCACGCCGATCACCCGGCCGGTGCGGTTCCTGTACGACTGCGCGTGCGACGACGCGATGTTCCTGCTCGGCGACGACCTGCTGGTCGCCCCGGTGCTCGAGCCCGGCGCCAGGACGCGGCGCACGGTGCTGCCGCCCGGCTACTGGTTCGATCGCGCGACCGGCCTGCCGGTGTTCGCCGATGGCGCGACGCCGATCCTCGTCGACGCGCCGCTCGACGCGATCCCGACCTGGCAGCGCGCCGGCTCGTTCGTGCCGATGTTCGCGCGCGCGGCCGACACGCTCCTGCCCGCGACCGCGCCGGGCGTGACGTCGTACGCCGACCCGGCGCTCGGCCGCGAGCTGCGGCTGGTCTACGTTCCAACGGGGCAGAACCTCCCGGCGGCGGGTACCTCGCTGCACGACGGCACGACCGTCCGCGGGTTCGACGCGACGGTCGAGCTGACCGCCGGTACCGAGTACACCGCGCTCACCGTGGACATCGACGCGCGTGGGCTCGACGCGCCGTTCTCGTCGCCGTCCGCGGTCTCGCTCGATGGCACCGCGCTGCCGGCGGCGACCCAGCTCGAGACCTGCCGGGCCCCGGGCTGCTGGCGGTTCGAGCCGACCACGCGGCGGCTCGAGGCGCGCGTGGTGACCGCCGCGGGCCAGCGCCACACGCTGCAGATCGAGTGAGCCGCGCGGTCAGCGCGGCACCAGCTGGCGCAGCTGCCACGCCTGGAGGTGGAGGTGGCCGAGCGCGTTGCGGATCCGGATCCGCATGGCCTCGGCCATCGCGGTGGCGCCGGCGATCAGGCAGACGATGTACAGCGTGGTCACGAGGAAGATCGGGCCCGGCTCGCCGAGCACCGCCGGCGCGTCGAGCCACAGGCCGTGGCCGGTGGTGGTCATCGTGCGTGGCAACACGCCGGCGTACTCGAGGATCCACGGCGCGAGCGCGCCGGCGATCATCAGCAGCGCGACCGCGACCGCGGTGTTGAACCGCGAGATCCGCGGGGTCACCACCATCGAGATCGCGAGCACCGCGGCGATGCCGGGCGCGACGAGGATCGGCGAGAACATGCGGGCCAGCCACGCCACCATCAGCGCGTTGCACGCGACCGCGAGCCCGACCCGCGGCGTGGCCGCGCGCAGGTTGTGGAACGCGACCACGCCGCTGAGCACGAGCAGGCCGATCAGCACGGCCAGATCGACGGCGGCCTCGGGCGACATCCACCACACGAGCGGGACGAACGCGATCGACGCGATCGCGGCGAGCGTGCCGGCCTTGGCGTTGACCCGCGACGTCCGGATGTCGTCCTCGGCGATCGCGGCCTC
>JBQCJR010000602.1:0-3069 GCA_051952595.1 Kofleriaceae bacterium
GCGAGCGGAGACGGCGCGCTGCCGCGCAAGGAGATCTTGTTCGTCGACCACGTCGTGGTCGAGGGCTCGGGCGGCGCGGGGCTGCGGCTCGACGTGGGCGCGGCGTTCGCCCCGGGCTCGCGCGACCTGGTGGTCCGCGGCGCCGGCGCCGAGGATCCCGAGCACCCGTTCCCGCTCGAGTTCGGCGAGTCTGCGGTGCCGACCGTGCCCGCCGGGACGTACACCGGCAACGCGAAGGACGAGCTCCTGATCGACCCCGAGACCGTCGGAGAGGGCGGCGGGTTCCAGGTCGACTCCACGATGCGCTCGTATGGCGTGCCGTGGCGGGTCCGCAATTCGATCGCCGGCGACAGCCTCGCGATCGGCAACGGCAACGAAGACGCCGTGCTGACGATCGAGCCCGGCGTGGTGCTGCGGTTCGAGGCGGGCGTCGCGCTCCACATCGAGTCGGACCTCGACGGCATGTCGGCGATCCGCGCGATCGGCACCGCGGCCCAGCCGATCGTGTTCACCTCGGCGGCGCCGGCGCCGGCGGCCGGTGACTGGCGCGGCCTGTACTTCAACGGCCCGGTCAGCCCGCAGAACGCGCTCGAGCACGTGCGCATCGAGTACACCGGCGCCGACTGCGCGTGCAGCCTGGTGAGCTGCACCGAGGGGGTGGAGGAGTACGAGGCCGCGATCATCTTCTCGCGGCAGCCGCCGGCGATGTTCCTGAAGAGCTCGGTGATCGCACACGGCGCCGGCCACGGCGTCGTCGCGGGCTACGACGGCACCGCGTTCGACTGGCGGGCGACCAACACGTTCGAGGACATCGCGCAGTGCGCGGTGACCCGGCCGCGCGCCAGCGACACCTCGTGCCCGGAACCGCTGCCCGGCTGTGATTGATTCGCGGCGGCTCAGTCGACGCTGCGGATCATCCGCTCGAGCTCGGCCTTGCTCGAGATCCCGAGCTTGTCGTAGACGTTCGCGAGGTGGCGCCGCACCGTGTTCGGCGCCACGCCGAGCTTCTCGGCCACCTGGCGCGACGTGTCGCCGAGCGAGAACGCCTCCGCGATCTCGCGCTCGCGCTCGGTGAGCGAGTCGGCGGCGAGCGCCTCGCGGACGAGCACGAGGAAGCCGTCGTCGACGGCGTCGAACCGCAGCACGATGCGCGCGTCCGGCGGGCGCCAGGTGCGGCCGTCGTCGGCCGCGTCGCGGAGCTCCGGCGGGACGTGTGGGCCCGACCACGCCCGCCAGGCGCGGCGGAGCAGCCCCGGGAAGGTCGGCTCCGCCTCGAGGATCAGGCCGTCGCGGTTGATCAGCGCGCTCGCCTGGCCGTGGCCCTCGATGAGCCGGCTGGTCACCCGCAGGTGGGCGAGCCGCGCGCGGCGCACCGCGGCCACGATGTGCGGCGCGACGAGCTCGCTGATCACGCGCTCGAGCTCGGTGTAGGGCTGGTCGGCGCGCTCGCGCGACAGCGCCATCACCCAGCACAGCTGCGAGTCGGCGTACACCTGCACGTTGCACAGCGCGTGGGCGATCCCCGAGCGCCGGGCGTGCTCGGCCGCGGCCTCGCCGTACAGCGAGCCTTCGTGCGTCGCGTGACTCAGCGAGCGCCCCGGCTGCGCCATCGCCTGGATGATCAGGTGGTCCTCGTGCCGGACCTGCATCCAGCGGTCGATGAACCCGGGCGGCATACCCTCGAGCAGCACGTCGTGTGGCTCCGGGAGGTTGCCCTGCAAGGTCCCGGTCGCCAGCACGGCGCCATCGAACGGCACCAGCTGCGCGAGCTGATCGAGGGCGAACCGCTGCATCTCGCGGTGCCCGAGCTCGTGTGCCTTCTCGTGGAGCAACAGGATCAGCGCGGAGATCTCGCCGAATGGCAGGGCGGGGCTCATCGAAGCCCCCAGCTTACCGCGGCGCTACATCAGCGCTCGTTCGGGGGCGTACACTTCAGCACATGGCACGGCGCTGTGACGCTCGTGCGGTACGCGAAGTTGACGCTCATCAACCGGCTCATCGCCGTCGTGCACTGCGACTGCGCGGACATCCGCGCGAGCGCCTCGGTCGAGCCAAAGCCGATCGCGTTCGACATCTGCGGAAAGCAGGCGTAGCCCTGCGTCTCGCACTTCTGCCACGACCCCATCGCGTTGCAGACCCACTGCGTGTGCTTCGTCGAGTCGGACTTCGCGGCCGCATCCTCCGACGACTCCTTCGGCTTCGATGACTCCGTGGGTTTCGACGATGGCTCCGACGACACCTTCGCGGGCGTGGACGCCTTCGACGGCTTCGTCGACTTGGATGGCGTCGAGGTCTTCGACGACTTCGCGGCGGGCGTCGTCGTCGCCGCCGCGACCTGCTCGGGCGGTGGCGACTGCGCGAGCGTGGCGAGCTGTGCGCAGCTCGACTGCGCGAGGCTGGCGAGTTGCGCGGGGCGCTGTTCGGCGCCGGTCCGCCGGCACTCGTCGATGCACTGGTCGTACGGCGCGAGGTCGCAGCGCGCCACCTGGTTGCAGAGCGCGTCACACGTGCCGGCCGGGCTCGCCGCCTGTGCGTTCCCGTGTGGGTGGGCCGGCGCAGAGCCGTACGCGGGCGGGGGCGGGGGCGGTTCCTGCTGCGCCTGCTGGGGGCGTGGGTAGTAGCCGGTCTGTTGTGGCTGCTGGGAGGTCGTCGAGCCGATCGCCGCCACCACCGCGCCACCCACGACAGTGATACGGAGCAAGTCGAAGATACGCATCCGGCCAACATAGCGTCCATGTCGGCGCGCGACGCACCACGAGCCACCTCGACGAGGATCGGCCGTGATGGCCATCACCGGCTCGCGTTGTTGAAGGTTGTTCGCGCGGTGTCGTTCGTCACGCGCCGAGGATCAGGACGCGCAGCGCCTCGCGCGCCGCGCTCCCCCGGGCGTGCTGCGCGAGCGCACCGGCGAGCTCGCCGAACAGCGCCGCGCGGTCCGCCTCGCCCGCGCGGTGGCGCGCTTCGAGCCGCGCGCCGTCGAGCACGGGAACCAGCACGCGCAACACGAGCTCGAGCGACGCGAAAGAGGGGTTAGCATCGTCGGGCAGGAGTGGCAGCGCGGCGGACAGC
>JBQCJR010000603.1:0-6743 GCA_051952595.1 Kofleriaceae bacterium
GACAACATCGGACCGTCCTCGCCGTTCGTGTCGGCCCACGCCTCCCGTACCCACAGCCGATCGCCGGGCTTGCCATACGGACAGTGCGCCAGCAGCTCCGGGGAATCGAGGAGGTACTCGGCCACCGTCATCCACTGGAAGCGAATCCCGTCGACACCCTCGCACGACCAGTCCTTGAGCCTCTCTGGCTGTGGGGCGATGATCATGCGCATCTGGGTCTGCATGTCGTCGAGCAGTGCACGGATCACTATGCGCGGGTCCTCGACGATTGGGTGGTTCGTCATCGACACGATGAAGGGGCGTTCTTTCATCGTGCCGCCCTCTCCGCCTCGTCGCACGCACGGAGCCCGCTGGTGAACAGTCCGCGGGCCTCCTCGATGTCGAGATCATCTTCGAGCGGCGACCACTCGATGAGGATCGTGCCGTCGGAGCACGCCATCATACCAGGCTTGGGCCAACCGCACGGGTGGCCGACGCCGAGGTGGTTCACGATCGCTTGGGCAACGCGATCCAGGCGTGGACGCGAGTCGTGCTTGATGCCGCTCTCCACGATTTCCCGCGCCCACGCGAGCAGCTCGTCGATGGTCATCGGTTGGTCAGTCACGTCTCACCTCCTCGCGTCACGTGGCAGAGAACGCAGCGCTTGGACGGTGGCTTCGCCTCGTCAATGCGCTCGAAGGCGTGATCGCACTTGGACTGCGCGTCGCTCAGCGCGGACTTGGCGCGCTCGAACTCGGCGTGCACGCGTGCGTGCTGTTCGCGAAGGTGAACGAACTCGGCGCGCTGCGCCCGGACCTCCGGCACGCACACGTCGCCCGGCCTGTTGCCGGTCTCGCCGCAGCGCTTGCCGTCGTACGACGGGCAGCGCTCCAAGCTGCACAGCGGAACGCCAGCGAAGGCGCCTCCCATGTCAATCGGCTTGCGGTCAGTCACGGCTCACCTCCTCGCGTCGCGTAGCAGCGAACGCAGCGATTGAACGGCGGCACGGCTTCACCGATGCGCGCGAAGGCGTGCTCGCACTTGGCCTGCGCGTCGCTCAGCGCGGACTTGGCGCGCTCGAACTCGGCGTGCACGCGTGCGTGCTGCTCGCGGAGGAACGCGACGCCAGGGTGGTTCGCCGTGAAGCCGTTCGCGACGAGGTCCATGTCGACGATGCCATATCCGCCTGTCACGCGATCGAGGCGGCGGACCTTGGCGAGCAGCTCGTCGACGGACGGCGGCGGGTCAGCCTTCTTGAGCGCGGTCAGGCCGCAGCGCTCGCATGCCTTCTTCCACGTCTGGGCCGCGGTCTTGCCGTCTGACACTGGTAAGCCTTCACGTTTCTTCCGAACGAGGTAGTACCGCCTGTTCCCCATCGTCTGCTGCAGCTCGATGGTCGCGTTCGGGAAGTGGGACTTGAAGATCCTCTCACTCGACGCCTTACCCACGGCTCACCTCCTCGACATCGTGCTCGACTATCTGACAGGCGAGGAGGCCTACCTCGCACGGCGTTTCCTCGTTGGGATGCGAGTCATCACCACAGCGACAGCACGGGCCTTCGTCGTCCCACCAGTGATGGCAGTGCGACTCGTCGACGCTGTCCGGGAGGTGTCCGCCGAGACCGACCCCGCGCTCAAGATCGGCGGCGATCTCCGCCGCGAGGATCTCGATCCGAACTCGATCGTCGTCGTTTGATGGGCCGAGGGCTGGCTTGGGCTCACGGCTAGCCACCGGACACCTCCCGCTGGCGGCGGAAGTCGGCGAGTGCCTGGATCGCGCTGTACGCGTCCCCGAGCTCGACGTCGCGCGCGAGTCTGTCCCAGTCCCAGGCTTCGAGCAGGGCGTCGATCGTCGCGCGATCGGCCTCGGCCTTCCGCACCATCTCCAGCACCTCGAGCGCGCGCTGATGCTGGAAGCTGTACGTCCCCTTGTCGCCGAGCACCGTGGCGATGTCGTCGATGACCTTCAGGTACGTGTCGCGCTCCACGCATTGGCGCGAGACCGCGGTCTGGAGCGCATCACGCTCCTTGGTGAGCCACTCGATGTGGGCGAGGGCGTACGCGAGCTCGCCCTCGGCGTACAAGGCATCGCCGGTCAGCTTGCTACGCTCCTCGTCGGCCAGGAGATACTTGCGACGTTCCTCGAGTTTGGCGCGGAGCCGGTCGACCTGGCCGCGGAGCCGGTCGACCTGGCCGCGGAGTTCCTCGTTGTCCGCCTGGATGTCGAGCGCGCATCGGCGCTGGGTGGAGTGCCATTCGTCGCACTCGTGCAGTCGCACCCGCGCCGCCTCGAGTTCGTCGAGCACGGCGGGGAGCGCGTCGCGCAGGCGTTCGTAGTGTGCCTCCAGGCCGGCGATGCTGTCCTCGCGTCGCGCGGCGTCGCACAGCGCCCGCAGCGCCGCGATGTCGACCCTACTCGTCATCGCTCCCCACCTTCGGCCACGTCGTGATCTCGGAGATGCAGAGGGTGCTCACGCTGTACGAGTACGCACAGGTCTCGCAGTAGCCTCCACTTCGGCGCTCGCTCCCAGCGTCGATCTTGCGCGTCCCGAACATCTCCGAGAGCACGCACATGTTGTCGAACGAGAACCCGTCGGAGTCGGCCTCCACAACCACGGTTCGTGAGTCGACGCGGCGGGCGTTCCTGATCCACGGGCCAGACAGCGCGTCCTGGATGACGCGTTGGAGTTCATTGTCCGTCACGACTCACCCTCCCCGAACCACGCAAGGTCGAGCAGCTGCTTCGCCGCCGACGGTGACAGTCCGCCGTTCTGATTCTGGCGATGATCGCGCAGGAACTGCCGTACACCGGCCAGCGCCTCGGCGAGTTTGTCGCGCTCCTGCTTCGTTGCGACGAGGTGCTCGTGGCAGGACCGCAGCAACCGATGCGCGGAGTCGGACTCCGCGATCAGCCGTTCCACCTCATCAACGAGGCGCGGGACGTCACGGTGCGCCGCCGCGATGAACTCGGCCGTCTCCTCGTCCCGGCACGCGATGACCTTGTACCCGGTGGTGTCCGAGACGTAGTACCAGACGCCGGTGGCGCCCAAGTCGTCCCGGGTGAACGGAGCGTCCACGGGCCGATCGCGCTCGGGTTCGTAGTTCGCCGCCTCGTGACACTCGCGGATCCTCCGCAGCTCGTCGGTCGTGAGCTGCGTCATGGCGTCCACCCGGTGCGCAATAGGGCCTCGGCTTCGGCGTCCGGGTGCTCAACGTGCCGGCAGAAGCTCCAGGCCGCGAGCGCCAGGTCGAATGAGGCTCCCCGCTTGTTGAGGCTGATGCCGAGGGCCCGACATACCGACCCGTATGACTCCCTGAGACCCGGGGTGCTCGCCGCGATTCCGCAGATCAGCGCAGCATCCTCGCGGACTTTCTTCGTGATCCTAGCCATTGCCCGTCTCCTTGAATGTCATCGCCTCGAGCTTCGCGATCTGCTTCTTGAGCGATGCGATCTTCATCGCCCGCATCCTCTCGGCCTCGGCGACCGCTTCCTCCCGCGACGGCTTCCAGTCGCGCGTGAACAGGCCCAAGCTGAATCCCTTCGACTCCGTAGACGCGTACTTACCGTCGACGATTTCGGCCTTGACCTTGTACAGCCCCTGCGAGAGTGCGTACTTCGTGATCCAGACCGTTCGAAGCCTAGACATGCGCCACCTCCTCCTGCTGCACGTGCATCCGCGCGTGCAGCTCGCCGTTGCGACGGGTCGCGGACTCGTTGACGAGCCACACGCCCTTCCACGTGCACGCCGAGCAGCACCAGCGGTGCTGGATGCTCGGCCGGTTGTTGATGTCGGTCGAGAGCCGACGCTCGTAGGTGATCACTGCGCACCTCCGTAGACACGAGCGCGGCCATGAACGAGAACGTTGCGGTCCTCCTCGATGCCGAAGATGGTCGCGACCTTCGCGCGCAACTCGCCGACCTGCTGGGCACAGCACTTCGCCGTCGCGGTCGCGTAGTAGGTGTCGTGGTCGTAGTGGAGGCTGGAGCCGCGCACGAAGCACGGCTCGACGCCGCAACTCGGGCACTTCTCGATCTCCGCGACAGAGCCGCGGGGGTGAGCCGTCACGACGCGACCGGAGACATCAACCAGCGTGACCTTCACCGCGCACCGTCCTTGCCCGCGCGGGCGTTGAGGCGACGAGCGACCGCGGCATCGAGATCGGGCCAGTCGATCAGGAACTCTGGCAAACGTAAGTGCAGCCGGCCGCCCATGAGTACGTGCGGATGGAGTCGCTGCTCCGCGTCGACTTCGATGTACAGGTCCCCGTTCGCGAACCCGGATTCGACTTCGTCGGTGATCGTGACGGAGGTAACTTTCGCGAGCTGCTGCCGCAGCACCGCCGTGTCGAGCAGCGCCTTCATCGTCGCCTGCTGTCCCGCGTCCGCTCCTGCCTGGTCGGCGGCGGCGATCGCGAGGTCCGCGAACTCCTCCGCGGACCAGCCGCGCGCGTGCCGGAGCAGCGCGTCGATCTTGTCGGTGTACTCAGCCACGGGCGCCTCCGTGCAGCTTGGTCAGCCGCTCGTACTCAGCGCCCCAGTGCAAGGTCATCCGCTCGGCACACGCGAGGGCGTCATTGACGCCTGCTCCGCAGGGGGTCATGCAGGCCGAGTAGGTCGTGTCGTCCCATTTGGACCATCCCGGATCGCCGATGGCCTTCTTCGCTTCCTCGACGAGTTCCCAGGGGTGATCGGAGTCGGCGATGCGAGAACGCCACTCGTTGCTCGCGACCTGCATCTCGCTGGCGCGCAGGTCGGCCTCGATCTTCGAGACGAACCAGCACACCACGTACTCGGTGGTGTCGCTGTAGTCGCCTCTCCGTGCCCACACGAGCCAGATCGACGCAGCGTCAGGCTGCGGTTCGTGCGCCTGATCCTGGATGATGATCTCGAAGCGGGCGTCGAACCATCCTGGATTCGCAAGCCGCATCCCGATGGATGGTCCCGTGTAGAGGATCCACAGTTCGCCGTGAGCCGCGACGACCTCGTACTTGAGGCCAACACCCCTGGGCAGCGTTGCTGTGTCCTGGCGGTCGACCGTCGCCGGAACCCGCTTGCGAACGACGCAGACGCCGCGCTCGCCAGCCTTGAATGTACGATCAGCCATGGGCGCCTCCGTGCAGCTGCGCGGCGAGATCATCCGCCGAGCGCTGTGCCCGAGCGAACGCGCGGTCGAGCTCGCGGAACAGGCAGCGCCGGCCCCTCTGGTAGCGGTTGAGGTCGGCCGCCAGCTCCGCGAGCGAGTCGTCGTCCGGCATCTCGCCGTCCACCAGCCGGAAGCCACCGAGGTCGGCGAGCATGGAGGACTCCCGCGGCGATCCGTCCGCGGACACCCAGTGCACTTGGACGAAAGCAGCCTCGCCGTCGTGGATGTTCTCGTCCAAGACGGACCAGCTCAGGGGCCAGTCCGGGTTACCGGAAGAATGGTCGATGTCTCCGCTCACGATGGAGAGAACTTCCGCATCTTCAAAGCGGCTTCCATGAATCGACACGTCCTCTGTTGATTTGAGCTGCACGACTCCTGGACACAGCGGGATCTGGCGAAGGCGCGCTTCCTCTCACTTTCTTGGAAGCGTCCGGCGATTCATCGGAGTTCTCCCTCATGTGCCCGAAGCGTCTCGTCCGGACCACAGCGTTGCCGCAGCGCCACGGCAGGTCCAGGAGTCGTGCATGTGCTCACGCCGCCTTGTGCGTGCACATACCTGGCACGTTGCTCGCTACTCGAATCTTCGAGAAAGGAACTCCATGAAGCCTCGCAACGTCCCCGGCCGGAAGCCCATGCCGTTCGGCGACCCGTCGGTCCGGGACATCCGGTTCCGCGTCGGCAGCCTCTACCGCGCACCGGACGGGGTCGGCAGCCTCCACCGCGCACCGGACGGGGTGTTCTTCGGCAACCCCGCGTTGCTGCCCTACCCGCCGAACTACAGGGCCGCCTAACCGTGCACGTCTGCCCGGACGAGATCGTCGCCGCGGCGTCCTGCCTGGCGTTCCTGCCCTACTGCGCGCGTCGCGCGTGGTCCTGGCTGTGTGACCTCTGCTCGAGGAAGGAGGGCCTCTAGATGTTCGAAGCGTGGATCGAAGCGCGGTACGCCTACAGGCGAGATCTGGTCATCGCGATGCGGTCGGCCAGATCTGACGACCTGAGCGCCGAGCAGTGCCTCGAGCGGTACGTCGCGAACCAGCGGGCGGAGGGCGCGCCGCCCTACCAGCTGACCGCTTCCCAACTCACCGCCGCGCGCGACCTCTGGTCCGCGCAGCTGCGCGCGAAGACCGAGGCGACCGCGAAGGTCGACCGCGATCGCGCCGTCTCCGTGGTCGCGCAGACGGAGGAGGACTAGTCGTGGGTCGGACCCTCAAGAGGGTTCCGCTCGACTTCGCCTGGCCGCTGAACAAGGTCTGGAAGGGATACTTGAACCCGTTCCGGAAGCTGGTCAAGAAGTGCACGGAGTGCAGCGGCGACGGCTACTCGCCCCAGGCGCGACGCTTCCACCAGGAGTGGTACGGGCATGTCGAGTTCGACCCCGTCGCCTACGGCGCACGACCTCTGACGCGCGAGCACCCGAGGATCCGCGAGATCGCGATGCGCAACGTGTGGAGCGCGCCCGAATACTACATGACGCCCGAGGAGCGTCTCCGCGAGCGCCTGAACCGCCAGCGGGCGGGCATCGACCTCATCGAGTTGTACAAGACCAAGACCACGGATGAGCTAAAGGCCGAACTCGACACCCCGCCTGTGGCTCTCGAGGACCTCGTGCAGCCAGGAATCG
>JBQCJR010000604.1:0-5530 GCA_051952595.1 Kofleriaceae bacterium
GGTGTTGGAGCCACACAGCCGCAGGATCGGCGCCGGCGCCGCGGCCGGGGAGGGCGGGGCCGCCGCCGCCGGCTCGGGCGCCCGGATCGCGGTCGCCGGCGCGCCACTGCCGCCCCGGTCCGCCGCGTGGTCGCGCCCCGGCACCGCCACGACCACGGCGATCGCGACCAGCACGATCGCGAGCGCGCCGACGAGCCCGCGGATCAGCCAGGCCGGGCGACGCGCCACGGTCTCGGTCCCCGGCGCGGTGGGGGCCGGCGGGCGCCCCGGCACCGTCGCGAGCGCCGAGCCGAGCTCCGGCTGCGCGATGCTCGACGAGGTCTCGACCGCCAGCGAGATCAGCGACTGGTGCGCCGTGCCGCTCAGCGCCACCCGGATCTGCTCCGCGACGTCCTGGCGCTCGGCCTCGAACAGCGGCGCGATGAACGCCGCCAGATCCGTGCGCCGCACCGCGCGGTCGCCCAGCGCGCGCTCCACGTCGTGCCGCATCGCCGCCGCCGTCGGGTAGCGGTGCGCCGGATCGCGGTGGAGCGCGCGCTCGCAGATCCGGACGATCGCCGGATCCGTGCCCGGCCGCACCGCCGCGAGCGACGGCAGCTCGCTGAACAGCAGCCGCTGCAGGGTCTCCGCGTGGCTCTTGCCGCGGAGCAGCCGCCGGCCCGCGATCAGCTCCCACAGCACGATCCCCGCCGCGAACACGTCGGCGCGGCGATCGATCGGGCCGCCCTGCGCCTGCTCCGGCGCCATGTATCCGATCTTGCCCTTCAGCACGCCCGCCTCGGTCTCGTCCTGGCCCAGCGCGAACTTCGCGACCCCGAAGTCGACCAGCTTGATCTCGCCGTCGTAGGTCCAGAACACGTTCTGCGGGCTGACGTCGCGGTGCACGATGGCGAGCGGCGTGCCGTCGAAGTCCGCCAGCTCGTGGGCGTAGTCCAGCGCGCTCAGCATGTCGCCCACCACGCGCAACGACAGCCACGCCGGGATCTCGATCCCCGCACGGAGCGCGCGCGCGAGCACGCGGCTCAGCGACTGGCCATCGAGGTATTCCATCGCCATGAACGGCGCGCCCGCCTGCTCGCCGACCTCGAAGGTCTGGACGATGTGCGGGTGGCGCAGCCGCGCCGCCAGCCGCGCCTCGTCGAGCAGCAGCCTGCGGTAGCGCGGCGCGTCCGGCTGGTCCGCGAGGTCCGCGCGCAGCCGCTTGATGACGATCAGCTTGGTGAACCCGACCAGCCCGCCGCGCACGGCGAGGAAAACCTCGGCCATGCCGCCGCGGCCCAGCCGAGCGATCAGCGTGTAGTCCCCGATCGCGACCGAGTCCATGCGACCACGCTAGCAACGCGATCCAACGCCCCCGTGACGTTCGTGCGATCGCGCCGGCGCGCCTTCGACGCAGCCGCGTGACAGCGCGTGGGCGGGATCGGCAGCGTTCGGTTGACCTGCGGTTAACTGTCACCTACCTGTCGGCCGGGCTCGGGGTGGGTTACCTAAGGCGCCATGACGATCTCTCGCATCTGTTCTGCCGCGATCGCCCTTTCGCTGTTCGCCGCCGCGAGCCCCGCGGAAGCCGGTCCCGGCCTCCGCCTCGGCGTGACCAGCGACGCCGACTCGCTGTTCGCCGGTCTGCAGTGGCGCGTTCCGCTCGCCCAGGTCGGCCCCGGCCACCTCGTGATCCAGCCCGGCGTCGACTTCGGCATCGTCGATGGCCCGGTCGACTTCTTCCTCCGCGGCACCGCCCACTTCGGCTACATGATCCCGGTCAACAGCGACCTCAGCCTGTACCCGCTCGCCGGCCCGACGCTGATCTGGGCCAAGTGGGACGGCGACTCCGACTCGGACATCGGCATCGATGTCGGCCTCGGCGCGCAGTTCAAGAACTTCGCGCTCGAGCTGTGGGTCGGCGCGGTCGACTCGTTCGACGCGACGCTCGCGCTGTCGTTCAATCTGTAGTGCGCCGGAACGCGATCAGGTAGTCGATCTCGAGCGCCGCGCCGTCGGCGCGGAGGCCGAAGCGCCCCGGCGCCAGGGTCGACACGTTGCCGACCTCGAGCGCCGCCGCGTTCACCTCGCAGCGGATGCGATCCGCCACCGAGTCGACGAACATGCGGATCACGAACGCGCCCGACACCGGCCCGGACGCCAGGTCGGCGTCCAGGAAGTCCCAGGCCGCGCCGTCGTAGTGCTCGATCAGCGGGTTGAAGTACATGCCCGGCTGGCCGTTCGCCGGGGCGACGCTCAGATATCCGCAGGTGTGGAAGCGGCTGCCGGTCTCGCCGCCGGTCACCACCACCCAGGACTCCGAGGTCTGCGCGGTCTGCCTGCCGGCGATCTGGATCGTCAGCGCATCGCCGGCCTGGTTGGCGATCACCGCGGCCGCCTCCGGCTGTGCGAGCCGGAACGCATCGCCGCTCGGTGTCCACGGCCCCTCGACGATCGCGCTCGACGGGCTCCGGTGGAACGGCAGGAACAGCGCGATCTCGTCGCCGCCGGTGGTCGGGTTGGGATCACACGCGTCGCCCACCGCGTCGCGCTGCGCGCCTTCACGCACGTTGGCCTGGTCCGCGTTGGCCACGTGCGGGCAGTTGTCACAGAGATCGCCGATGCCGTCGCCGTCCTCGTCGTGCTGGTCCTCGTTCGCGACGTCGCGGCAGTTGTCTTCCTCGTTCGGGACGCCGTCGCCATCGTCGTCGCCCGGGCGGCCCGGGAAGCCATCCGGCGCGGTCGCGCCTTCGATCGTGCACACGTCCGCGACGCAGGTCTGGCCCGTCGGGCAGCGGCCACCGGGGCCACACGGCGCCCCGGCCGGGGCGCTGGGAGCGAAGCAGCCCACGAGCGCCGCGAAGCACGCGCACGCGATCCCGAGCTCGTTCGCTCGACCCTGCATCGGCGCGAGGATCTCCACCGCGCGCCCGGCGCGTCAACCGCGAACCGCGCCCGCGTACCCCGATGAGGTAGCCTCCTCCCGTTGAGTGAGGGGAACGCGCCGGGGCACGGACACGTCCGGTGCGCTCGAGACCGCACCCCTCGGGGACTGACGGACCGACCTGGCCCGCTCCGAAATCCCCTCAGGTGCCAACCCGTTGCGTCATCCTGGCAGGGCTCCTATACCTGCTTGCCAATCTGGCAAGACAACCTCTCAGCCGCGCCCGACAAACCGAGTAGTTTCAGCAATTTGCTGGAATCGGAGCTGGCCCGCGGCTTGTTATTAGCGCCAGGGGAGTTATGTGGAACCAACCTGCACGGAGCCCGTTCCGCCGGTTCGCGGCGGCTCAGGTCGATGGCGGCGGCAGCCCGGCGGGCTACGCCGACGAGCCCACCGAGCTCGGCAAGGCGCCGGCCGATGCCGGGATCGTGCTGGTGGTCGATGACGAGCCGGCCATCGTCGAATCGCTGACCAAGATCTTCAAGCGCGAGGGGCTCACCGTCCTCGCGGCCACCGATGGCAACGCGGGGCTCGATCTGCTCCGCAAGCACCGCGTCCACGTGCTGCTCACCGATCTGATGATGCCGCAGACCACGGGGATGGACCTCTTGCGCGCGAGCAAGAGCATCGCGCCGGAGACCGAGGTGGTCCTCATGACCGCCTACGGCACGGTCGAGACCGCGGTCGACGCGATGAAGGAAGGCGCGTACGACTTCGTCACCAAGCCGCTCAAGCGCGCGCACGTGGTGCGGATCGTCAAGAACGCGCTCGAGAAGCAGTCGCTGGTGGTCGAGAACCGCAGCCTCAAGGCGCAGCTGGCCGAGCAGCGCCGCAAGGCGATCATCGGCACCTCGCTGGCGTGGCGGCGCACGATGGACATCGTGATGCAGGCGGCGCCGAGCGAGGCGACCGTGCTGCTGCTCGGCGAGAGCGGCACCGGCAAGGAGCTGCTGGCCCGCGCGCTCCACGACAACAGCGCCCGCGGCAAGGGTCCGTTCGTCGCGGTGAACTGCGCCGCGATCCCGGAGTCGATCCTCGAGGCGGAGCTGTTCGGGTACGAGAAGGGCGCGTTCACCGGCGCGGCGCAGGCGCGCGACGGCCGGTTCGAGACGGCGCACGGCGGCACGCTGTTCCTCGACGAGATCGGCGAGATCTCGCGCCACGTCCAGGTCAAGTTGCTGCGCGTCCTCCAGGAGGGCGAGATCGAGCGGCTCGGCGGCGGCGGCAAGGTGCGGCGGATCGACGTCCGCGTGGTCGCGGCGACCAACGTCAACCTCGTCGACGAGGTCAAGGCGGGCCGGTTCCGCGAGGACCTCTACTACCGCCTCAACGTCATTCCGGTGAACGTGCCGCCGCTGCGCGACCGGCGAGACGACATCTCGCTGCTGGCGCAACATTTCGTCCAGGTCTACGCCGAGAAGAATGGCAAAGCCATTTCGGGGTGTTCGCCCGCCGCGATCGAGCGACTCACCGAGTATGGTTGGCCCGGAAACGTGCGCGAGCTGGAGAACGCGATCGAGCGGGCCGTCGTGCTCACGCGTGCCGGTCACGGCGTGATCGACGAGGACGCGCTGCCGCGCGAGATCCGCGACGCGTCGTCGAGCGGCGGCGGCAGCTCGGCCTCGGCGCTCTCGTTCCCGATCGGCATGCCGCTCGCCGAGATCGAGATGCGGGTGATCCACGAGACGCTGCGGCACACCCGCGGCGACAAGCGGCTGACCGCCAAGCTGCTCGGGATCGCGACGCGCACGATCTACCGCCGCCTCGAGACCCCGGATCCCGAAGACGACGCGAACGAGCCCGAAGGCGACGCTTCCGAGGCCACCGGCGCGAGCGCCAAGGACTGACCATGCAAGACGTGATCAAGCGCTATTTCTGGGTGGTCGGCGCGGCCTCGGTCGTGGTCTCGGCGGTGTTCGCCGCCAAGGCGACCGGCCACATCATCGAGGCGAAGCTCCTCGGCGATGCGCCCAAGAGCCCGAAGGTCACGCCGGTCGAGCGGGTCGAGCCGATCAAGCCGACCCGCAGCAAGGACGGCACCCAGCTCGCCTCGCGCAACATGTTCTGCTCGGAGTGCTCGCCGGCGCCGGTGGCCACCAACACCGACCCGTCGCAGATCTCGCTGACGTCGCTGCCGCTCGTGCTGGTGGTGACCAACGTCTCGACGAAGGACAAGGACTCCTACGCGATCGTCATCAACACCGAGAGCCAGCGCCAGGGCGCGTTCTCGATCGGCGACGTGCTGCCGGGCGCGACCGGCAAGGTGAAGGCGATCCGGTTCAAGTTCATCGACTTCGAGCACAACGGCCGGATCGAGCGGCTCGGCCTCCAGGGCGCGCAGCCGCCGACCACGGTCGCGATCGCCGAGCCGCCGCCGCCGGTCGCCGAGGGCGAGAACAAGGACGAGCTCCAGGCCGCGATCGACAACGGCATCAAGAAGATCGACGACACCAACTTCGAGATCGACAAGAGCCTGGTCGACAAGGTGCTGGTCAACCCGATGGCGGTCGCCAAGGGCGCGCGCGTCGTGCCCTCGATGAAGAACGGCAAGGCCGACGGGTTCAAGCTCTACGCGATCCGCCCGACCTCGGTGTTCGCGAAGCTCGG
>JBQCJR010000605.1:0-3390 GCA_051952595.1 Kofleriaceae bacterium
GGGGACACCGCCCGGGCGCTCGCCCTCGTCGAGCCGCTCGCCCGCACGGAGCAGGTGGCCGCGCTCAACCTCGCCGGATACCTGCTCGCCGATCGCAACGAGCGGCTCGCCGACGCCGAGCGCTACCTGCGGCGCGCCCGCGAGCTGGCCCCCGGCGATCCGGCGGTCCTCGACAGCTGGGGCTGGCTGCTGCTCCGCCGGGGGGACTCCCGCGGCGCGGTCCGCGCGCTCGACCAGGCGGCGCGGTTCGCCCCGCGCGAGCCCGAGATCCTCGTGCACCTCGCCGCTGCGTGGGCGGCCGACGGCGCCCCCCGCACCGCGGCGCTCACCCTGGACCGCGCCGCGGCGCTCCACCCGACCGCGGCGATCCAGCGCAGGATCGACCGCGTCCGCTCGTCGCTGCCACCGCGCCGGTGATACGATGGGCGGCATGAAGCGCGGCTTCCTCTTCCTGGCGATCGTGCTCGCTGGCTGTGGCAAGGGCCCGTCCGAGGACCAGTGCAAGAAGCTGCTCGACCACCTCGTGGACCTCGAGTTCAAGAAGGCCGGCGCGGGCGCGGCGGCCGATGCCGCCAAGGCGGATCTCGCCAAGCAGAAGGCCTCGGTGATCGAGGCGAAGTCGCCCGAGTTCATCTCGACGTGCGTCGAGCGGACCGCGCGGGACCGCGTGGAGTGCGCGCTCGCCGCGACCGATCTCGAGGGCGTCGCCAAGTGCGACGACGCCAAGTAGCGATCACAGCGCCCTGCACACCTCGGCCGCGACCGCCTCGCCGACCGCCAGCGCCGCGGTAGCGCCGTGGCCCCCGAGCGCGGCCGCCCACACCAGCCATGGCCGGTGGGGATCCCGGCCGAGCCGCATCCGGCGATCCGGGGCGAACGAGCGCTGGCACGCCCACCCGGCCACCAGCGGGATCTCCGCCCAGCCGGGAGCCGCAGCGCGCAGCCGCGTGCGCAGCCCGGCCTCGCCCTCGGCGGTCACCTGATGATCGCCCGGCGCGCTGACCACGCCGTCGCACGCCGACGCGAGCACGCCGCGGCGATCCGGCCGGACGTACAGCTCCTCGCGGCCGAGGTGCCACAGGAACGGCGTCTCCGCGGCCGCCGCGGCCTCGAGCACGAACAGGTGGCGGCGGTACGCCTCGAGCGGCGGATCGCCGGTCAGCTGACCCGCCCAGGCGCCCGAGGCGTCCACCACGACGCGGGCGGAGATCTTTCCCCGCGTGGTGGTCACCTCCCCCTGCTCGACCCGGGTGACCTCGGCGCCGCGCACCGGCTCGACGCGCTCCGCCAGGCGATCGAGCAGCCCCCGGACGTCGATCACCCCGTCGCCCTGAACCTGGATCGCCGCGCTCACGGCCAGGCGGTCGAGCACCGGCCACATCCCGCGGACCGCCTCGGCAGAGATCTCGGCGTGCGCGACCCCGAACCGCGCCGCCCGCTCGACGTACGAGCGAGCGTGGTTCGGATCGTCGAACCCGAGCACCCCGCCGGTCGGCAACCACAGCTCGGGGAAGTGCGCGCGCAGCAGCTCGGCGCCCCGGATCGTGAGTGTGGTGGTGTGGTCGTCTTCGGCGAGCTGGCGGCCGAGCCCGGCCCCCCGCCCGCTGGCGTACCGGCCGAGCTCGGGCTCGCGCTCGAGCACCACCGACCGGATGCCGCGACTTGCCAGGGCCCACGCGGTCGCGCAGCCGGCGAACCCTCCGCCCATGATGGCGACGTCGATGCGTGTGGGCAGCGCGGTCACGCTCGCCTTGTAGCACGCCGACCCGTTGACCAACGCAGCGCCGGATGTGCAGACTCGGCGCCATGCCGCGGTTGATCCGGATCGATACCGGAGACGAAATCGGAACCATTACCGACAAGCAGCTCTCGTTCCTCGTCGAGCAACTCGAGGAGGAGCACGATGAGGATCAGGACTACTTCATCGATCGCGACACCCTCGAGCTGCTGTCCGACAACGGCGCAGATCCCGAGCTGCTCGCCCTCCTCGAGAAGGCGATGGGCGACGACGATTCGATGGACATTGCGTGGGAGTGAAGATGATGAAGAGCGCGATGGGATGGTCGGCGTTGATGGGGATCGCGCTCCTCATCGGCGCCTGTAGCGACGACGGCGGGGCGCGAATCGCCCCCGACACCGCGATCGATCAAGGCCCGGCGGCGCTGTCGAACCAGCGCCGGATCCAGATCACGTTCCGCAACCTCGGCACCGCGAACCGGTTCGAGTGCCGGCTCGATGGTGGGGCGCCCTCGGCGTGCATCTCGCCGTTCGAGGCCGAGGTCGACGACGGCGAGCACACCTTCGCGGTCGCGGCCGCCCTCAACGAGGCGCTCGACGAGACGCCCGCGACCCACACCTGGCGCACCGACACCGCGCCGCCCGACACCGAGCTGACCGCCGCCCCGCCGGCGCTCGACTCCTCGAGCACCCCGACGTTCGAGTTCCGGGGCAGCGACCCGGGCGGCGGCGGCGTGACGTTCGAGTGCGCGATCGACAACGGCACGTTCGCCGCGTGCACCGCGCCGCTCGTCCCGACGCTCGGCGACGGCGACCACCAGTTCGCGGTGCGCGCGGTCGATCAGGCCGGCAACGTCGATCCGACCCCGGCCAAGCACGCCTGGACGATCGCCGCGACTCCGCCGGAGACCGAGATCACCAGCGGCCCCGAGCCCGGCTCGACCACCCCGGCGACCGGCTCGTTCGCGTTCACCTCGCCCGAGGCCAGCGCGACGTTCGAGTGCGCGTTCGACACCGCGGCGTTCGAGCCGTGCACCGCGCCGGTGCCGTTTGATCTGCCGACCGGCCCACACACCTTCGCGGTCCGCGCCGTCAGCGCCACGAACCTCGTGGATCCGTCGCCGGCGACGCGCAGCTGGACGGTCGACGCGACCCCGCCCGACGTCTCGATCACGTCGACGCCGACCAACCCCTCCAACGTCCTCAACCCCACGTTCGCGTTTACCTCGAGCGATCCCACCGCGACGTTCGAGTGCCAGATCGACGGCGTGGTCGCGTTCGCGGCGTGCACCTCGCCGTGGACCACGAACGTCCCGGAGGGCGCGCACACGTTCCGGGTCCGCGCGACCGACTCGGTCGGCAACCAGTCGGCTCCCACGACGTACGCCTGGAGGGTCGACACCACGCCGCCCAGCATCTCGATCACGTCGACGCCGACCAACCCGTCCAACGTCCTCACCCCCACGTTCGCGTTTACCTCGGGCGATCCCACCGCGACGTTCGAGTGCCAGATCGACGGCGTCGTTGCGTTCACGGCGTGCACCTCGCCGTGGACCACCACCGTCACGGAGGGCGCGCGCACGTTCCGGGTTCGCGCGACGGACCCGGTCGGCAACCAGTCGCCTCCCGTGACGTACGCCTGGACGGTCGACG
>JBQCJR010000606.1:0-16422 GCA_051952595.1 Kofleriaceae bacterium
TGGAGGGCGTGGTCGGCGACCGCGGGTACAACGGCGTCGACCTGCTGTGGCGCCGGCGGTACTGAACTCCGTCGACGAGCTGGCACGCGGGCTGCTCGTGATCGCCGGTATGTCCAGTCACGCCACACCGGCAGCTTCCGAGCCCGCGCGGCGGATCGTGGCGCGCGCCTTCGCTTCCGCGCTGCGCGCGCAGGAGGCCATGCTCGCCGCGCTCCACCTCCAGGAGCAGCGCAAGCTCGCGTTGCACGACGCGGTGTTCGTGAGCCGGCGCACGGACGGGACCGCCGAGGTGGTCGAGACCAGCGACCCGACGCCGGTCGCCGCGGCGGTGCCGTCGTCGCTGTTCGGGGCGCTGGTCGGCACGCTGGTCGCCGGACCGGTTGGGTTCCTGATCGGCGGCGTGCTGGCGGGCGGGGGCGGGGCGCTCGCCGCCCGGCTGATCGATACCGGAATTCCCGATCGCGTGGTCGGGGAGCTCCAGGATCTCACCCAGCCCGGCCAGACCGTGCTGGCGCTGCTGGTCAGCGACATCGCGGGGATGGCGGTCATCGAGGAGCTGCGCCGGTTCCAGGGCGCCCATGTGGTCTACGCCCAGGTCCCGCCCCAGGCCCTCGAGCTGATGCGCGAGGCGCTGGCCGACAAGGTGCCGTAGTCGTTCCCAACGGACTTGCACCGACGACGCCTCAACGCGAGCATGGGGCCGGGTGCGCCTCGGCCTGCTGTTGCTGCTCGTCTGTGCTGCCGTGGCCTGCGGCGGGAAGCCACCGGTGCGTCCGCGTGGGCCCGAATGGCTGGTCGCGATCCACATCGAGGGCAACCTCTCGGTCGAGGACGACGCGCTGATCCCGCGGCTCGCGCTCCACCGCGCGGTCGGCAAGGGCCGCGCGATCGACCCGTACCAGCTCAGCCTCGACACCCAGCGGCTGCGCGCCCGGTACATCCGGCTCGGCTTCTTCGACGCGACGGTCAAGGCCCGGATCGCGCGTGGGCAGGGCGGGGCGCAGACCGCGGTGTTCGTGGTCGACGAGGGCCGCCGCTCGACGATGCAGGTCGAGATCCGCGGCCTGCCGCCCGAGATCCCGTTCGAGCGGGCGCGCCGGCTGATCGAGCTGCCCGACGGCGCACCGTTCGACTACGACGCCTACGACGACGCCAAGCAGCCGCTGCTCGCGCTGCTCGAGGAGGCCGGCTACGCACACGTCCAGCTCGACGCCGCGGTGATCGCCGATCGCGCCGCCGGGGTCGCGACCGCGCGCTACGAGCTGAGCCCCGGCGTGCGGTGCACGTTCGGCCCGGTGGCGATCACCGGCGTCGAGGGCGATCTCGCCGAGGCGATCGGCCACCGGCTCGCGTTCGCCGAGGGCGCGCCGTACGCGCCGTCGTCGCTCGCCGCGACCCAGCGCGCGCTCTACGAGATCGGGCGATTCTCGACCGTGCGGATCGACGCGCGGCGCACCCCGGGCCAGGCCGTGGTGCCGGTCGAGATCGCGGTCTCGCTGGCGAACCGCCACGAGATCAAGGGCGGGTTCGGGTTCGGCTACGACCCGGTCGCGTGGGAAGCCCGGGTGCGCGGCGGCGGCTCGCTGGTGCCGCTCCACCACCCGCTGTGGACGCTGTTCGCGGACGCGCGGCTCGCCGCGAGCGTCCCGCACGTCGATCTCGCGCCGCAGTTCGACCGCGCGCAGCCCAAGGCCCGGCTCGGCGCGACCGCGCTGCGGCTCGACCTGTTCCGGCCGCGGGTCACCGGCGAGATCGGCGTCGGCTACGACTACGTCACCGTCGAGGCCTACACCTCGACCGGGCCACAGCTGCGGCTCGGCGTCGCCTCGCCGCTGTTCGCGAGCTGGCTCCAGGTGCGCGTCGGGTGGACGTTCTCGTACCTGAAGTTCGGCGATATCCACGAGATCCTCGACGAGAGCGCGCGGCGATCGCTCGGGCTCGATCGCGGCCAGCGCCTCGGCGCGTTCCAGGCCTCGGTGGTCGCCGACCTGCGCGACGATCCGATCGATCCGAAGTACGGCGCGTACTTCGCGCTCCGCAGCAACTTCGGCTCGCCCTACGCCGGCAGCGCGCTGACGTTCACCCAGCTGACTCCGGATCTCCGCGGCTACGTCGCGCTCGGCACGCCGCGCCTGGTGCTCGCCGCGCGGGTGCGCGCCGGGGCGATCCTCGGCGACGTGCCGGTCACCGAGCGCTACTACGCCGGTGGCACCCAGAGCCACCGCGGGTTCTCGGCGCGCCGGCTGTCGCCGACCCTCGCCGCGACCGACCAGAACGGCGTCACGTCGTCGGTGGTGATCGGCGGCGGCGGCATGCTCGAGGCCGGCGTCGAGCTGCGCGCGACGGTCGGCACGCTCGCCGGCATGCCGCTCGGGCTGACCGCGTTCCTCGACGGCGGCAACGTCACGCTCGACGCGTACGACCTCGATCCATTCGCGCTCTACTGGGCGGCCGGCGCCGGGGTCTCGGTCAAGCCGGGCGGGATCAAGATCCGGCTCGACGCCGCGTACCGGCTCAACGGCAAGGGCCCCACGGACCCGGAGTACGGGTCGAATTTCAAGGTCCACATCGGCGTCGGAGAGACGTTCTGATGCGTCGCGTGCTCCGCTGGCTCCGCCGCATCGTGCTCGCCACGCTGGCGCTGGTCGCGCTCGTGGTCGCCGGCGTGCTGATCGCGCTGCACACCGACTGGGGGCGCGAGCGGGTGCGCCGGATCGTCGAGTCCCAGCTGAGCTCGGTGTTCCCCGGCGGCGCGACGATCGGCCGGCTCGAGGGCAGCGTGTTCGGCGAGCTGGTGGCGCGCGACGTCAAGCTCGCCGCGCACGATGGGTCGCCGATGATCGCGATCGGCGCGCTGCACGTCGAGCTCGCGCTGCGCCCGCTGTTCGGCAAGACCGCGCGGGTCGACCGGCTGGTCGCCGAGGACGTCGCGCTGTACCTGCCGGGCCAGCCCAAGCCGCCCGCGCCCGACGCGCCCGAGGAGCCCGACGCGCACGACGATCCGGCTGGCTCCGGCGGCGGGTGGCGCGTCGAGCTTCCGGACCTCGAGCTGCGCCGCGCGCGGATCGCGATCGCGGCCGGCGGCGAGCCGGTGACCCTTGAAGAGGTCGAGCTGGCGGCGAGCGTCGCGATCCCGCCGGGTGCACCGATCACCGCGGTGGCGCGTGGGCGCGGCCGCTGGCGCGAGCGCGGCGCACCGTTCGAGCTGGCGGTCGCGGTGCGCGCCGGCGATCGGATCGAGGTCCCGGTGCTCGCGGCGAAGGTCGGCGGGCTCGCGGTGCGCGGCGTCGGGCTGGCGATCGATCCGGCCGAGCCCGCCCGCTCCGAGGGCACCGTGTCGATCGACGCGCCGGCTGCCGCGCTCGCCGCGGTGGTGCCGGGCGCGGAGCTGCCGGCGGATGCGCGGGTGACCGTGGTCGCGCGCAGCGCCCCCGCCGGCGAGACCTCGGTCGCGCTGTTCGGCGCGCTCGGCGATGCGCCGGTGCGCGGCTGGCTGCGCGGCGCGCTCGGCGATCCCGAAGCGATCGCGGTGCGCGGGATCGTGCTCGCGGATCGCGCGGATCTCGGCGCGCTGTCCCGCGGCGCGGTGCGTGGCCGCGGCGACGCGTTCGCCGTGGTGGTCGGCGACGCGCTGGGTGGGCCCGGCGCGCGGTTCACCCCGCCGGTGCGCGCGAACGGGCGGATCGAAGGCGCGCCGGGCGATCGCGATGACCACGCGTTCGCGATCGTCGCGGGCACGCCAGCGCGCGCGGCCGCGACCACGGGCGTCGCGAGCGGCGGCCGGGCGATCGCGATCGGCTCGCTCGGCGTGGCGCGCGAGGGCGAGCGGGTGGTGGTCGAGCGCGCCGAGCTGCGCGCGCGTGCCCGCTCGTTCGCCGCGACGGTCGGCGATCGCGCGGTGGCGGCCGGCCGGCTCGAGCTCGCGGTCGCCACGCCGCGTGGTCAGCGCGGCGAGCTGTTCCCCCAGCTCGACCTCCCGCTCGCCGGCACGCTCGCCGGCAGCCGGCTCGTGTACGACGACACGCGGATCGGCCAGGTCGCGGCGCGGCTGTCCGGGCGCGCGAACCCCGAGGCGCTCGTCGGCGCGGTCGACGCGCGGCTGGGCGGCATCTCGAGCGCCGGGACGCCGGTCGGCTCGGCGCGGGTCTCGGCGCACTATCGCCGCGACGGCTCGATCTCCGCCGACGTGGTCGCGCGGCTCGCCGCGGCGCCGGTCGTCGTCGAGGCCGGCGCGGTTGCCACGTTCGGCGACCGGATCGAGGTCGCGCTCGGCCGCCACGCGATCACCCTGCCGAGCGGCGAGCGGTGGATCGGCCGCGGCGGCCGCGCGGTGATCGACGACCGCGCCGCGACCCTGCGTGGCCTGCACACCACGAACCGCGGCGGCCGGCTCGACGTCGCCGCCGACTATGATCTCGTCTCCGGAAAGCTCGTCGCGAACCTCGACGCGCGCGAGCTCGCCGCGGCCGCGATCGATCCGGCATACCGCGGGACGACTTCGGGCCGGATCCGGATCCAGCGCCGCGGCGTGCGGTGGGACGGCAACGCCGATCTGGTCGCGCGTGGCCTCGCCGTGGATCCCGGCGTCGAGCCGATCGATGGCGACGTGCGGCTGGCGATCGCCGGCCGCCGGATCACGCTCGACGCCGCCGCGAAGACCGCCCGGCTCGGCGACGTGCAGGTCGCGCTGGAGGTCGTCGGCCCGCGCGACCTCACAGACGTCGAGGGGTGGCGGCGGCTCGAGCGCGGATCGATCCGCCGCGCCACGGTGGGCGTGCGGCGGATCGATCTCGGCGCGGCGTCGCTGCCGACCGGCGGGCGGGTCGAGGGCGAGCTCCAGATCGCCGGGACCGAGACCCGCGGCACGCTCACGATCCAGGGCGTACACACGCCGGTCGGCGACGTGTCGAGCGAGATCACGGTCGCGCCGATGGACGACGGCGAGATCGGCGCGACCTCCACCGCACACATCGCCGGGGTCGGCGACGCGAGCCTGGCGGCGCGGATCGCGATCCCGGAGCACCCGCTCGATCCCACGCAGTGGCGGCGGCTCGGCCGCGGCGCGATCCGCACGCTCAGCGTCTCGATCGACGACGTCGCGATCGATCCGGACAAGCTCGCCGCGTTCGGGATCGCCGCGCCGTACCGCGGCCGCGCCAACCTCGGGTTCGCGCTCGCCGGTGGCGCGACCATGGCCAAGACGACGATCGCGCTCCAATCGCTCGAGGGCGGGCCACTCGTCGAGCCGATCGACTTCGAGCTCGAGGCGACCACCGACGCGCGTGGCACCCGCGCCGATGGCTGCGCGTTCGCGAGCCGCGCGCCCGCGTCGCTGCCCGCGACCCTGCCGTCCGCCGGCCCACCCAGCGCGATCCTGCACCGCGTGCCGAACGCGTGCGCGCAGCGCGAGCGCGAGGAGGGCGGGCGCAACCGGCTGCTGCTGCTCGAGCTCCAGGCCAGCCTGCCGGTGGTGTTCGACCGCTGGATCAGCGCGCCGGAGCGCGTTCGGTTCGCGCCGCTGTCCGACGCCTCGATCACGATCCCGAAGCAACACGTGCCGACGTTGCTCGCGATGATCGGGCGCACCGACATCGTCGGCGGCGAGCTCGAGGGCTCGATCGCGTTCGGCGGCACGCTCGGCACGCCCACCGCGAAGGGCGCGATCGCGATGCGCGAGGTGCGGGTCGCCGAGCGGCTCGAGGGCCGCAAGATCCCGGTGCTCGAGGAGCTGAAGATCGACGGCCTGTGGGGCGGCTCGTCCGGCTCGGTGGTGGTGACTGGCCTCGAGCGCAGGGAGCCGGATCCGCGCGATCGCGGCAAGCCGGCCAAGCCGCCCGGCACGCTGTACGTCTCGGCGCACGGCACGCCGGCGGACCTCGGCTCGATCCTCAGCCGGATCCAGATCCGCCAGTTCGACGTCGCGCCGATCGCGGCGTTTCTGCCCGGCGCGCTGGTCGCCGCGCAGGGCACGCTGCACGCCGACCTCCAGCTGCGCGGTGTCGATCCCAGCGGCTCGTTGCTCGAGTCGCTCCGCGGCACGTTCCGGGTCGAGCGCGGGCGGGTGCCACTGTCGCCCACGATCGGCACGCTGCGCGATGCCAAGGCCGACGCCTCGATCGACGACCGCGGCCTGACCCTGAAGATGACCGGCCTGCTCGGCGCCGGCAGCGTCGCGCTCGACGCCAAGTCGGACGGGCTCGACCTCACCTCGATCCAGGCGACGATGCAGCTCAAGCGGGTGTCGCCGATCGGCGAGCTGCAGCCGGTGATCGATGCCAACGTCGCGGCGCGGTTCCGGCGCACCCCGGGGCTGTGGCGCGGGTCCATCACCGTGCGCGACGGCTCGATCGTGCTGCCGCCCGGCTCCGGCTCGGACCTGCTCGATCCCGACGCGCCGTCGGACATCTACTTCCTCGATGGCAACGAGGCGCCGCTCGCCCCGCGGTTCGCGCTCGGCGGCCGCCCGCCCGACCGGCCGTGGCTGATCGCCGACCTCGACCTCGGCCCCACCAAGATCGAGGCCGCGGATCTGTTCGATACCCGCGGCACCGTCGAGGGGCAGCTCGAGATCCTGGTCGGCGGCTCGCTCGGTATGACCGGCCGGATCGACATCGTGCGCGGCTACGTCGGCAACATCTTCGGCCGCAGCTACCAGGCCGAGGGCGGGCTCAAGTTCGACGGCACCACCGACGCCGAGCTCGGGATCGCGCTGGTCCACAACTTCCCGGCGATGACGCTGACCGCGCGGCTGACCGGCCGGCTCAGCAACCCGGCGGAGCCGCAGTTCGAGAGCAGCATCGGGCTGTACTCGCGCGACCAGCTGTTCGGGTTCTTCCTCGGCGGCGATCCGAGCGGTGATCCCGCCGCGCAGTCGCGCGAGGTCGCGACCGGCGTGACCGCCTCGGCGCTGTCCGAGACGATCGGCAAGCGGGTCAAGAAGGTGCTGCCGTTCAAGATCGACGTGCTGCGCTGCGATCCGGGCAGCTCGGCGGCCGGCGCGTCGTGCACCGTGGGCCGCTGGATCGGCGACAAGTTCTTCATCGCGGTCAAGAGCCGGATCGAGCCGCGCGCCAACGAGAACGCCAACGACGCGCAGTTCCAGTACTACCTCCAGCGCGACATCCTGATCGAGGGCGTCGCCGGGGACCGCAGCTTCCACGGCGCCGACCTGCTGTGGCGCAAGCGCTGGTAGAAAAAAACCTGCAACGGAGCGCGCCGAGCTGCATCGAGGGGCATGCGCATTCCCCTGTCCCGCGTCCTCGTGCTCGTGCTCGCTCTGTGTGGGCTCGCGTCCACCGCCCTCGCCGATGACCTGTCGAGCGTCCGCTACCAGCGCGACGGCTCGAGCCACTTCTACCTCTCGACGCACGGGCCGGTGCGCGCGGGGGACGTCGAGGTGTCGCTCTCGCTCTACCTGATGGCGGATCGCTACGTCGCCATCTACAAGGAGGAGCGTCGGCTGTCGGCCAGCGAGAGCGAGGTGCTGTCGACCCGCGAGATCGCCGGCGGCGTCTCCGGCGCGACGCTCGCGAACCTCGGCACGCTCAAGCTCACCGGCGGCAAGAAGAACGGCAAGCCGATCGTCGAGCTGGTGCTCGGCCAGGACCTGGGCGCCGCGAAGCGCGCGCTGTCGATGCAGCTCGCGTGGACCGGCGGCTCGTTCGCGCCGAAGTCGGTCACCGGGCGCTGAGCGCGATCGGCGAGCCAACTCCGATCGCCGCTGCTATCATGCGCGCTCGTGCGCGCCGCCCTGTCGTTCGCCCTCGCCGCCGCCGCCGCATGCTCGGGCCGATCTTCGTCGGGTCCGAGCGGCGCTTCCCCTACATCGGCGCCCCCGCCCGCGGCGGCCGGGCAGCTGCTGTCGCCCGCGGCGTTCGCCTCGATCGCCGATCCCGCGCAGCGATCGCGCGCGATGTTCGTCGAGGTCAGCCGCGTGCTGCTGCACCCCCGGTGCGTGAACTGTCATCCCGCCGATGACGTGCCTCGCCAGGGCGATCGGCACCTGTTCCACGATCCGCCGGTCGTCCGCGGCCCGGACAACCGCGGCGTGGTCGCGATGCAGTGCGGGAGCTGCCACCAGGAGCGCAACCTGGAGCTCGCGCGCGTGCCGGGCGCCAAGGACTGGCACCTCGCGCCGCGGGTGATGGCGTGGCTCGGCAAGTCGCCGGGCGAGATCTGCGCGCAGCTCTCGGACCCGGGGCGCAACGGCGGCAAGACGCTCGCCGAGGTCCAGCACCACCTCGCACACGACGCGCTGGTCACGTGGGGCTGGGATCCGGGGCACGGCCGCACGCCGGCGCCGGGGACCCAGGCAGAGCTCGCGGCGCTGTTCCAGGCGTGGATCGACACCGGCGCGGTGTGTCCACCCGAGGCCACCTCGAAGGGAGCGGACCGATGAAGTTGAAGGTCAACGGCCAGGACGTCGAGGTCGACGCCGATCCGGAGATGCCGCTCCTGTGGGTGCTCCGGGACCTGCTCGGCCTCACCGGCACCAAGTACGGCTGCGGCGAGGCGCTGTGCGGCGCGTGCACCGTGCACCTCGACGGCGCCGTGGTGCGGTCGTGTGTGACGCCCGCCGGCCGCGCCGCCGGGCGCGCGGTGCTCACGATCGAGGGGCTCTCGCCGACCGGCGATCACCCGCTGCAGCGCGCGTGGACCGAGCTCGGCGTGCCGCAGTGTGGGTTCTGCCAGGCCGGCCAGATCATGAGCGCCGCGGCGCTGCTCGCCGCGAACCCCAAGCCCACCGACGAGGACATCGATCGGTCGCTCGCCGGCAATCTGTGCCGCTGCGGCACCTACCTGCGGATCCGCGCGGCGGTGCGCAAGGCGGCCGGGTCGTGAGGATCGAGGTCACGCGGCGATCGTTCCTCGCCGGGCTCGGCGCGGCGGCGGCCGGCCTCGCGCTCGGCGTGCGCGCGATCCCCGAGGCGGCGGCCGCCGCGGCGGCGCCGAGCGCGTTCGCCCCGAACCCGTGGATCCAGATCGGCAGCGACGGCGTGGTCTCGATCGTCTGCCACCGCTCCGAGATGGGGCAGGGCATCCGCAGCTCGCTGTACGTGCTGATCGCCGACGAGCTCGGCGCGGATCCCGCGAAGGTCGTGATCGTCCAGGGCGATGGCGATCCGCGCTACGGCGACCAGAACACCGACGGCTCGACGAGCATCCGCAACTTCTACGAGGCGATGCGCCAGGTCGGCGCGGTCGCGCGCACGCTGCTGATCGAGGCCGCGGCCCGGCGGTGGCGCGTGCCGGCCGCGCGGCTGGTGGCGCGCAACGATGCGGTGCACGACCCGGTGACCGGCAAGTCGCTGCCGTTCGGCGCGCTGGTCGCCGCCGCCGCCAAGCTGCCGGTCCCCAAGACCGCGGCGCTGCGCCCCGCGAGCGAGCTGACCCACGTGGGCACCGAGCTGCCGCTGCGCGACGCGCCGGCGTTCGTGACCGGCGCCGCGAAGTTCGCCGCTGATGTCCGGCTGCCCGGGATGTTGACCGCGGTGGTCGCGCGCCCGCCCGCGGTGCTCGGCAAGGTCGACAAGCTCGATGACGTGCGCGCCCGCGCGGTGCCCGGCGTGCGCGAGATCGTGCAGCTCCCGGCGCCCACCGCGCCGCTCGGGTTCCAGCCGCTCGGCGGCGTGGCGGTGATCGCCGATCACACCTGGGCCGCGATCCGCGGCCGCGCCGCGCTCGACATCGCGTGGGACGCCGGCCCGAACGGCGGCTACGACTCCGAGGCGTACGGCAAGGCGCTGCTCGCCGCGGTGCGCGCTCCCGGCGAGGTCGCGCGCAAGGTCGGCGACGTGGACCGCGCGCTCGCCGGCGCGGCGCGGGTGGTCGAGGCCGAGTACCAGGTGCCACACCTCGTGCACGCGCCGATGGAGCCGCCGGCCGCCGTCGCGCGGATCGACGGTGATCGCTGCGAGATCTGGGCGTGCACGCAGGACCCGCAGACCGCGCAGGAGATGGTCGCCGGCGCGCTCGGGATCGACAAGTCGAAGGTGACGGTGCACGTCACGTTCCTCGGCGGCGGGTTCGGCCGCAAGTCCAAGCCGGACTTCATCGTCGAGGCCGCGCTGCTCGCGCGCGCGGCCGGCGCGCCGGTGCGCGTGCAATTGACGCGCGACGACGAACAACGCCACACCAACTACCACACACACAGCGCGCAATCGCTGGCCGCCGGGCTCGACGACGCCGGCCGGCTGGTCGCGTGGCGGCACCGCGTCGCGTACCCCTCGATCAGCTCGACGTTCGCCAAGGACGTGGTGCGGCCGAGCACCGGCGAGCTCGGGCAGGGCGTGATCGATCTGCCGCTCGACGTGCCGAGCGTCAGCATCGAGACCGGCGTCGCGCCCGCCCACGTGCGCATCGGCTGGATGCGCTCGGTGTGCAACATCCAGCAGGCGTTCGCGGTGCATTCGTTCATCGACGAGCTGGCGCACGCGACGCGCCGCGATCCGCGCGACATGGTGCGCCAGGTGCTCGGCAAGCCGCGCCACGTCACGCTCGCCGAGCTGGGCCTCGCGCAGCTCCGCAACTACGGCGCGCCGCTCGCGCAGCATCCGATCGACGTCGCGCGGTTCCACCACGTGCTCGATCGCGCCACCGAGGCCGCCGGCTGGGATCGCCGCGGCGGTCGCGCGCTCGGGCTCGCGGTGCACCGGAGCTTTCTCAGCTACATCGCCGTGGTCGCCCAGGTCTCGAAGAACGCGCGCGGCGAGTACGCGATCGACGAGGCGTGGATCGCCGCGGACTGCGGCCGGGTGATCAACGTCGACCGCGTGCGCGCGCAGCTCGAGGGCGCGTTCGTCTTCGGGATGTCCGCGCTGCTGTACGGTGCGATCACGATGAAGCAGGGCGCGGTCCAGCAGCGCAACTTCCGCGACTATCCGCTGGTCCGGATCCCCGCCGCGCCGCGCCGGCTCCACATCGACCTGGTGCCCAGCAACGCACCCCCTGGGGGTGTCGGCGAGCCCGGCGTGCCTCCGGTCGCGCCGGCGATCGCGAACGCGATCTTCGCGCTCGATGGCACGCGCGCGCGCGACCTGCCGCTGATGCCGGCGCGCCGCTAGCTCGCGCGGCCGCGCGGCAGATGTCCGGCCACCGGACCGTGCCCCGCCGTGCTCGTCAAGCCGTCATCAAGACCGGGTCGCGGCGCCGTTCCGTTTCGGCTGCCCTGCGATCCACCGGCGCACGGGCCTCGGTGCTACGCGCGCCAGCGCACGGTCAATTCGCGAGCACGGCGTCGAGCGCGGCGACCAGCGACACCAGATCTGCATGCAGCGCGGCCTGGTCGACATCGAGGTCCACGTTGGACGCGGTGGCGTCGCGCGCGATCGTCATGCGGTTGCGAAACAGCACCATATCGGGATCTTCGCGGTTGGTCGTGAACCACATCGTCTCGTGCGGCGCGTACAGCGCATCATCGCGCCACACCCATCCCGCCTCGATCAAGGTTTGCTTCAGCTGGGACCACCGGGCGTCGTGCATGGCGGGGGCAGCTGCACGCCACATGCCGCCGGGAGGATATGTGGCGATGCGCAGCCGATTCACCGCTGGCGACGGCGGGCGAGCAGGCCGCGGACGGCCGAGCGTGCGCCGAGGCGCGGCAGTTGCGCGAGCGCGCGGGCGAGGCCGAGCGCGAGCTGGAGCGGGGATTCGCCGCGCGCCTCGACCATCGTGCGCTGTCCGGTGGTCGAGTCCTCGACGGCGCCGCGCGCGATCGTGCGCGACCCATCGCTGCGGATCTCGACGATCAGCCGGGCGACGACGGGCGGCTCCTCGGCGATCTCGCCGGCCGGACGTTCGACCAGCTCGTTCTTGTCGCGATCCTTCATCGGCGTCGAGAGCTTAGTACAGTGCGCGCATGGTCGCTCCAGATCTCGCAACCCTCCGCGATCGCATCGAGGCGGTCGATCGACAGATCATCGCGCTGATCGCCGAGCGGCTGAAGATCGTCGAGCAGGTCGCCGAGGCCAAGCTCGCCGCCGCCAGCCCGTTCCGGGACCGCGAGCGCGAGGAGAACCTGCTCGGGAGGCTGCGCGCGCTCGCGGTCGAGGCCGGGCTCGATCCCCACGAGATCGAGCGGATGTACCGGGTGATCATGGACCTGTCGGTCGCGCATCAAGAATTGACGGTGCGCGGTCGCAGCGACGTCCCGCTGCGCGTCACCTACCAGGGCGTCGAGGGCAGCTACAGCCACCTCGCGGCGCAGCGCCGCTACGCCGGCCGGCCCGGCGGGGCGCTGCTGACCGGCCACGACTCGTTCCGCGCCGCGGCCGACGCGGTCGCCGATGGCCACGCCGATCTCGCGCTGCTGCCGATCGAGAACACCACCGCCGGCAGCATCAACGAGACCTACGACCTGCTCGCGCACGGCCAGCTCTACATCACCGGCGAGGTGGTCTCGGCGATCGAGCACTGCCTGCTCGCGCTGCCCGGCGTCGCGCTCGACGAGCTGCGCACCGTGATGTCGCATACGCAGGCGCTCGCGCAGTGCCAGGGGTTCTTCGCGCGCCACCCGCATCTGGTGGCGCGCCCGGAGGTCGACACCGCCGGCTCGGCGCGCCGGGTCGCCGCGTCCGGCGATCGGACGCTCGCCGCGATCGCGAGCTCGGCCGCCGCGCGCGCCTACGGCCTGTCGATCGTCGCCCAGGGGATCCAGACCGCCGCCGGCAACGCGACCCGGTTCGTCGAGATCTCGCCGCGCCCGGCGCCGGTTCCGGAGGGCGCGCTCGCCAAGACCTCGCTCGTGCTCGCGCTGGTCGACCGGCCGGGCGCGCTCGGCGAGGTGCTGACCGAGTTCTCGTCGCGCAACCTGTCGCTGACCAAGATCGAGTCGCGCCCGATCCCCGAAGCGCCGTTCACCTACCGGTTCTACGTCGACGTGATCGGCCACGCGTCGAGCGCGCAGTTCGCCGACGCGCTCCACGCGCTCGGCCCGCTCACCACCGAGCTGCGCGTGCTCGGCAGCTACCCCGCGGCGGTGTAACGTCGGGCCATGCGCGCGGTCCGCATCCACGAGCTCACCGGCCCCGGCTCGCTTCGCGTCGACGAGGTCGCCGAGCCGACCGTCGGCCCCGGCCAGATCCTGATCGACGTGCGCGCCGCGGGCGTCAACTTCCCCGACGTGCTGCTGACCCGCGGCCAGTACCAGTTCAAGCCGGCGCCGCCGTTCTCGCCGGGCGGCGAGGCGGCCGGCGTGGTGCGCGCGGTCGGCGCCGGGGTCACCCGGTTCGCGCCCGGCGATCGGGTCGCCGCGACGATGCTGCACGGCGCGTTCGCCGAGCAGGTGTGTGTGCCCGAGCTCGCGGCGGTCGCGCTGCCCGAGGGCGTCGGGTTCGAGGTCGGCGCCGCGACCCTGCTCACCTATGCGACCACGTACCACGCGCTGGTCGATCGCGCGTCGCTCGCCGCGGGCGAGACCCTGCTCGTGCTCGGCGCGGCCGGCGGCGTCGGGATCGCCGCGGTCGAGCTCGGGGCGCTGCTCGGCGCCCGCGTGATCGCCGCCGCGTCGAGCCCCGACAAGCTGGCGTTCTGCCGCGACCACGGCGCCGCCGAGGGCATCGACTACGCGCGCGAGGATCTCAAGGATCGGATCAAGGCGCTGACCGGCGGCAACGGCGTCGACGTGGTCTACGACCCGGTCGGCGGCGCGCTCGCCGAGCAGGCGCTGCGCGGCACCGGGTGGCAGGGCCGCTACCTGGTGATCGGCTTCGCGTCCGGCGAGATCCCGAAGATCCCGCTCAACCTGGTGCTGCTGAAGGGCTGTCAGATCGTCGGGGTGTTCTGGGGCTCGTTCGCGATGCGCGAGCCGGCGCGCAACCGCGCGCACGCCGAGCAGATCTTCGCGTGGGTCGCCGAGGGCAAGCTGCGCCCCGCGGTGGACGCGGTGCTGCCGTTCGCCGAGGCGCCGGCCGCGCTCGCGCGGCTCGAGCAACGCGCGGTGAAGGGCAAGCTCGTCCTCGTACCGTGACGGCCGCAGAACGGGCATAATCGCGCGATGCGTTCGGGGCTCGCGCTGTTCGGCTTGCTCGTCGGCTGCGGCTTCTCGGGCACTCCCGGGGCAACACCAAGCGATGGAGGGATCGACGCGGAGGTGCCGCCCGACGCGTGCACGAGCTACAGCGAGCAGCTCGATACCTGCGCGCTGCCCGCCGGCCAGCCGCTCGTGCTCACCGGCACCCTGGTGTTCGACACCGACACCGGCACGCTGACCAGCTCGTCGGGCGAGATCCCGGTGGTCAGCGTGCCGCTCGCGACCCGCGGGGCGGAGATCCAGGCGATCGTCGCCACCACCGTGCGGCTCGCGCCCGGCGCGTCGCTGCGGGCCCAGGGCAGCCGCGCGTTCGCGATCCTGGCGTCGCAGTCGATCGCGCTCGAGCTCGGCTCGATGATCGACGTCGGCGCGGGTGGGGCCGGCGCGCGCATGGCCTGCGATGACGGCCCGGCGCCCGGCGAGAACGACAACGGCGGCGCGGCCGGCGGCGGCGGCGGTGGGTTCGGCGCGGCGGGCGGCCGCGGTGGCAACGGCAACCGCGACTCGGCCGGCCAGAGCGCGGGCGGGCGCGCGGGCGGCGCGGTGGCCGACGTCCCGCCCGGGCCGTTCGGCGGTTGTCCGGGCGCCCGCGGCGGCAACAGCAACGATGCCGGCGGCCCCGGTGGCCTCGGCGGTGGGGCGGTGTTCCTCGCGGCCGGTGGCTCGATCGAGATCCAGGAGAACGCCGGGCTCCGCGCCGGTGGCGGTGGCGGCGGCGGCGGCGCGAAGATGCAGAGCACGTACGGCGACGCCGGCGGCGGGGGCGGCGGCTCCGGCGGCATGATCCTGCTCGAGTCCCCGCGCGTGCAGGTCGACGGCATCCTCGCCGCGAACGGCGGCGGGGGCGGCGAGGGCTCGGGCAACGGCACGTCCGGCAACCCCGGGCTGCCGGGTGCGCTCGCGGTGGCCGCGGCCGCGGGCGGCAGCAACGGCTCGCCCACCGGCGCCGATGGCGGCGCGGGCGGCTATCGCGATCAGGCCACCGGCACCAGCGTGACCTCGGTCGAGAACGGCGGCGGCGGCGGCGCCGGTGGTGGCGTCGGGATCATCCGCGTCGTGTCCGCGCAGTCGATGCTCGGCGAGCTGGTCTCGCCCGCGGCGCGCTGATCAGATGCCGCAGGCGGTGATCCCGCCGTCGAAGCCCTTCTGGAATGACGCCGAGCGCTGCGCCGCCGAGCCGTGGGTCCAGGTCTCCGGCTGCACGCGGCCCTGGGTCTTGCGCTGGATCGTGTCGTCGCCGATCGCCGCCGCGGCGTTGAGCGCCTCGTCCATGTCGCCCGGCTCGAGCAGGTGGCGGCGCTGCGCGTCCTGCGCCCACGCGCCGGCCAGGCAGTCCGCCTGGAGCTCGGTCTCGATCTGATGGACCTCGCCGCGGCCGAGCAGCCCGCGCTGGTTCTGGACGTGGTGGCCGACCTCGTGCGCGATCACGTACGCCTGCGCGAAGTCACCGGGCGCGCCGAACCGGCGGCGCAGGTCGTCGTAGAACGACAGGTCGACGTACACCTTGCGATCGAGCGGGCAGTAGAACGGGCCGACCGCGGACGACGCGCTGCCACACGCCGACGACACGTAGTTGCGGAACAGCACCAGCTTCGCCGGGCGGTAGTCCGGGATCTGGTTCGCGAACGTGCTCTGCACGTCGTCGAGCACGAACCCCACGAACCGCGCGAGCTCGTCGCTCTCGCTCGACGACGGCGCGCGCTCGAACTGGCCGGTGCGATCGACCTGCCCGCCCTCCTGACCCGTGCACACCCCGCCGTAGGTCATCGCGCCGACGATGAGCAGCGCGACGAGAATTCCCTTCCACCCGAACCGGCCGGCGATCGCGAAGATCCCGAGGGGCAGCCCGCCGCGGCCGCCGAAGCCACCGCCGGCGGACCGCCGATCCTCGACGTTGGGGCTTTGATGAGATCGATCCCAGCGCATGTCCCGAGATGATGCAATCAGTCGGCCACGCGCACCACGTGCGCGAGCGCCCGGCGGCGAGATCGGCTAGAAACGGCGGATCAGGTCCTTCGCGGTCTGCTTGCCGGTGATCGCGCCGCCCTCCATGTAGCCCTGGAAGTCGAGCGACGTGTGCTCGCCGCAGAAGTGCACGCCTCCCTGGGGCGCGCCCTCGTAGCCCGCGAAGTCGGTGTACTGGCCGACGCGGTAGAACGAGTACGACGCGTTGAACAGCGGCGACTTGTGGGGCAGGGCCTGGGTCGCGCGGCCGTTCCACGCGAGGCCCGGGAACACCGGCGCGAGCTGGCCGACGCCGCGCTGCGCGTCCTGCAGCACCTTGGAGTCGTGGGGCGGCCCGCCCCGCGGGGTGGTGGGGCGGAGGTTGGTTGCGGGGCCCCCGGCCTGCACACCCCGGCTGGCCGGCGAGGCGGCCCGCGCGCGCGGGGGCG
>JBQCJR010000607.1:0-14462 GCA_051952595.1 Kofleriaceae bacterium
GCCCCGTTCAGCGACTGAGGTACCGCGCTGGGCCTGGATTGCGCGTTCGCTGGATAGGAACCGTCCACCAGAACACACAACACCAGTCGACGTCATTTGGGAAGTGCCATCCAAACAAAGTGCACAATCCTCAAAATCGTTGGACGGGTTTTTCGCGACAAAACTGACCTAAGTGTGCGACTCCCCGTCTTGTGCACCGTATTTTCGGTAGTGGGCACCGCATTTTCCCATCCAACAACTGACGGCATATGTCGATCCATTTGGATAGGTCTTGATGGGCATTGACATTCACCGTTGCAGCCTACAGCGGGTCGACACCGAGCTCCGAGGAGCGTACCGCCTTGCCGAAGTCCATCGGCAACCCTTCGTCGACATCCACGCCGCGCACGACGAGACCACAGGTGAACACGCGAACTTCACCTTCGCCGTCCAGCTTGCTTCGGAACTCGCCGGCCGGATCCATCTCCCAGCGGACCACACCTTGCGACGGCGTGATCGGATCGCGCTCGAGCTCGAGCCAGCGGTTGCGGTTGAGGAACGTGGCCGTGGAAGCCATCAGGCTCAGCAGCTCGATCGTCCGATCCGAAGCGCCGGTGATCGTGAAGTGGAGATCCATCGTCAGCGGCGGACGATGGCGACGCAGCTCGGGTCCCGTTGGCCCGGTGACGGCTTCCTCGCGGAGCTGGTTGATCGAGAAGAACCGGTTCTCTGCCAACCGGGGGCCAGACAGCACCAGCGAGGGCAGCTTGGCCATGGAGATGATGCGAAGACCATCGCTGGGCGTGTCATCGTAGTCGAGCGACACGGACGCGCTCACGTTATCGAGGACCTGCCGCTTCAGCGCACGTAGCAGCGCGCGGACCACGCGGGTCAGGTTCGCCTCCTCGATGATTCGAGCGCGCTGGAATTTGTACGCCGCCGTGGCCGTGGCGACCTCACCAGGAATCGGTGCTCCCGCTGGGTCCAGGTTCTGAACGGAGATGTCAACGGCCGCCGGATCGTGCGGCGGCGTACGGACGTCGGCGAAGAACTCGAGCCCCGCCGACCGCAACGAGAGCACGGTCCCATCGACCTCGCCGAACCGAACGCGAATCTGTTGGGCGAACCCTGTCCCTCGGAGCCGCACCACGTCGCCGCCGCTCGCAGGCCCCGTGGCCGGACTGATCGAGCTCAGCGCCGGTATGGTCACGGAGCACCGCCCCAGCCGAGCTCGGCCGCCACCCGACGCAAGAACCGCCGCTGCGCGCCCGCGGCGAACTTCTTGAACACGGGGCGGAGGAACGGCCGCGCCGGAATCTCGACGACCACGACGCCCTTGCCAGTGCCACCACCGCTCCCCGCCGCAAGGCCTGCTTCGCGTCGAAGCGCGTGCAGGAACCGACGCATCTTCGGCGTGATCGGGATGACGATCGGGTCGGAACCGAACTCGTTCAGCGCCGCCACGTCCGCTAGCGAGCGTCCATCTGCCCCCCGCGCCTTCCGTGGCACACCGACGAACGCTTCGTCGCCCCTCATGATCACGGCGATCGCGTTGCGCAGGTCTGCACGCACCAGCAGCGCCTTCGTGCCGCCGAAGCCCGCCTGCTTCCGCGCCGCGAGCGTCAGCGGAGACAGCGGTCGAAACGCTTCGCCACCGGGGGCCTGGTCCGTGATGCCCTGGACGATCTGACCGCGGAGCAACTCGGCTTCCTGGCGCGTCGCCCTGCTGATCGCCGCCTTGAGCCTGGAGCCGCCGTCCGCAAGAACCCGCCGGGCGAGCGCCCAGTCCCCCGCCTTGCGTGCGCTCACGCGGTCCTCGCCGTGCCTTGCGGCCGATCGTGGAAGCTGACCAGCAGCAGGTTGCGGCGGGGGCGGCGCAGGTCGAGCCCGAACCCGATCGGACGAGCTTCGGTGACGTAGAGGCCCGGCGGGTTGCGGATGCGCTGCACGAGCACGCCATGGGTGTCGAGCAGCCCCACCAGGCGATCTCCCGGACGGAGCATCGCATCGCCGCTCGTCGCGTCGACCAGTCCCAGAGCCTCGAGGTCCCGGAAGTGGAACACGAGGTCGATGTTCGAGCGAGGAGCGTTCCCCGCGGCGAACAGTCGGAGCGCATCGAACACCTCGGGCTCGACCTGGCACGGCAGCCTCACGAGCGCCAGCTCGCGGCGGTGTCGTTCGCCAATGCCGTCGTCATCGTCATCCAGGAGCACACCCTCGCGGAAGTCCGGGTCGTAGCCACTCGCCAGCGGGCCGGCTCCGTCTGGATCACCTTCCGCGATCCCTTGCGTGTCGAGCCGCGCCAGCTCGGCGAGAAACGGGAAGATCAGCCGGCCACGCATTCAGGCAGCCCCCAGGCCGATCGGACGCCGGTAGCGAGCGAGGATCTGATCCACCTCGGGATCTCCCGAGAGTGGATCGGAGGTCCCCGGATTCGCCAATCGGTAGCTCTGGTCTCGCGTGCGCTCCTCGAGGATGCGCCATCGGTTCCGCGCGTCGTTGGAGGCACCGCCGCCGAGCGGATCGATCCAGCGCAGCACGAGCAGCAGCGTGGCGCGGCGGATCTCCAGCGGCGTGCGGCCTTCGGGCGTTCCATCCGGCTCCGTGAAGCCCCAACGCCCGGTGGCCGCGACGTTCGCCACTCCACGCGGGAACCGGCGCAGGCCACGAAGGACGAGCTGGGGTGCCTCGAAGCCGGGCTGGATAGGAGCTCCAACGAGCGTGACGCTGTCGGGCAGCTCGACCTCGGACCGGCCGATGAGCAGACGATCGATCCGGATCGGCGGCACCGGCGTTTCGAGCGTAGCCCTGCCGCGCCCGTTCATCAGAAGGGTGGCCGTACGGGACTCGAACCACCACCCGGTGACCCGATCGATCAGCTGACCCGCTTCGTCAATGAGTGCGCGCAGGCGGTCCGACGAGGCCATGGCCACGGAAACGCCCTCAGCGCGCAGGTCATCGACGGAGACGTACACGAGCTACGCGCGATCCTTCTTCGCCGCGGGCGGGACCTTGCGCTCGTCCTTGGTCGCCTCCGGCAGATCCAGAGTCGTCACGGCGCCGTCCGCGCGCGCGGGCGACACTTTGATCTCGTCCGTCGCGGTCTTGCGAGGCGTCGCCGCGGCCTTGTCGCGAGCGTCGAGCGCCTTCGCCTCATCATCCGTGCACACGTCGAACGCGAGCGGCGAGTGCGGGTCGTCGGGCCGCTGATGCACCTCGCGCAGGTACGCGGCCACCTGGGGCTCGACACGGTACCAGCCACGGTCCTCGTGGAACTTGATCCCGGCATACGTGTAACGACGCAGCACATTGCCGCGTCGGGGGTCGAAGCGTCGCAGTCGGACGAGCAGCGTCTCCATCGGTCACCTCACAGCTGAACGTTGATGGCCTTCGCGACACCGTTCTCGTCCGCGTACTTCGCGTCGAACCGAAGCGTCGCCACGATCTTGAGCGTTCCTTCCGAGATATCTCGGTCCGACTCGAGACGGATCTGCCGCCAGATCCCGACCATGATGTTCTTCGGGTTCGTCAGCAGTCCCGAGGTCTGGTCGTTCGTGGCGCCGAGGTCCTCGGGAAACAGCGGAATCGGAACGAGCGGGACGCCGGAGTACAGGACCGGCGCGTCGCCTTCGAGGAACTTGTCCCCCACCACCGTCGCACGCTCCGCGAGCGTGTTGCGGTAGTTGAGCTCCGCGTCGACGCTCGACAGGAAGCGCATCGCCTTCTTGTCGACCAGGTACTCCGACGGCAGGGTCTTCAGGAGGTCGTGGAGCAGGTCCTTCGAGACCGGCGCGCCCGCCGCGTCCACGACGTTGCTCGTCGCCTGCTTGAGGACCCCGTCGAGCACCGCCAGGAACGGATCCGCGGACGTCGTGTCGCCCTTGATGATCACCTCCTCCATGTCGCGGGCGATCGCCTCGGTGATCAGCTCCATGAGCGTCTGGCGCAGCTCGCCGCGCTCGATGCTGTCCTCCAGGGTCTCATCCGAGAGCCGGACCTCTCCCTTGAACAGCTCGGCGTCGAGCTCGACCTTCGAAAGGTCCGGCTTGGACCGCTCGGCCGCCGGCAGCGCCGTCGCCTCCTGCCCCGGACGCAGGATGCGCGAGCCGAACTTGATCTTCGAGATCTCCTGCTTCGGTGCGCTCATCGGAACGACCGTCGCCATCTTCATGAGGACCGAGTTCTTGATGAGCAGGCGCATGAACTTCTGCGCTTGCGCCGGCTTGAGGAGGCCACCTCCCGTCGTCAGGTCGGCGAGCGCGAGGTCGGCCTTCTCCAGAAGGACGCGGTTGTTGAGTTGCCCAGACATCGAGGTGCTCCTTGCGCGGCGTCAGTCACAGGTCGTGGAAGGAGACCGACTTGTCGACGGCCTCCCGGTGGAACGGACGGTTCAGGTCGAGCGGCCAACCCACCTCCGCTTCGGCGTCGGCCGCCGGCTGCTCACGCGTGGGCAGGCTGTTGGGGAGCCCGAACCGCTTCTCGAGGTGGGCCAGCCGCTGCGTGTGGCCCTTCGTCGCCTCCACCAGCTTGGTCATCGCTTCGGTCAGCGCCGCGAGCTCCTTGCGCATCGGGTCAGGCCCGCCCCCCGGGGCCGGCGCGGCGGCCGGTGCCCGAGGTGAGCACCCAGCCCCGCCCTCCCCCGAGTCCGGCTCGCGCTTCTTCTGGGGTCCGCCCGCGGCAGCGTCGTCCGGCGCCTCCGGCTTGGGACGTGCCCGCTTGGACTCGCCGAGCAGCGTGCCGACCTCCGCCAAGGCCGCGCGCACCGACGCGATCAGGGTTGCCACCTGATCGGGCGTCGCCGCGCCCACGCTCGTGGGCGCCGCCGCTGCCACCGGCTCTGCGCCCGTCGGCTCTGCGCCGCCCGCGGCACCGACCAGATCCTCGGCCAGCGAGCGGAGCTCGGCGGCGATGCCTCCGATGGACTCGCGCGCATCCCCGTCCGCCAGGACGCTCAAGGTCTCGACGGTCTCCGTCAGCCGCTCGAGCGCGGTCAGCGCCGTGTCCACCAGCCGGTGATCTCCCGGGCTCGCCTTCTCCGCCGGCTCGCCCTCCGTGGGCGCCAGGTCCTCAGTCTCCAGATCTTCCATGGACTCACTCCTCTTCACGATGAGAAAGCGGCGTTGGTTGGCCGCTCGATCCACGAGCGACACCTCCTCCGCGACGATGTCGAGTAGGCGATGCACACCCTCGTTCGAACCTCGCGACGAGCTCACGTCGCCTCCCGCCCGCGGTCGACCGACTCGGGAACACGACGCGCAGAGCCGCCGATCGAGAACCCGGTGAGCGCGCCGTCCTTGACGGCCTGCCACAGCTCGTCCGACAGCACGCGCACGGCGAGGAGCCACGTCCCCTTGCGGACCTGGTCCTCGCCGATCGTGAAGTCGTGCGGCGCGATGTAGCTCTCCAGCACCTTCACCTGGCCGTTCACCCGCATCTGGTGCATCAGCCCCAGACCGCCGAACTCCTCCATGAAGCGGTGCGCCGCAACGCGGACCGCCTCGGCGGAATAGATGTCCTGCTGGGCATCGACCACCTCGGGCTCCAACACGATCCCCAGCACGAAGCGCTCGTCGCTCGGATCGGCCCCCTTGATGAGCCGGCTCGTCTTCACGAAGCCGGCAGACTCATCAGCCACACCCGTAGCGGCGTGGTCGTCGATCTCCCAAGCCGAGCCGAGCGCATCCGCGAGCCGCTTCTCGATGAGCTTGTAGTTCGAGACGAGCAGCGTGGTCAGAACCTTCGAACCACCAACCCGGATCGTACGCGCAGGACGGATGCGCTTGACCTCGAAACCTTCGCCCGCAAACTTGCCCGGTAGCTCGCCGCGGATCCCGTAGGTGGCCAGGAACTTGCCCTTGATCGACTTCAGAACCCTGAGGAATCGATCCTCGTCGAAGTCGCCCTCGCCGACCTCGGCGTTGTAGCCGGGGTACGGTGGGTCGAGATAGAGCACCGTGTTCGAGCCGTCGTACTTGCGCACGACGCGCTCGTAGTCGCCGGCGTAGACCCGCACGTTCTTCAGCCGTGGCCCGAACTCCGCAAGCCGGTCCACGGTCGCCGCGGCGACGCCATCGAGCGCCGGATTGAACGAGCGGTTGCGGAACGTGCCGTACGAGAACCGGGCGACGTACAGGAAGCGGTGCAGCTTCTCCAGCTCGCCCCGCGGCTTCGCATCGTAGATCCGGTGGAACGTCGTCGGCTTGCCGACCCACTCCATCTTGCGGAGCGTCTCCAGGTCCGACGTCGTGAGCTTCTTGATGGCCCGGTAGGCGTCCGCGATCTCCGGATCCGCGTCGTTGATCGCCTCGATCTCGGCCGGCTTCTTCGCGAACAGCACAGCCCCAGCCCCGATGAACGGCTCGACGTAGGTCTTGTGCTCGGGTAGCAGCGCGACCAGGCGCTGGGCGATCCTCCGCTTCCCCGCGGGTGATCCCCACATCGTCTTCTCAATCCCGAGGGGCTCGCCATGCGGCACAGCTGCATCCGGCGCGTTCATGTCGCGCGGCCACAGCACCACTGACTTCGCGTGGGCCACCGGACAGATGCGCTTGCGAACCGTCGAGAGGCGAGCGCGTACCCGGTCGAGCGTCTCTTGGTGAGCCGGGTGAAGTGTCACGATCATCAGGGACAAAGGCACCGCCTTCGACCCGGGGGACAGCTATGAAGCGAGCGGTCAGCTGGTGCGTATGCGATACTGGCGGAGAGGGTCATGGATCTGCGTGCTGTCGTCCGCCACTACAAGCAGAACTTCAGGGCTCGGGCGCGTGCGGAGCTCGAATCTTTCCGGGGGTTGCCTTCGCTCGAGATAGCTGTCCGCCGCGCCGCAATCGCGATCACCTTGGACGAGAAGCGCTTCGCCCACCAGCGCCGCCTCAAAGAAGCACACCTCGCTCGCGCCGAGGCAAAGCTCATGGGATGCATCGAGAAGATTCGAGCGACAGAGGACTTTGCAGCACTGTTCGCTCTGGTGAAGCGGACCGTGGGTCACCTCGGCGGGCTCGGCGAGTTGTACGTCTACGACACAGCGCTCCGCATCTCCGCGAAGAAGGGGACGCTTCCTCGGCGCGTGTACCTCCACGCTGGTGCTCGCATGGGTGCCAAGGCCCTGAATATTGAGGTTCAGGGCGTCGTCGGATTGTTCAGGTCGGAGCTCCCAGGTGAGCTACGGGAACTCGAGCCGCACGAGATTGAGGACGTGCTGTGCATCTACAAACAGCACTTCACGGGAGAACGGCCCGATCTCGAAGATCAGATCGCCTGTTGGAGCGATGACGATGTAGACGAGGACGATGGACTACTTCTTGTTCGACCCGTGTGCTGACGTGACCTCGCAGAGAGGCGCAGTTCCAAGCGTGAACCGGCTCGACCCTTCAGGTCACCACGCCGATCGTCGTGGTCCGACACAGGCCGTGGTACGGCGGGAACCCAATGCCGAGCTCACCGAGTTCGCGCTCGTCGAGCACGCCCGCCAAGGCGCCAGCATCGTCGCGCCTTCCGGCGCCTGCGCGCTCGATCCGCGCCAACATGATCCGTTCGTCGCCACGGCGGATGTAGAGCGACCGCTGCCCACCGGCAGGGTCTCGCCCTTCCCGGATCCACGGATTCAGCTCGTTGAGCTGGTCCGGCGTCGCCTCGGTGCGATCGAACAGCTCGATCCCGCGCGATACCGAGAAGGTCTTGCCGTCCAGGAACCGACACGTTGGCGTCGTCACCTCGTCGAGCACGGCCACGATGCGATAGCGCGCCAAGCCGGCCTCGGCGTAGGCCGAGAGCTGCGCGAGCGACCGGCCTCGGCCCACGAAGGCCGCTGCGACCACGTCCCAGTACCAGGTGGCTCGCCCCGTGAGGATCCCGGTTGCTGCAGCTGCCAGGTCCCGCGCGAGGTCGTCCCGCCCGAGTCCTGCCTCGAGCCCGTCCGCGACGATCTGCCGTGCGCGTTCGCTGAACGCCTCGTGTCGTCGACCGTACTCGTCGCGTACGTAGTTCGTCGGGCTGGTCCGAAGGTGTTCGATCACCCGGCGATCCACCGCGTTGAAGTCGGCGCGAACGCTCAGCGGCTGGTCGCGCCGAGCCCCCTCGCGACCAGCGCGGACCACCGCCTCCGCATGGTTCCCGAACACCACTTCGACCTGGGCGGGAACCCCAGCCGTGCGCTGCCGCGCGGCCGCAAGCGCCCGTGCGATCAGCCGCCGGCGTTGCTCCGCAGTCGTGTTCGACCAGTCCACGTCGAGCGCCGAGATCGCCGCCCGCGCCGCCGCGCCATCGCTGTGCCCGGCACGCCGCCGCAGCTCGTTGGCGATCCGCGCAACCGCCTGGTCGAATCCACGCGCCGTGCGTAGGTCCAGCGCCTTCGCGATCCCGATCCGCAGGTACTCGTCCAGGACGCGGTCGGCCACCTCGCGCGCGTCGACGATGAGCTGGTGTGCTTCATCGATGACCGGTGTGCCGCACATCAGCCGTGCGACCCGCCGAGCACGATCGGCGACCGATTCCTCGCGCGGATCTCGATCCCACCGTCCGTTGGCCTCACGAGGACGTCGTGACGCGCGCAGCAGGCATCGCAGACCGCGAACACCAACGTCCCGTTCCTCCACACCGTGAGGGTTCGATCGAGACCACAAAACCGCCGACACACGCGGCATTCGATCACGCCCCGCTCCGCATCGAGCTGCGCCTGTCGAACCCACGTCTCCGAGAGCTCAGCGGGCTGCATCGTCCACTCCTTTGGACGAGATCCACTCGTCGAACTCGCTGCGGGGCACCTGCAGGCGCACGACCTCCGACTCGGCGCGCTCGCCGTAGTACCGACGGGCCAGCAGCAAGCGCTGCTCCGCCAGCCGAACCTCTTCCGCGTCCAGCTCGTCCCTCAGCCTCATCAGCTTACGAGCGTCGTCCAGCAGCGATTCCCGATTCGTTCGCCCGCGGACGTCCTCGACACCCGTCTGGATGCCGGCGAGCGTCAACGTGATCGGCCGCTTGACCCAGTCGTCGCTGATCGCCCGGAGCTCGCGGTTGAAGATGTCGCTCGCGAGCATGCGCCCTTCCTCCGGCGTCAGCACGCCCACACGCACCAGCGCCTCCACCATCGCGGTCATCCGCTCGGGGTCCCGCGTGACCGGGGTCTGCGAGCGAAACCGCCAGAATCGGATCCCCATGTCCGCCAGCAGCTTGCGGTTGATCAGGAAGTCGAACTCGTCGCGCGCCGGCTGGAACACCTGGTCTTCGGCGAACCGCAGCGCGCTCTCTGCGGTCGCGCGGTTGAAGTCCTTGCTCTCGCCGCGTAGCAGGCGCGGCAGTCGGAACGACGTCCCGACCTTGTCGATGTTTCGTTCGTCGTAGGTCTGAAACAGCGCGTCCTGCTGTTGCGCGTTGATCAACGGATGCAGCTCGATCTTCGCGCGCGCCGTGTCCCCGCTACCGGTTCCGCCACCCTCGGCCTCGAGGATCAAGATCTTGTGAAAGTTCGTCTTGCCCTTGAGGTTCTCTTCGATGAACCGCTCAATCCTCGGAACGGAGGCATCCGACAGCCGTCCCCCCGACACGAGTAGCGCGAGCGGTGGGACGCTCTTGTTCTCGAAGTACAGGTAGTTCACCTCCTCCGCGGAGCGCGACCCGAGCACCGACAGGAGCGTCCCGATCCAGCGGGGCACACCGTAGGGTGAGCGAGGCGAGTGCACGGCGAAGTGCAGAATTTCCGTCGCTGGCGCGTCGCCAGGACGCGCAGCGTTCATGGCCTCCATATTCGGGAACACCTGTCCCGTGGTCTTCGAGATGATCCGCGGATCGCCGAAGCCCCGAAAGTAGACGCGCTCGCCGCTCTGGAGCTGGACGAATCGGCGAAGGCGGCGACGCGCCGCCATCGACTCGTACGACACTACCGAGACCCGCACCTTCTCCTCGACATCGACGGGCGCGGGATCGAGCGGCAACAGCCGCACCGTGTGCGAGGGGACGTGCACCAGGCGAACGACATCGCCGCGGTTGTTCCGCAGGACCTCCCAGTAGGCGTTGCCGGTGACCTCGAGGTCCTGACGCGTCCGCCGCCGCAGGTCCACGAACGAGTGGTCGAAACAGCAGAACTCGAAGAACGCCTCCAGCCGCGCCCTTTCCACCCGAGCCAGATGGACGAGCTCGGACCGACGCGCGGCGATCTCCTCGACCGTGGGATCGAGGACCGTGTCGGCGCCGAGCTCGCCACGCTCCACCGCTGCGTGACGCTCGAGCGCGATGCTGTCGGCCACGCGCCGATCTGCATCGTCCGCGTCGAAGTCGATCGCCGGCTCGAACCGATGCCCGAAGCCATCGATGTTCGTTGCATAAGCGTCAACGTTCTGCCGTAGGGAGTTCGAGTGCTCGAACACCAAGCAAAGTGCGTAGGGGTCATACGGGGGAGCCAGCGCACCTGCGGTCGTGAAGCTCGCGGCAACATCCTCTCCCGCGGCGATGCTCGACGGATCCTGCGCCGCCGCGCCGACCACCACGGCCTTCAAGACCGCCTGCAGCCGCTCCTCGACCACGCGTGCCGCTAGCTCGCTCGTCACCCTCGCGGCTCCACGTAGGCGACCAGCCCAGCCGGGCCGAACGACACGGAGCGCACCCTGTAACCAGCCGCTACGAGCGCGCCCCGGGCCGCATCCCGCAGGCCATCCATCGTTGGTGCTTCGATCGAGATCCCTCGGCCCGGTACGGGTGCACTGACGAGGCCAGCACCCGGAACGACGAACACACGCACGGCAGCCTGCATAGGAGAAGCAGCCGGCGAGCGCGCAGTCGACCTGGGTGGTCGCAGGAGGGGTGGTGTCGCTCGCGCTCGCCGGTCTGCTTCATCCTCGACAAAGCCGTCCTTGCCGCCCGTGGGGACATCCGAGCGCCGTCTCGCGCCAAGTGACTGGTCGGACCGCCTGGCAACTCCAAACCGAAGGCCATCTTTGTCTAGCACTGCCTCTCACGCACGCGCGCAGTAGGCCCCCCGCATAAGGTGAGACAACGCTCGCCCAGCTGGAGGAACCATCCCCCAGTGGGAACACCAGGCGGCGTTTCATCTGCGTGCGCGACTCAGATTGGCCGGACCAACTAACACCTTCCAACAGCGACGAAAGGCCGGCGCACCGAACTCGAATGCAATCTATAGCAGAACACACCCATATGGCATGACGGCACACTGCTCTAAGAAATCAATGGAAGCAGCACTCTCGTCATCGGTACAGTCTCTCAATGAAACAGCGGGTTCCGAAGGCGCGGAGCACGAGTCTGTCGTCGAACCCTACTCTCGCAAAGTCAAATCCCATCCCATCAATCTCCACACGCAAAGGAACGGTGGATTGGCGAGCACAAGCCATGGCCGCCCCCGTTCAGCGGTTTTCAGCTCTACTCAAAGACATTCCAATCTACCCGCCCAGCCGAGAGCCCCCACCGGCGCGAGCATCACATGAGGGTCTCGAGTGGGCGCGGTTTCCAGAGCTATGCCGGAGGCAGCTAACGAACCCAGGGGATCAGGACGAACTCGCCGCCGAAGGTGCCGAGAAGAGCAGCCCACCGCCCGTACTGCCGCCCTTGGTCCGCGTTCATCGCGCCGGCGATCAGTGGCCGAATCCACGCGGCATCGGTGCCGATGCGTACACCGTGGACCGAAACATCGTCGTAGCCCCAGGCGTCGATCTCGATAGCAGCGCAGGGCGGCAGCTTCTCGCGCACGAGATCGCACACGCTGCGTCGACTGGAACTCAAGACGGCAAGGTGCGCCGCAAGGTCACCGGCTATGAAGGTACGCAGTCCTTCGGTGATGCTTTCGCCCGCGGACTTACGGATGCCGAACTTGAGCAGATGATCGAATACCTGATCGGTCGCCGCGGCCGTGTCGGAACCGGCACGATCGACTACGAAGCGACCGTCGCGAATCTAGAGGTAATGACACGGGAGTCGAGCCGGCGCGGACAACGAATCAGCGCTCTCGACCGCGACGCCGTACACACACTCATGCGAGATGTCAGCACCGCCGGCAAAGAGCTCGTGTCGGTGCTAAGACAGATTGCAAGCAATCGGGACGGACTTCAAAGCCATCCAATCACCGCGTCTTTCATCGACCACGCGCACAGTCGCCTCAACTGGTCAATGGACGCGCTGTATGCGTGCCAACGGTACCTCGACCTCTCGATGATGCCCGTTGGCGCCTTCACCGCGGCTTTGATTTCTATGGCTGCGACCCGCGCCCAGGCAGCGTGGCTTGGAGTCGCAATTCTGCGATCGTGGTGTGCACTTCTGCAGCTATCGGACCAGATCGCAAGTCTCCAATTACTCCAACTCGAGCACCGGTATCGCGTGCTCCACTCGCAACAAGCTGTTGTCGATGGAGTGTTCGCGCAGCTCTCGAACTTCGATCCCGACAAAATTGCCGCCGCCGCTGCGATACTGCCTACCAGCACGACGGAGTTAGCGACCGCGTTCAAGTCTCTGCTCGACGACACCGAGCGTGCGGAAACAGTTCAGAAATGGGCAATGCGCATCCAGGCAGGTGCCGAACTCGCAACGCTCGCGGTCGGGCTACGCAACATGTTTGCGTCGCGAGGCCCCCCTTCGGCGCTGTCGCTGTCCATTCCTGCCATCGCCGGCGTAACCCCGGGCGGAGCCGCAGCGATGGGGCAGATCGTCATCTCCGCCGAGTGGGTCGCGGCGATCCGCCACCTCGTCGAAATCGGCGCGATCTCGGCAGCCAGCGCAGCCGCAGCCTATAGAGCTCGCGGCTTCCCGCTCGCGATGGCGCAGGCGACCGACCTGCCACAACCGGTAAAGGACCTGCTCGGAGATGGACCGACAACCGATGCGATGAAGGTGACCAACACGACCGGCGCTGGCCTCGCTCGAGCACCGCGGCACCACGTCCTTCCTCAGGAAAAGCGAGCGTTCTTTGAGGAGCGCGGATTCAAGGGCGACCTCGACATCGACAACTTCACCGTCGAACTCGAGCGCGCCCACCACGAGGCCATCCATGGCGGCGGCAGCTGGGTCGAAGGAAGGAAATGGCCCGGCGAGTGGAATGCTCTGGTGATGTCGCGACTACAAGAACGAGAGGTCTTGCTTGGAAGACAACTGACTGTCTCGGAGGTCCTCAAGCACGTGGAGGCGCTAATGCGACAGCGCAAGATACCTCTCCGCTTTGTCCCTTACCGAGGCCCTTGATCATGTCGTTCGAGACAACCTGGTCCAAGGACTGGCACACGCGCGTCGAAGATCGCGTGCGGCAACGCGGGTTTTCCAGCGTCACCCAGTACGCTCAGAATCGCATCGGAGTTCCACTCCTGGAACTCGCGGATGAACTTGGGCCTGACGACATTGCGGCGGCACAGATCACACTGCTACTCATAGAAGAGGCGCTCCGCGCAGGGGATATTCGGAACGCGGCGAGGGACCTTCTCGTACGACAGCTACGAGTGGCGCTTCCGGCAGGCTGGAGCAATCCGCTCAATGAGTCAACACGATCGGAGGTCGCGGGCGCAATCGCAGATTGGTACTCGGATCTAGAGGACTACATCGACCGTGACAACATGAGAGCAGCTGGTCGCGAGCTCTTGGCAGCTCAGCTGCCTCTAGGCTGGCGACCCGCTGCACCCGATGACGCGATCGTTGCCACGTTCGTGGACCGATGCATGCGAGCTAGCAGTTTGCCTTGACCTGCGACTGCCCGAACGACTGCCCGACCGACCGACCGACCGACCGACCACTGGCATTGCGCCGTTCGAGCAGCATCGTTCGAGGCGCTACGTCCCAGCTCTGCATCAGCGGTTCGCGCGGAAGCCAAGGCCTTGGATCGAGAATCCGGCGGGCCGATCTACAGGTTCAAGGTGTCATCACCGAACGCACAAACCACGAGTCACGCGGGACACCACGGCGCTCCCTCCCGAACCACGAAACGCCCGTCGTCGCCCGGTTCGCTCGATGTGGCGACCGGTCGGCGATGTCGACGACCACGAGCCGCCGCCACGCCTCGTGCGACTTCGGGTCCCAGCGCGCGGGGACCTCGACCACGGTGCCGATGTGCCCCCTGCGGTCCCAGCGCCGATCGTGGTCGTAGTCGACCGACCCGTACACCACCATGCATCCGGGACGCGGCGAATCGAGCCGCTCGAAGCACTTGGCCGGGCCCCCGGCGTCGTACCTCATCGAATCGCAGTTGATCGAGCCCTCGTACAGGTGTGCGAACCGGGTCGGCTGGTAGCGGTCCCAACCGCCACACCACGCCGCCGCGGCGATGCAGTCGGCCGTCCGGTTGACGAACGTCGAGCCCGGCTTGGTCCAACGCGACGCCGGGTCGGTCGCCTTCGGGTCATGGCCTCCATTCGGATACTCAAGTCGATAGTAGATGTCGGCGCATGTCGATGAAGCGAGGTAGCGCGCGCGATGCACGCGCTCCTCATCGGTGAGCGGAAGAACGAGCCCGCGCATTGGACGGCCTCGTGCTCAGCTCGCCGAGGAGGCGGGCACGGCGC
>JBQCJR010000608.1:0-6426 GCA_051952595.1 Kofleriaceae bacterium
CTGCCTGCTCGCGCTGATCGCGGCCTGCGGCGGCACCTCCCGGCCGCCCCAGGGGCCGACCGGGCCGACCGGGAGCGGCAGGCCGGTCAAGATCCAGCACGGCAAGGCGACCTGGTACGGCGGCAAGCACCACGGCGGACCGACAGCGTCGGGCGAGCGCTACAACAAGCACGCGATGACGGCGGCGCATCGCACGATCAAGATGAACACCTGGGTCCGCGTCACCAACAAGCGCAATGGCCGCTCGGTGGTGGTGCGGATCAACGATCGCGGGCCCTATGGCAAGGGCCGGATCATCGACGTCTCGGAAGCGGCGGCCAGGCGCCTCGACATGATCGAGGCCGGCGTCGTACCGTGCATCGTCGAGGTCCTCCGGTGAACAGTTCGCCGCCGCTGATCGAGCTGTCCCAACTGACCAAGCGCTACGGCGCGATCACCGCGCTCGCCGACGTGGACGCGGTGGTCGACGGCCAGATCATCGGGCTGCTCGGCCCCAACGGCGCCGGCAAGTCGACCCTGCTCAAGTGCCTGCTCGGCCTGATCCCGTACCAGGGCACCGCGCGGGTCCTCGGGCTGCACGCGGCGACCCACGGCACCGAGATCCGCGACCGCGTCGGCTACATGCCGGAGCAGGAGGCGTTCCTGGCGGGGATGAGCGCGGTCGAGCTGTGCACCTACGCCGGCGAGCTCTCGGGGCTGCCGCGCACCGAGGCGATGCAGCGCGCACACGCGGCGCTCTACTACGCCGGGCTCGAGGAGAAGCGGTACCAGCCGATCGAGGGCTACTCGACCGGCATGAAGCAGCGGGTCAAGCTCGCCCAGGCGCTGGTCCACGACCCCGAGATCCTGTTCCTCGACGAGCCGACCAACGGGCTCGATCCGCGGACCCGCGACGAGATGCTCGAGCTGATCGTGGACCTGCCCGCCCGCCGCAACTGCGCGATCGTGCTGTCGACCCACCTGCTGCCGGACGTCGAGCGGGTGTGCGACCACGCGGTGATCATGAACCACGGACGGGTCCGGTTCGTCGGTACGATCGACGAGCTGCGCGGCGCACGCGGCCGCGACTCCGAGCTGGCGATCGAGGTCAAGGCCGAGGCCGATCGGCTCGCGGCGTCGCTCGCGACGGCCGGTGTGGTCTGCCAGGTGATCTCGCCGGTGGTCGTGCACGTCGACCTGCCGGCGGACGCGACGAGCGAGCTGGTGTTCCGCCACGCGCGCGGGCTCGGGCTCCAGGTCCGCGGGGTCGGCGTGCGGCGCGAGACCGTGGAGGCGGCGTTCCTGCGGGTCATCGGCGAGCCGGCGGCCACGGGCCCGTCCGAGGCGGTGGCGCCGTGAGCGAGCCCGCCCCCGCCCCCGCCGGGACGATCCACGACCTCGGCTACAAGCGCTACGCCGGGACCCGCCGCGACGCGGGCACCCGGTGGCGGGTGATCGCGCGCAACCAGATCGCCCACGGCTGGAAGACCTGGTGGCGGGTCAAGGCGTGGCTCGGGCTCTCGGTGATCTTCACCTGCGTCTACGGCGGCCTGATGCTGTTCGCGAGCGAGCGCAAGTCGAGCCTCGGGCGCGCCCAGGGGCTGGTCATGCAGCTGATCGACACCGCGCTCCCCGAGGCGATCATCTGGTTCTGCCGCGCCGGGTTCGTGGTCAGCCTGACGGTCGTCGCGTCGGTCGTGGCCGCCGACGTGCAGAGCGGCGCGTTCACGTTCTACTTCGCGCGCTCGGTGCGGCCGGTCCACTACGTGATCGGCAAGCTGGTCGGGATCGCCGCGCTGCTCGCGCTGGTGATCGCCGCCGGGCCGCTGCTGCTCGCCGGGCTGCGGCTCGGCGTGTCCGACAACACCGACCAGCTGCTCGCGATCTGGCCGCTGCTGCCCAAGACGCTCGCGATCGGCGCGATCGCGGTGCTGGTGTACACCGCGGTGCCGCTCGCGTTCTCGGCGCTGGTGCCGAACCGCCGCCACGCGCTGGCGCTGTGGGCGGCCTACTACCTGATCTTCGGCGCGATGGCGTGGGCGGTCAGCAAGCAGTCGTCCGGCTGGGTCGCGGCGCTGGATCTGCCGCAGGCGATCCGCGGGGTGGCCTGGCACCTCTACGAGCTCGAGTTCGAGCCGCTCGATCCGAAGATCCCGTTCGGCGCGGCGCTCGGCTCGCTCGGGATCCACGTCGGCGTGGCGATCGCGATCGTGCTGTACCGGGTGCGCGGCGCGCGGCTCGCCGGGGTCGGAGGCGCGTCGTGACGGTGGTGTCCGCGGACCGGTGCAGCAAGTGGTACGGCCACGTGCTCGGGGTCTCCGACGTCAGCTGGCAGCTGCGCGGCGGGATCGTCGGGCTGCTCGGCCCCAACGGCGCCGGCACGTCGACCCTGCTGAAGATGATGGCCGGGCTGCTCCGGCCGTCGCGCGGCACGCTGACGGTGTACGGCCAGAACCCGTTCGACGACGTCGCGGTGCGCCGCCGGATCGGGTACGCGCCCGAGCACGAGAAGGCGTGGGACGAGCTGACCGCGCTCGAGGTGGTCACCGCGAGGGCGACGCTGGCCGGCGTGCCGCGCGGCGACGCCAAGATCGCGGCCGAGGCGGCGCTCGCCGCGATGGGCATGACCGACGCGATGAACCGCCGGGTCAAGGGGTTCTCGAAGGGGATGCGCCAGCGGACCAAGCTGGCGACCGCGATCGCCCACGATCCGGACTTCCTGCTGCTCGACGAGCCGCTGACCGGCGTCGATCCGGTGGCGCGGATCGACATCGTCGAGCGGATCCGCCGGCTCGGCGAGGCGGGCAAGACCGTCGTGGTGTCGAGCCACGTGCTGTACGAGATCGAGGCGCTGACCTCGGAGATCGTCGTGATCTACCGCGGCCAGGTGCTCGCCGAGGGCAACGTCTACGAGATCCGCAAGCTGATCGATCGCCGCCCCCACCGGATCCGGATCGAGTGCGACCGGCCGCGCGCGATCGCCTCCGCGCTCGCCGCGGAGGACCACGTCGCGCGGATCGTGTTCGAGCGCGCCGCGGTGCTGGTCGAGACCCGCGATCCGGACCGCTGCTACGACCAGATCGCCGAGGCGGTGCTCGATCGCGGGGTCGTGGTGTCTGCGCTGTCGTCGCCGGACAACAACCTGGGCGCGGTGTTCGAGTACCTCACCGGCGATGGAGGGCGGCGCTGATGCCGGCGCGCTCGCAGGTGCCGAGTGGCCTGGCGGCGACCCGCGCGATCGCCGCGGTGACCTGGAAGCGGCTGCTGCGCGGCCGCACGCTGTGGGTGAGCGGCGCGATCGCGATCCTGCCGGTCGCGTTCGCGGCGGTGCTCGCCGACCGGCAGCGCTCCACCGAGGGCATGCTGCACGACGTGCTCGCGTTCGAGCTGCTGCTGCTCGCGATCATCCCGGCGATGTTCGTGGCGTCCTCGATCGGCGAGGACGTCGAGGATCGCACGATCACGTACCTGTGGTCGCGGCCGGTCCCGCGGTGGGCGGTGCTCGCGGGCAAGCTGGCCGCGCTGACCCCGATCGCGTGTGGGCTGCTGATCGCGAGCTGGTGGGCCGCGGCGGCCGCCGGCCCGAAGCTCTCGCCCGGCCTGGCGAGCGTGGTCGCGATCGGCGGCGCGGGGCTGGTGGCCTCGCTGATCGCCACCGGGATCTCCACGCTGGTGCCCCGCCACGGCATGGCGCTGACGATCTGCTACATGCTGTTCTTCGACCTGCCGGTCGGCGCGCTGCCGATGTCGCTCAAGTACCTGAGCGCCACGTACCACGCGCGCGTGATCGCGGACCTCGCCGGCCAGCACGCGCAATCGGTCGGCGCCTCGGGGATCGCGCTCGCGGTGATCGGGGCGCTGTGGTTGGGGGTCGGGCTGTTCCGGATCCGCCGCTTCGAGGCGTGATCGGCGCGCGCCGCCGCTGATACAGTGGTCGGATGGCTAGCTCGAAGCACGTCGTCGTTCGGCCCTCGAACGACGCGATGGCGCCGGTCGAGGAGTGGGAGGACATCGGCAAGACGGCCCTCGACCCCGACACGCCGATCGAGCAGCGGTTCCTGCTCCGGCTGGGCGACCAGCCGGACGATCTCGAGATGCGGGCGGTGTTCGCCGACTGGCTCGACGAGCGCGGCCAGCGCGACAAGGCCGAGCTGCTGCGGCGGGTCTCGGGCGCGCTGCCGCCGGACCCCCCGCGCGTCACGGCGCTCGCCCGCCAGGTCGATCCGGTGTGGCGCGCGATCGTCAGCCGCGCGGCGATCGATCGCTGCGACGCCCGGTTCGCGTTCCGCTGCCCCCAGCGCTGGGAGTCGCTCGCGAGCACCGACGACGCGCGGGTCCGCAGGTGCGGGACCTGCCAGCGCGAAGTCTACTTCTGCACGGATCTCGACGAGGTGCAGCTGCGCGGCCGGCGCGGCGACTGCGTGGCGCTGTGCGCGTCGCTGCCGCGCGATCGCGCGCTCGAGGAGTACGACGGCGACTTCGTGGAGATGGGCGAGCTGTCGTACGACGAGGCCTGAGGCCGCGCGCGCCGGGCGCTACAGCTCGAGCGTGGCCGCGAGGTCGTAGTCGCTCGCCTGGGTCACCCGCGCGCGGACCAGCGAGCCGGCCGGCACCTGGCCATCCGCCAGGTAGGTGACGCCGTCGATCCCGGGGGCCTGGCCGTACCACCGGCCCTCGAGCAGGTACTCCGACTCGGACGACACGCCCTCGACGAGCACGGTGAGCTCGCGGCCGACCATCGCCTCGTGGCGGGCGCGGCTGATCTTGCGCTGGATCTCCATCAGGATCTGCTGGCGCTCGGCCGAGACCTCGGGATCGACGCGGTGGGGCAGCAGCGCCGAGGTGGTGCCCGGCTCGACCGAGTAGGTGAACGCGCCGGCGCGATCGAACTGCGACTCCTCGACGAACGCGCACAGCTCGTCGAACTCCTCGGCGGTCTCCCCGGGGTGCCCGACGATGAACGTGGTGCGCAGCACCAGGCCGTCGATCCGCTCGCGCAGCGTGCGCACCAGCTCGCGGGTGACCCGGCTCGAGTGGCCGCGGCGCATCCGCTTGAGCATCGGATCGCTGATGTGCTGGAGCGGCACGTCGATGTACTTGACCACCTTCGGCTCGCTCGCGATCGCGTCGATCAGGTCGTCATCGAACGCGCTCGGGAACGTGTAGTGGAGGCGGATCCACTCGAGCTCGTCGATCTTGCCGAGCGCGCGGACCAGCTGGGCGAGGGTCTGGCGCTCGGCGGGCGAGCGGCCCTGGTCCCAGCCGTACCGCGTGAGGTCCTGCGCGATCAGGTTGATCTCGAGCGTGCCCTCGGCGGCGAGCGCGCGCGCCTCGGCGACGATGTCGTCGATCGTGCGGCTGCGCTGCGGGCCGCGCAGCTTGGGGATGATGCAGAACGAGCACGGCCGATCGCAGCCCTCGGCGACCTTGACGTACGCGCTGTGGCGCGCGCCGATCCGGACCCGCGGCGCGTCGTGGTCGTAGATGTAGCTCGGGGTCTCCGAGACCTGGATCACCGGCAGCGGCTTGCGCGCCTTGGGCTTGCCCGAGGGCAGCGCGGCGACCGCCTGCGGCGCGATCGCCGAGGCCAGGGTCTGGAAGTCCGCCGAGCCGAGGATGTGGTCGATCTCCGGGATGTCCTTCGCGAGATCGTCGGCGTAGCGCTGGGCGAGGCAGCCGGTGACCACGAGCTTGCTCGCGCCGGCGCGCTTGCCCTTGGCCTTGTGCTGCGCCATCTCGAGGATGGTGTCGACGCTCTCTTCCTTGGCGGCGTCGATGAACGCGCAGGTGTTGACCACGATGACGTCGGCGCCCTCGGGTGAATCGACCAGCGCGTGGCCCGCGGCCTCGACCTGGCCGAGCATCAGCTCGGTGTCGACCTGGTTCTTCGGACACCCCAGCGACACGAAGTAGATCCGCTGGCCGGCCGAGGCAGCCGGGGCGACGCGAGAGGCGCGAGGAGAGGCCATTGGGAGCGGCGCAGTCTGGTCCGCCGCCCGGACGGTGTCAACGAGGATCGGCGATCGGCCGACCGACGCGGACCCGCGCAACTGCGAGCAATCCCAGGCCTCCGAGGCCCACCGCGCCGCACAGCAGCATGACGTCGGCCTGGCCGTACAGCCCGACCAGCGGCGCGAACACGCCGATCGCCGCCCGGCGCGCCATCGACTCGACCGAGAGCACCGCGGCGCGGCGGCCCGAATCGGTGATCTCGCGGTTGAGCAGCGGCTTGGTCAGCGGCGAGTACACGCCGTTCGCGACCGCCTGGACGACCAGCAGGCCCAGCATCCACGGCCCGCTGCGCGCCCCGGCGAGCCCGACGAAGCTGATCGCCAGCACGCCGAGCAGGCCCCACAGCAGGCGATCCTCGCCGAACCGGGCGCGCAGGGCGTGGGTGCGGTACGCGATCGCGGCGGCGGCCAGGTAGACCCCGGCGAACAGCACGCC
>JBQCJR010000609.1:0-4856 GCA_051952595.1 Kofleriaceae bacterium
GGGCACCGCGACGCCGAACGGCACGGTGACCGTGAACGTGGTGCCGACGCCGAGCACGCTGTCGACGGTGAGCGTGCCGTCGTGTAGCCGCACCAGCTCCTGGACCAGCGCGAGCCCGATCCCCGAGCCCTCGTGGGTGCGCGCCCGCGCGCCCTCGATCCGGTGGAACCGCTCGAACACGTGGGGCACGTGCTCGGCGGCGATCCCGATCCCGGTGTCGCTGACCGACAGCATCGCGCCCTCGGCGGTCTCGCGCAGCGACACCGCGATCCTGCCCTCGAACGTGAACTTGAACGCGTTCGAGACCAGGTTGAGCACGATCTTCTCCCACATGTCGCGGTCGACGTAGACCGGCTGCGACAGCGGCGGGCACTCGACCACCAGCTCGATGCCCACCTTCTCGATCGCGGCGCGGAACCCGCTCGCGAGATCGGTGGTGATCGCGGCGATGTCGGTCGGCTGGTAGCTGGCCTGGATCCGTCCGGATTCGATCCGCGAGAAGTCGAGCAGCGCGTTGACCAGCCGGAGCAGCCGGCGCGCGTTGTGGTGCACGATCTCGAGCTCCTCGCCCTGGAGCACGCCGTGGGGCGCCGCGAGCGCGTCCTCCATCGGGCCGAGCATCATGGTCAGCGGGGTGCGGAACTCGTGGCTGATGTTGCTGAAGAACGTGGTCTTGACGCGATCGATCTCGGCGAGCGCCTCGGCGCGCCGCCGCTCGGACTCGTACGCGTTGGCGACCGCGAGCGTGGTGCCGATGTGGCCGGCGACCAGATCGAAGAACGTCTGGTACGACGGGTTCCACACCCGGCGCGGGCTGACCCCGACGACCAGCAGCGCGGCGACCGTCTTCTGATCGCTCTCGCGGATCGGCAGCACCACGCTGCGGGTGGTCGGCTCGGGCCACGGCCCACCGGGCAGCGGGATGTGGTGGGTGTCGACCTCGAACGAGCGGCGGTTGCGCAGCACCGTGATCAGCGGCCACGGATCCGGATCGCCGTCGGCGATCTGGACGTGCGCGGGCAGCGGGTGATCCGAGGCCAGGCCGGTCGCGGCGGCCATCCGCAGCATCGTCGCGGCCTCGTCGACGACGTAGATCGCCGCGAACGGGATGTCGTGCGGGTTGTCGCCGAGCACGCGCGCCGCCTCGGCGCACGCCGCCAGCACGGTGCGCGCCTCGACCCGCTCGCCGAGCCGGCGCAGCGTCTCGAGCCGGCGCGCGCCGACCACCTGCTCGGTGGTCTCGGTGCACGGCGAGAAGATGCCGTCGACCGTCACGCCGTCGGCGGCGAGCAGCGGGCCGTAGCTGAACCGCGCGTAGACCTCCTCGCGCGGCAGCCTGCGGGCGAAGAAGTACTGCACGTCCCCGGACCAGGTGGCCTGGCCGGAGAGCCGCACGCTGTCGAGGATCGGCCCGATGGTGCTCCAGATCTCGCTCCAGCACTCGCGGCCCGGCCGCCCGAGGTAGCGCGGGTGCTTGGTCTCGCCGAGGAACGGGATGCAGGCGTCGTTGTAGAGCAGGGTCTGCTGCGGGCCCCACCACAGCACGATCGGGAACCGCGAGGTGAGGCAGATGCTCACCGCGGTCTTGAGGTTCTCCGGCCACCCGGCCGGCGAGCCCAGGTCGGTCTGCGCCCAGTCGATCTCGCGCATCAGGTGCGCGAGCTCGCTGGTGCCTGGGAAGATCCGCATCAGGTCACGCCCACTCATCACGTACGACACATCCGCCACTTCGCGCTCCGCTGTTGGACCCCATATCTAGAAACTGCGCGGGTGACCGGGGCAATGCTGATTGCCGCGAAGCGCGTGCCACTCCGACAAGTTGGTCCGGATGCGCGCTCGTCCTGATGGAATCTTGATCCGGAGCGGGAGTCGCGGGGGTGGTCGGACGTCGGCGGGAGTCGTGCTAACCGACCTCGTGATCGATCTCGTCGGGGTGGGCAAGCGGCTGGGCGGTCCGGACGACGGCTGGGCGGTGCGCGGCGTGACGCTCGAGGTCGCCGCGCGCGAGCTCGTGGTCGTGCTCGGCGAGTCCGGCAGTGGCAAGACCACACTATTGAAGATGGTCAATCGCCTGCTCGAGCCGGACGAGGGCGAGGTCCGCGTCGATGGGCGCGACGTGCGCGCGCAGGACCCGGTCGCGCTGCGCCGCTCGATCGGCTACGTGATCCAGCAGGGCGGGCTGCTGCCGCACCTCACGGTGGGCGACAACATCGCGACCGTGCCGCGCCTGCTGCGCTGGCCGGCCGGCGAGTCGCGCGAGCGGGTCGACGAGCTGCTCGCGCTGGTCGGGCTCGCGCCGGCCACCTATCGCGAGCGCTATCCGGACCAGCTGTCGGGCGGCCAGCGCCAGCGGATCGGTGTGGCGCGCGCGCTCGCGGCGCGGCCGGGCCTGCTGCTGCTCGACGAGCCGTTTGGTGCGCTCGATCCGATCACGCGCGCCGACCTCCAGGGCGAGCTGCGCCGGATCCACCGCGAGCTCGGGCTGACGACGATCATGGTCACCCACGACATGGTCGAGGCGCTCGCGCTGGCCGATCGGATCGCGGTGGTCGCGCGCGGCGCGCTGCGCCAGGTCGGCACGCCGCACCAGCTGATGACCGCGCCCGCCGACGACGCGGTCGCCGGGCTGATGACGATCGCGCGCCGCCAGGGCGAGCAGCTGCGCGCCGCGGCGGGGGCGCCGTGAGCGAGCTCGGCGCGCTGATCGCGGGCGTGCCGCCGCTGCTCGCGAGCCACCTCGAGCTGGTGCTGCTGTCGATCGGGATCGCGGTCGCGATCAGCGTGCCGCTCGCGATCGCGGTGGCCGGCCGGCCGCGGATCGCCGCGCCGATCGTCGCGGTGGCCGGCGTGATCCAGACCGTGCCGGGGCTCGCGTTGCTCGCGCTGATGGTGCCGCTGCTCGCGCGCACCGGTGGGCTCGGTCTCGGGCTGTCGCCGTTCGGGTTCGCGCCCGCCGCGATCGCGCTCACCCTGTACGCGCTGCTGCCGATCCTGCGCAACGCGATCCTCGGGCTGCGCGGGATCGATCCGGCGATCGTCGAGGCGGCGCTCGGCATGGGGATGACCCGCGGCCAGCTGCTGCGCGGCGTGCAGCTGCCGCTCGCCGCGCCGGTGATCGCGGGCGGCGTGCGCACCGCGACGGTGTGGACGGTCGGCGCCGCGACGCTCGCCACGCCGGTGGGCCAGCCATGCCTCGGCAACTACATCTTCGCCGGGCTGCAGACCCGCAACTGGCCGATGCTGATGGTCGGCGTCGTGGTCGCCGCGGTGCTCGCGATCGCGCTCGATGGCCTGCTCGCCGCGGCCGAGCGCGCGCTGGCCGGCCGGCCGCGCCGCCGCACATGGGGCCCGGCGATCGGGCTGGGCGCGCTGATCGCCGTGGTGATCGGCGTGTTGCCGCGGCTCGGCGACGGCCACGAACCCGCGGTGCGGCAGGGCGCCCCCGCGATCGCGCGGGCCGGCGAGCGCCCGCCGGTGGCGCGGATGCGGATCGGCGCCAAGACGTTCACCGAGCAGTACGTCCTGGTCGAGCTGCTGCGCGCGCGGCTCGCCCGCGCCGGGATCGCGGTCGAGATCGTCGCGAGCCTCGGCTCGACCGTGGCGTTCGACGCGCTGGTCGCCGGCGATCTCGACGCGTACGTCGACTACTCCGGCACGCTGTGGACCACCCACATGAAGCGCGCGGCCGGCGCGCCGCGCTGGCAGGTGCTCGCCGAGGTCGAGGGCTGGTTGGCGCGCGTGCACCAGGTGCGCAGCCTCGGCTCGCTCGGGTTCGAGAACACCTACGCGCTCGCGGTGCGGCGCGAGCTGGCCGATCGGCTCGGGCTGCGCCGGCTCGACGACCTGGCCCGCCACGCCGGCGAGCTCTCGCTCGGCGCCGACTACGAGTTCCTCGGGCGGCCGGAGTGGGCGGCGGTCCGCACCGCGTACGATCTGCGGTTCGCCCGCGCGACCAGCTTCGATCCGGCGCTGCTCTACGACGCGGTCGCGCGCGGCGACGTCGACGTGATCTCGGCGTTCTCGAGCGACGGCCGGATCGCGGCGTACGACCTGGTCGTGCTCGACGACCCGGCCGGCGCGCTGCCGCCCTACGACGCGATGATCCTGCTCGGGCCGCGGGTCGCCGGGGACCGCCGCGTGGTGTGCGCGCTGGCGCCGCTGCGCGACGCGATCCACGTCGCGTGGATGCAGCAGGCCAACGCGCTCGTCGATCGCGAGGTCGACAAGCAGCCCCCCGCGGCGGCCGCGGCGTGGCTCGCCGGCCAGATCGCCGCCGCGCCACCGGCGAGCGCGGCGTGTGCGCCGTGACGTAGAGTGCGGCGGTGAAGTCCGGCAACCCGATCCTGTCCAGCTACGGCACGACGATCTTCGAGTCGATGTCGGCGCTCGCCCGCGAGCACGCCGCGGTCAACCTCGGCCAGGGTTTCCCCGACGATCGTGGTCCGCTCGCGCTGCGCACCGCGGCCGCCGAGTACGTGGTCGATGGCCACAACCAGTACCCGCCGATGATGGGCCTGCCGGCGCTCCGCCAGGCGGTCGCCGACCACGAGCGCCGGTTCTACGATCGCGCGCTCGACGCGCAGACCGAGGTGCTGATCACCTCGGGCGCGACCGAGGCGCTGCTCGACTGCTTCCTCGGCCTGCTCGAGGCCGGCGACGAGGTGGTGATCCTCGAGCCGGCCTACGATACCTACGCGCCGGTGATCCGCCGGCTCGGCGCGATCCCGCGCGCGGTCCGGCTCGAGCCACCGGCGTGGTCGCTGCCGCGCGAGGCGCTCGCCGCCGCGTTCTCGCCGCGCACCAAGCTGCTGGTGCTCAACTCGCCGATGAACCCGACCGGCAAGGTGTTCTCGCGC
>JBQCJR010000610.1:0-3320 GCA_051952595.1 Kofleriaceae bacterium
GTCGCTCGACGCGACGACGCTCACGCTTCGCGACCAATGGGTACAACTTCCTGGCCTCGTCGCGGCCGTGAACGAAGCGGCCCAAACCGCGGTGCTCGCGGCGGTGCGTGCGCGCGATGACCTTCCATCTCCGCCTGAGCTAGACGCGCTCCTCGCGCCGCTCGTCGGCAGCGCGCGCTAGCGCTGCGGGAGGTTACACGCGCCATCATCGTTGGCGCCCCAGCAGACGGCTCCGCCGTTCGTGCGCACCGCACACGCGTGCGCGTCGAAGACGAGCCCGCCGCCGCCGCCGCGAGCCATGCAGCGCCAGATCCAGTGAGTACATCACTCTCCGCGCAGCGCCGCTGTGAACGCCACCGGATCATCGACCGCGACAAGCACGCGTGTGCCCGCGTGTTCCTCGCCGAACACGCCGATCGGTCGGACCGGGTGATGCAGCTGGATTTCGAAGACAGCAGGGCCGGCCATGTCGAGTCGGAGCGCGCCACGTGTGTAGGCGCGCTTCTTACAGTCGTCGGCGAAGCTCGGGAGCGGCTCGATCGATGCGATCTCGGTGACACGCACATCGAGGCGCCGCAGGAGCCCGCGATGGAGGGTGAGTCGACCATCGACGATCTGGTGGGGCCGCGCGCGCATCGATGCATAGAGCCCGACGAGCCATGCCAATCCGTAGATCGCAATGCCGTGAACGAGGACGCGGACCCACATCGCGGCGAGCGGCAGCAACACGAGCTCGAGGAGCAAGATGTCGCCGATCCCGAGGAGCGGCAGCACCGGTATCAGCATTCGTAGGCCGCTCTCTCGATGATAGGTGAAACCGGACGGGCTCTCGCGGCGCCATCCGCCGAACACGAACTGCAGCGCCGAGCCGACGAGCACCAGCTCGAACGCTGCGAGTCGCGCGACTCGAGGTGGCAACAGTGCACCGAGCGCGCGAGCAAGCCGTTCCTCCGATCGCTCGGTTCCCACGGAGTTGCGGCGCAGCTCCCGGAGCGCGATCACGACGAACAAGACCTCGATGGCCAGCACGGTGGCGAGCCGCAGCTGCCAGAGCTCCATCTGGCCGTGCCACGCAAGACCAGCTCCCTCGAGCAGGAGGATGGTCGGCAAGAGGAGGCGCGACCACGCTAGCTCTCTGCGTGTCACGCCCCAGGCCATCACGACAACGCGAAGACCGAGCATCACGAGGCCGATGGCGAACGCGGATCGCCACGAGTGACTGCCGATCACACGCAGAACCGCCGTGACACCGCACGAGGCGATCAGCGCTGCGCTCGCGAATCTCGAGACCATGACGAACGGCGTCACCTGCATTGTGATGCACGTTCGAAGGAAAACGATGGGGGCGCGCACTCGGCGTGTATGGCCTTCTGATCATCCGCCCTCGAGCGACGTGGTTGACCAGCGCGCGACTCGAGCGCGAAGGAGCCGACTTCCGGGTCACCAGATCGCTTGCTGTGCCGACCCGCGGCTCATTGGCGCACTCGGACAAGCCGTTGACGCCTGCGGTCGAAATACACCGTCGCGCAACGGGTGTTTTTCGTTCGCGTCGTCGTCGGCGGCATCGCGCTGCTAGCCGGACCCTGGCAGTTGATGCCCCGCCCAGTGATACCGCGGCAGCTATGGAGCTGGTGCGCGCGCCGTGGCGTCGATCCTGCGGGCGAGCTCCTCGAGCTCGGCGTCGTCCTCCGGCGAGGGCGACATCGCGCGCGCCGCGACCCGCAGCTCGTGGGCGCGGCGGTACCGGCGAAGCGCGGCCGCGGGCTCGCCCATCGCGGCGTAGGTGTGTGCCTCCTCGCGCGCCAGTGTGGCGGCGAGCCGCACCTTGTCGGGGTTGCGGAGCGACGCGACGAGCGTCGCAACATCGAGGCGATCGACGAGCGCGCGCGGCATGCCGAGTAGCTCGTCGTAGAGCCCGCCGGCGATCTCGAGCGCCTCGGCATGATCGGCGCGTTCGCGCGCGCGGATCAGGCGGCGCAGCGCCGCGGCGAGCTGCTCGATCATGCGATGGAGATAGTCGTCGCGGAACATCCACTCGAGCGTAACCACCGAAGCCGGCGCGACAATGGGTGCGCGGCGTGACGCGTCGCACGAGCCGAGCGGTCGATCGACGATCGCGTCCGCGTAGCATCGAGGTCGCTCGACCGCCGTGACGCACCGCACGTATCCGCTCTGGTCGCTCTGCTACGCTGTTTTCTCATGCGCTCGTTCGCTCTGGTGGTGCTTGGTGTGCTCGTGTCCAGCGAATCGTTCGCCGCGCCGGTGCGGCTCCGGCCGCGGGTCGAGTGTCACGGCGAGCAGGCGCACTGCGAGGCAGTTGGCGCGGCGATGGCCGCGGGCGCGAAGGCGGAGCGCGTCGCGGTGGCGGATTCGGACGTGCACGACTTCGAGCTGGTGGCCGAGGTCCACGAGGTCTCGGTGTTCTTCGCGCTGCGCGACCGCGCGGGGCTGCGGCTGATCGCACACACGGACGCTCCGGACTATCGCGCGACGCACGGGACGGCCGACGCGCTGGTGATGCTGGGGTTCGCGACGATCGCGCTCGCGCCGTTCGCGTACGACATGCGCCCGCCGACGACGATGGAGGATCGCACGCGCGCGTGGACGGCGATGACCCGGCGGGTCCTCCGGCAGGGCGTGCGCGGCAACAAGCGCTTCTTCGGCGCGACCGAGCTGCGGGGCAAGCGCTGGACGCTGGCGATCGGCACGCCGGAGGTGCGCCGCCGCCCGGTGGTCGAGGAGAACGAGATCCTGGCCAAGGACAGCGACTTCGAGCTCGCGGCCGCGGACTCCGACGACGCGCGCAAGGCGGTGTACAGCGCGAGCCTGGCGATGGCGGAGCTGATGCCGATGCTCGACGACGCGGGGGCGGTCGACCTCGGCGATGGCAAGGCGACGCTGGTGGTCCAGCTGCACGGCGGCGGGGGCTTCTATCCCGGCCTCGTGGTGCGCGGCAACGCCAAGCTCGCGGGGGCGCTGCCGCACGGCAAGCTGGTGCCGCCGCGGGCGCGCGCGCTGGTGCTGCCGGGTGTCACGCGCGTGTTGGTCCCGGTGACGCTGCGCCGCACGCGCTCCTGACGGTCAGCTCGGGGCGAGTGGATCGGGCACCGGCTCGATCGCCTCGCTCCAGCGCTTCGGGATCCGGGCCTCGCCGGTCGAGAGCACGACGATGCCGCCGACGATCGCGCCGGTGGTGTCGCGATCGCCGACCTGCGCGGTGGCGGTCCAGATCGCGTCCTCGTACGAGTCGAGGTGGCGCGCGGCGACCCACACGCAGAACGGAACGGTATCGTGCGCCGCGACGGCGCGGCCGGGGCCGA
>JBQCJR010000611.1:0-7300 GCA_051952595.1 Kofleriaceae bacterium
CGATGGGGCCGCTCGCCCGGCGGTGGGCGCGCAGCCGGCTCGCCGAGATGCTCGCCGAGCCGCGCGGTGGGAACGCCGCCGCGATCGCGTCGCACGCGCTGCGCTACGGCCTGGTCTCGCCGCACACCTCGCTCGTCGCGATCGGCGACGAGGTGATCGTGCAGGGCGGCGTGAAGCGCAGCGTGGCCGTGCCGGTCTCGGTGCCGGCCGGCATGCACTGGCGCACGGTCAAGAAGCAGACCACCGTCGACACCTCGTACCGCGGCGAGCGCACGCCGATCGTCTCGCAGACCACCGCCCCGAAGTCCGTCGACCTCGAAGGTCGCAACGGGCTCGACGCGCCGCAGCCGTCGGCCGTCGTGCCGATCAGCCCGGTGTCTCCCCCGAGCGATGTCGCGGTCGGTGGCGCGCGCGCGTCCGATCTCGACGTCGACGACAGCGCGAACGAGGACGCCGCGGCGACCTCGCTGCGGTCGCGGTCGGCCGGCAGCGAGACGATCCTGGCGGGCGAGGCGACCGTGGCCGCGTACGGGCCGCGCTACCGGTTCTCGATGAGCCTCGGCGCGGGCATCGCGCTCGCGCCCGACCAGCGCGACGCGATCGTGGCGCTCGCCGCCCGGTTCGAGCTCGGCCGGCAGACCCTGTTCGGCGTGGGTGGTGCGCTGTGGCTCGTCGATGGCCTCGATCCGCAGGGCCAGCTGCTCGCCACCGCGGCGCGCCGCTGGATCGCGCGGTGGTACGAGGTCGGCGCCGGCCTCGGCGTCCAGCTCGGCGAGGGCGTGGGGCCGGCCGGCTCGCTGAGCCTGCGCTATCACCCGCCGCCGTTCCCGCGCGCGGCCGGGTACCTGCGCTACGACGGCGCGCTGCTGTTCGAGGACGAGGCGCGTCGCGGCCAGCACGCGCTGACCCTCGGCGTCGAGTGGAGCTGGTGAGCGGTCACCACATCGCGGTGTAGCCGATGTTGACGCGCACGGTGCTCGACACCGCGCTGAGCGTGATGTCCTCGCCGTTCATCGCGTTGTCGACCGTGTGGGTCGTGTACTCGTACGACAGCGACGGCGTCAGCACGCCCGAGCGGCCGACGAGGAAGTTCAGGCCGATCCGCGGCGCGACCGCGAGCCCGCCGCCCAGATCGCCGATGTATGCGACGCCGAGGCCCATGCCCAGGAACCAGAACAGCGAGTCCTCGATCGGCACGTGGTACGACGGCTCGAACAGCACCGACCACACCGTCGACGAGTGCTCGCCCGCCTTGATGTTCGACATCGCGAGGATCCCGGAGAGCTCGACGTGGTCGGTGACGAACCAGCCGATCGTCGGCGCGACGTTGATGTTGCGGAACCCGGTCGCGACGGTGAGGCCCGCCGAGGCGCCGAGCTCCCTCATGCCGGCGCGCGCGTAGGCCGGTCGCTCCGGCAGCCCCGTCTCGGAGATCTCCGGAGGTGGGGTCTCCGGGATCGCGTTCACCGGTTGGTTCGGAGCCGTCGCGTCGAGCGTGGCCGCGGCCGCGGGCAGGACCTCTGGAGCGCGCGCACCTGCGGGCGCGAGTGGCGCCGGAACATTGGCGAGCGCTGGCGAGGCGGCGAGCGCGAGGGTCGCGACCAGGGACGTGGACAGCGCGATCTGGGACAGCGTGGCCATGCGCCGGCAGGTCAGCAACGCGCGTACCAGCTCCGAACGATCCCGACATCGGAATTCGGGCGGTCCCGGCTGCGTGAGCCGCGCGCAACGAGCCGCGCCGCCGCAGCCGGCGCGAGCGCACGCCGCATTGTCGCCCGCGGCGCGGACGATCTAGACCGAACTCCGGTACAACGCGCTCGTGCGTCACATCCGCCTCGTCGTCGAGTACGACGGCAGCTCGTTCTGTGGATGGCAGCGCCAGTCGAACGGCCCGACGGTGCAGGGCCACCTCGAGCAGGCCGCCGCGCGCTTGCTGTCGCACGAGGTGTCGATCGCCGGCGCGTCGCGCACGGATGCCGGCGTGCACGCGCGTGGTCAGGTCGCGAGCCTGCGCACCGAGCGCCCGATCCCGCTGCACGGGATCCGCCGCGGGCTCAACTCGCTGCTCCCCGACGCGATCGCGGTCCGCGAGGCCACCGAGGTCTCCGACGAGTTTCACCCGCGGTTCTCGGCGACGGGCAAGCACTATCGCTACACGATCCTGCAGCGGCCGGATCGCGCGCCGCGCTGGCGCGACCGCGCGTGGCACCGCCCGGAGCCGCTCGCGCACGCGGCGATGCGCGAGGCCGCGGCGCACCTGATCGGCGAGCACGACTTCGCGGCGTTCCGGGCGGCCGGCTGCACCGCCGCCACCACGGTGCGCCGGATCGAGGAGATCGATCTCTCGGTGGCCGAGCCCGAGCTGCTGGTCGTGGATGTCCGCGGAAACGCGTTCCTCCGGAACATGGTCCGCATCCTGGTAGGGACCCTGGTGGAGGTCGGGCAGGGGCGGCGTACGCCGGTCCAAGTGGCCGATATCCTTGCCTCTCGAGACCGGACGATCGCCGGGATCACGGCGCCGGCCCACGGCCTCGAGTTGATGGAGGTGCGCTACGACGGCCGCCGGCCACGCCCGCCCGTTGCGCTCGGGCCGATGCCCGGATAGCGCGTGTAAGATGCGGGTCCTCCACGGCGTTGGATAGGTGTCTGTGGCTTCCGAACCCGCTGGCGATCAGCAACGCGACGAGCTCGAAGAGGAGCAGCGCCAGGTCGAGGAAGCCCAGCGAGGCAACCTCGACGCCATGCGACCGATCCTCGAACGCTACGCTCAGCCGCTGTACGGCACGGTGATCCTGCCGCGTCTCGGCGACGCCGCCTCGGCCGAGGAAGTGCTGCGCGACACCCTGGCGACCGCGGTCGAGAAGATCGGTCGATTCACCTGGCAGGGGAAGTCGATCTACCCGTGGCTGCGCCAGATCGCGATCAACAAGGTCTACGACATCCACCGCCAGGCCAAGCGGTCGCGCCGGCTCGCCGACGCGATGGTCCACGAGGTGTCGCTCGAGTCCGACCCGGAGTCACACGCCGACGCCCAGCTGATCGCCGACCAGGAGCGCCGCGCCCACCGCGACCGCATCGACGGGACCATGGGCCAGCTCCAGGAGCGCTACCGGACCGCGATCGAGCTACGCTTGGTCCAGGAGCTGTCGCGCGAGGAATGCGCACGCCGGCTCGGGGTCACGATCGGCACCTTCGACGTCCTCCTGTTCCGCGCCGTGCGCGCGTTCCGCAAGCACTTCGGCGAGCGCGCCGAGATCGAGTCCGAGACCGAAACGGAGCGTCCATCCTGATGGCCACCGACGACGACATCCTGACCAGCCCGGTGCCCGATCCGGACGCCGAGCCGACCGCGGCCGAGCGCGCGCACGCCAAGACGTTCGCGGACCTCGTCGACAAGACGCTGTCCGGTCGCACGCCGCCGGCGATGTCGGCCGACGACCGGGCGCTGCTCGAGGTCGCCACGGTGATCCGCGCGGCGCAGGGTCGGATCGAGCTGCCGGCGCCGCGCCAGCGCGCGATCGTCGAGGACGTGCTGGTCGCCGCGATCGATCGCGGAGCGCGCGGCGGGGGCCATCGGTCGAGTGGTGGGGCCACGCCGATCCATCGCGCGCGGCGCCGGTTCGTGCCGTGGGTGATCACCGGGGCGAGCGTGGCGGTCGCGGCGGCGGCGGTCGCGGTGCTGTGGCTGCGCGCGCCTGCGCGTCCGGCGGCGCCCGCGCAGCCCGAGGTGACCTACGTCACGCCCACGCGCTGGACCTCGCGCCCGGCCGACGCGGTCGTGGGCCCGATCGACCGCGACCGCGCCGGCGATGCCGCCGCCCGGATCGACGACATCTTTGCCGACCGTCTCGATGGCTATCGCGAGCGCCGCTTCGAGGGCCGCTCGCACCGGGCGGCGCGCGTCAACCGAGGAGGCTCGCGATGACCTCGCAGCGATCGATGTTCCTGGCGTGCGTGCTCGCGCTCGCCGCGTGCTCGACCGAGGGCGCGGCGCCCAGCGGGCAGGCCGCTCCCGGCCGGGTGACCCAGACCCTGGAGCCCACCGACGCGATCGACCAGGAGCTCATGGTGTTCCTCGGCCAGGCGAAGAATTTCCATCACAAGGCGAAGGTCTACGCGAGCGAGGGCAAGCTCGATGACGCGATCGCCGCCGTCCGCCAGATCCTGTCGCTGCGGTATCCGTCCGGCGCGCCCGAGGCCGAGGACGTCCGGCTGGACGCGCGCGCCCGGCTCGCCAAGCTGCTGCTCAACCAGAACAAGCTGGACGAGGCGATGAGGGTGGTGTCGGAGGGGCTCGCGCCTCGCCAGCGCGAGAGCTTCTTTGTCGCTAACCTGCACACCGTGCAGGGCGAGATCCACGAGGCGCTGGCCGCCCAGTACGCCGCGGACAACCAGCCCGCGAAGGCTGATGGCGAGCGCCGCGCCGCGATCGACGCGTACGACCGGTCGATCCAGATCAACGAGAAGATCCAGAAGCAGCTGCTGGAGGACCGGTGAGGGGTCTCGTCTGCGGCCTCGCGATCGCGGTGCTGGTGGTCGCGTGCGCGACCTCGCGCGCGCCCACCGACCTCGACTGGCGGCGCCGGCAGCAGAAGATGAACGAGGTGATCGCGCTGTGGGTCCAGATCCGCGACTGGCGGCGCGAGGCGCGGATGGAGCTCGATCCATCGCCCGCCGACCTGCTCCAGTGGCGCGGCGGCACGGTGACCGATGCGGCGCGGGCGTGCCCGGTCGGCCACCGCGTGCCCGAGACCTGCAGCGAGGTGTGCATCCTCGGCGACCACATCTGCGACAACGCCGAGGCGATCTGCGGGATCGCCGACGAGCTCGGCAAGTCGGATCCGGCGCAGGAGAAGTGCGCGAGCGCGAAGGCGTCGTGCCGCGAGGCCAAGCGGCGCTGCTGCACGTGCTCCGAGCGCGCGTCCGCCGAGGAAGCACCGTGACGGGTCGCGGAGGCGTGCTCGCCGGGCTCGCGCTCGGCCTGGTGTGCGCTGGGGTGCTCGCGTGCAGCGGGAACAAGGCGATGGTCGCGCCGCCACACACCGCCGCGCCCGGCGAGGCGCTGCCGCCGGATCCACGCGCGGAGATCGACGCGCTGGATCGCGCGATCGACGCGGATCTCGCCCAGCTCTCGATCGCTCGGCCGGTGGTGACGCTCGGCGGCCCGTGGACGCCGATGAGCGAGCCGCCGCGCGTCGGCGATCCGCAGTGCACCCCGCCGAGCACCGAGGTGTGCACCGATGCGTGCCGGCTCGCCGATTCGATCTGCGCGAGCGCGGGTCGGATCTGCGCGATCGCGGGTGACCTCGGTGGACAGGATCGCCACGCGAATGATCGCTGCGAGAGCGGCAAGGCGAGCTGCACCGCGGCGAAGCAGCGCTGCTGCGGCTGCACGTAGGGCGCAGCGGTCAGCCGTACGCGGCGAGCGACACCCGCACGGTCGTGCCGGTGCCGCGCTGGCTGTCGAGCTCGATCGTGCCGCCGTGGGCCTCGACGATCCGCTTGGCCAGGGTGAGGCCGAGCCCGACGCCGCCGGCCTCGCGCGAGCGGCTGCGCTCGCCGCGGAAGAACGGCGTGAACACCCGAGGCAGGTCCTCGGCGGTGATCCCGATCCCGCGGTCGCGGACCTCGAACTCCACGCGATCGCCGGCGCGGCGCACCGCGAGGGAGATCGGCGCGGTGCGCTCGGGCGAGTACTTGTCGGCGTTCTCGAGCAGGTTGTCGATCACGCGGCGGAACAGCATGGGATCGGCGTGGATCGCGGGCAGCGCGTCGCCGATCGCGAGCTCGAGCGGCCGGTCGGGGTGGCGCGCGCGCAGGCGATCGGCCGCGGCGCTCGCGATGTCCGCGGGCTCGACGACGGCGAGCCGCATCGGCAGCTGCGTGCCGCGCGCGACCTCGAACCGCATCGCGGTGAGGATGTCGTCGACGATCGTCTCGAGCTCGCCGACATCGACCCCGAACTCGGCGAGCGAGGCGCGCGCGGCCTCGGCGTCGCCCTCGCTGGCGAGATCGAGCGCGACGCCGATCCGGGTGAGCGGCGTGCGCAGCTCGTGCGCGACGTTCGCGAGCAGCTCCTTCTCGGTGACCAGCAGGACCTCGATCCGGTCGGCCATCTCGTCGATCCGGTGGCCGAGCTCGCCGATCTCGTCGTGGCGGGCCAGCCGGCTGGGCGCCGAGAGCTGGCCCGAGCCGAGCGCGCGCGCGGTCCGCGACAGGTGCTCGAGCGGGCGCACGATCCAGCGCGCGGTGAACAGCCCGCCCAGCACGAGGATCGCGAGCCCGCACCCCACGGTGACGATCGGGACCAGCGGGCCGGGTGGCTCGCCGTGTACGCCGCGCGCGACCAGCAGCCCGCGGCCGCCGTGGATGTAGAACGCCGCGACCATCGAGCGCGGCGGCGGTGGGCCGCCGCGATCCCGGTGCCCGGGCTCGTCGCGAGAGGGCGGCGGTGGGTGCTCGCTGCCTGGCGCGCGTGGTGAGGCCGAGCCGGGCGCCGAGCCGGGTGCTGAGGCGGACGAATCCGAGCCCGCCGAGCCTGCCGAGCCCGTCGAGCCTGCCGAACCCGTCGGTCCTGCTGAGCCCGCCGCCGAGCCCGCCGAGCCCGCCGAGCCCACTGCTGCCGCCGAGCCCGCCATGGTTGGCGGGCCGGCCGTCATCTCGTGACCAGGTGGTCGCCGCCGGCGCCGCGGCGGGATCGCGAGTGGTGGATCGACGTTGCTCGCGATTTGCTGGCGCTGTGGTTAGTATTTCGATACCTCTATCCGTTTGGCCTCGTGTTGTTCGAGGGCTCGATCGAGCGCCGGCGGATCGTCGACGAGCTGCTCGAGCCGCGCGACCACCGCGGGCTGGATGTGGGCGCGCGGATCTGCCTCGTCGCGCGGCCCCTGCGCGATGAAGATCGCGATCGCGGCCGCGATGAACAGCACGAACTGCAGCACGTTGACCGCGATCAGCCGCGAGGCGAGCGAGCGGCGGCGGGGCGTGCGGGTCATCTATTTCTCGCCCGGGGTCAGCATGTAGCCCACGCCGCGGATGGTCTTGAGCAGCCGCGGGTTGCGCGGATCCTCCTCGATCTTCTGGCGCAGTCGCGACACCACGACATCGATCGAGCGATCGAACGCCTCGTCGGCGGTGCCGTGGACGAGCTGGAGCAGCTGCTCGCGGCCGAGCACGCGGCCGGCGCGCTGGGCGAGCGTGTGGAGCAGCGAGAACTCGCTGGTGGTCAGCGCGACCGGCTTGCCGCGCACCGCGACCTCCATGGTCCCGGCGTCGATCATCAGCGCGCCGACCTCGATCC
>JBQCJR010000612.1:0-6459 GCA_051952595.1 Kofleriaceae bacterium
GGAACCGGCCTCCTCGGGCGCCTCGAGCGCGACGCCGCGCTCGATCGCGGTGACCTCGGCGCTCGCGTTCCAGTATCGGCGGACCGCGTCGACGTAATGGTGGCCGGCGTCGACCAGATCGCGCCGCGCCCCGATCAGCGCGAACGGATCGGCGTCCATCGCGTTGTAGTGCTTGAGGGTCTCGTCGACGATCTGCTGGCGCAGCGGCAGCAGCACCTCGCGCAGGTGGCGCGCCTCCTGGTAGGTCGCGAGCGCGGTGATCCGCGCGGCGCGGGCGGTCGCGCGCAGCTCGATCGCGGTCGCCTCGAGCTGGTAGGTCGCGCGGCGCTGCGCTGCGTTCGCGCGGGCGCGCCCGCCGCCGTTCCAGTCGAGCAGCGGCAGGCCGATCGCGACGGCGGGCCCGACGGTGGTGCCGCCGTCGTGCTCGCGGTGGACCGAGATCCCGGCGCCCAGGCTCGGCACCACGCTGCGCAGCCGTTGCTCGACGACCTGGTTCGCGGCGGCGTCGCTGCGCGCGCGGGCGGCATCGAGATCCAGGCTGGCCGCGACCGCGCGCGCCTCGAGCCCATCGAGCGTGGGCGCCGCGTCGGGCAGCTCCGGCAGCCGGCCGGTCGCCGTCCACCGGGTCTGGTCGCCGGTCAGGCCGAGCAGCGCGTTGATCATCTCGCGGCGCGCCTCGATCGTCGCCTCGGCGCGCGCGACGTCGATCCGGGTCTGCTCGCGCGCGTCGCGATCGCGGGCGAGCGCGAGCCGCGGCGTGTTGCCGGCGGCGTACATCCGCTCGCGCACCACGGCCGCCGCATCGGCCGCATCGAACGCGGTGCGCCGCAGCTCGAGCTCCTGCTGCGCGGCGATCAGATCGTTGAACGCGCGCTCGACGCGGGCGGCGAGGCGCAGGGCGGTCGCGGTGGCGGTCGCCTGCGCCGCGGCGAGCTCGGACCGGCCCGCGGCGCGCCGCGACGGCGCGGTGATCAGGCCGAGCAGGTCCTGGATCGCGTCGAGCTCGAGGTCGGTGCCGCCATCGAACCGCGCGGCGAGCTCGGCGGTGATCGGGCCGAGCCCGAGCGCGAGGCCCGAGCTCGCGATCCCGATCTCGGCCAGCGCGGCGCGCAGCCGCGGGCTGTTCGCGAGCGCGATCCGGATCGCGGCGTCCTTGTCGAGCGGGCGGGCGAGCCGCTCGGCGATCAGCGACTGCGCGCTGGGATCGGCGACGCGCAGATCTTCGACGCCGAACCGGCGCGCCAGCTCGATATCGACCGGGCGGCGCGCGGCGCGCGGCGAGGGCACGCAGCTCGCGAGCCCGAGGACGAGCAGGCCGAGTCGCGTCCTCACGGCGCCCGCTCGTGGGCAGGAGTGGGCGCGGATGGCGCGGGCGCGCCGGCAGCCGGGCTGGGCGCGTGGTCGTGCGGCGCGGGGGGGCGTCGGTGTTGCGGCGCGGAGCGCGCACCAGGCGCGGGGCCTTGCGGCGTGGGTGCGGGGCCGTGCTGGTGATCGCGCGACCCGTGCGGCGTTGGTGTCGGCGCGGGGCCGTGCTGGTGGTCGTGCGTCGCGGGCGCCGACTCGGGGCCGGTCATGTCCGGGTAGCGGATCACGCCCGGGCGCAGGCTCGCGGGCGGACCGGCGAGCCGACCGGTGGGCGCAGCGGGGCTCGCGGGATGGCTGGCGGGGAGCGCCGCGGGGTGCGCGCAGGCCGCCGTCGTCGCGAGCGCGGAGGCGATCAGCCAGGCGCGCGCGGCGCGATCACATCTCGCAGGTGCCATTCCCGAGGTGCTGCGCGTGCATGCGCAGCTCCGATTGTAGCGCGGCCGGATCGTGGCCGGTGAACGCGACGCGCGCGCCGTTCGGGACCTCGGTGACCTCGGCGGTCGAGTGGCCGATCATCTTGCCCATCGGGCCGCCGCCGTGTCCGGCGTGTCCGGCGTGTGGATCCGCGGTGCCGGACGCAGCGGCGTGTCCGGCGTGTCCGGCGTGTCCGGCGTGTGGATCCGCCGAGCCGGACGCAGCGGCGTGTCCGGCGTGTCCGGCGTGTGGATCCGCGGAGCCGGACGCAGCGGCATGTCCGGCGTGTCCGGCATGTGGATCCGCGGAGCCGGACGCAGCGGCGTGTCCGGCGTGTCCGGCGTGTGGATCCGCGGAGCCGGACGCAGCGGCGTGTCCGGCGTGTCCGGCGTGTGGATCCGCCGCGCCGGCGGGCGGCGCCATGTTCGCGTGATGCGCGTTGTGCATCTCCGCCAGCGCCCGCGCGCGGGTGCGCACGGCGTCGATATCGCCGGTGGTCACGAACACCAGGGCGGCGCCCTGATCGGTGTCCTCGACGGTGACCGACGTGCCGGCGACCAGCACCGGACAGGTCGGGTCATCCGTGGCCGCCGCGGCCGCCCCGGGGGCGGGCACGGTCGACCCGGGCTGGGCCGACGATCCACACGCCGCGAGCGCGAGGCCGAGCGCGAGGCCGAGGTTCTTCATCACGGTGCCGGTATGCATCAGGCGGTCCTTCCTTGCCAATCGATCCGAGACATCTATGCGTGCGCCGCCCGCGCCGCCACCCACCAGCCGGTCACGCCACCGGCGACGATTCCCACACCGACGCCGAGCGCGCCGCCGAGCCCGGTGGTGCCGCATCCGAGCAGGCCGGTGAACGCCGCGGTCGCGATCGCGGCGAGCGCGAACCGGCGCGGCGCGACATCGGAGCTCGCGCGATAGCCGACGGCGATCCCGACCAGCGAGCTGGTGCCGAAGCACGCGAGCACGCACGGCAGCATCGTCGACGGCTCGCACGACGTGCAGTGGCCGCCGCTCGACATCGCGAGCACGAGGCTCGGCACGATCAGCGGCGGCAGTCCGGCGAGCACGCCGGCGAACGCGCCGCGCCGCCAGGCCCCGCCGCGCCACGCGAACGCGGCCAGCGAGGCGGCGAGCGCACCGGCGACCAGCCACATCGCGCTCGACGTGCGGTGTAGCCCGACCGCGATCGCGCACAGCGCGCCGGCGATCGCGACCGCGCGCGCGGCCGCGGCGAGGTGGGCGGCCTCGTAGGCGCGGCGCACCCGACGAAGCGCTCGATCAGAGCGTGCCATGGCGAGACCTCCAGGAGATGCGAAAACGCGCCAGCGCGCGCTCGAGCCGCTTGCGGAACGTGGCGGGCTGGAGGCTGCGGCGCAGCTCGTCGTCGTCGACCACCGTCGCGGTGATCACGTCGATGTCGCGCGGCGCGAGCGTGGCGAGCGTGGCGAGCGCGCGACGCACCAGCTCGCGCTCCTCGAGCGCGGCGACCCCGTCGAGCGTCGCGTGTCCATCCGCGACCTCGGTGGTCTCGGCGCGGCGCTGGATCTGGCGGCGCACGGTGCGGCACTGCCACGTGGTGATCGTGAGCGCCCAGTTGAGCGCGTCGCGCGAGCGCTCGTAGCGCTCGAGCTGTCCGAACAGCCGCACCAGGGCGTCCTGCGCGCAGTCCTCGCCGAGCGAGGCGTTGCCGAGCAGCCGCCCGGCATAGCCGGACACGATCGGCCACAACGCGTGGAACAGCGGATCGATGGCGGCGCGGTCACCGTCGGCGGCCGCGGTCATCCATCGATCGAGCTGCGCGCGGTCGACCATCGATCAGCAGTTCGGGCAATCCGGGCACTCCCCGCAGTCGGGGCAGCACGGACAGCCGCAGTCATCGCAGCCGCCGCACTTCGCGGCGCCGCCATCGCGCGCGAACGCGAGCGAGGGGACCACCAATCCGAGGGCGAACAGGGCGATGCGGAGCTTCTTCATGCCCGGTCTAGGCGCGAACCGGCGCGAGCGTGACAGATCATCCCGCCGCGGCCTCGTACCCCGCCGCTTCGACCGCAGCGATCAGTGCAGGTACGGAAGATCGCTCGGGATCATGTACGACCTTCGCGTGATGGGCTGAGAGATTCACCTCGACCGCCGAGACGCCGTCGACCCCACGCAGGGCTGCATCGACGTGGCTGACGCATCGTTGGCAGGTCATTCCGGTGATAACCAAGGTGGTGACCACGCGCGCACCGTAGCATGACGACCTGCGATCTCCCGGTGCTCGGCATGACGTGCGCGGCCTGCGTGCGGCGGGTGGAGCGCGCCGCGCTCGGGGCGCCGGGCGTCGCTCGGGTCGAGGTCAACCTGCCGCTGTCGCGCGCTCGGATCGAGCTCGATCCCGCGATCGGCTCGGCGCGCGAGGCTGCGGCGGCGATCCGCGCGGCCGGCTACGACGTGCCGCCCGACGTGTTCGACGAGCCGGCAGGGGCGGCCCGGGTCGCCGCGATCGCGCGCGCACACGGCGACGAGACCCGGGGCCTGCGACGAGATGCCGCGATCGCGATCGCCGCGACCGCCCCGCTGCTCGTCCTGGCGATGAGCCACGGCGCGATCGCGTGGGCGGCCGGCGCGGGGGGCGTGATCGCTCAGCTCGCGCTCGGTACCCTGGTCGTGCTCGGCCCGGGCATGCGCTACCTGCGCGCGGGCTGGCGCGCGGCGCGCCACCGCAGCCCGGACATGAACACGCTGGTCGCGCTCGGCGCGCTGGCGGCGTGGGGCTCGTCGGCGATCGCCGCGGGGCGCTGGCTCGCCGCGCCTTCGGGGCACCCACCGGCGCTGTACTTCGAGGCGGGCGCGGCGATCGTCGCGTTCGTGATGATCGGCAAGCTGCTCGAGGCGCGGGCGCGCGCCAGGCTGTCCGACGCGGTGCACGGCCTGCTCGCGCTCGCCCCGACCACCGCGCGCCGCCGGGTCGATGGCGCGCTGCACGAGATCGACGCGGCGGAGGTCGTCCCCGGCGACGAGCTGGTGATCCGCCCTGGCGAGCGGCTGCCCGCGGACGGCACGGTGATCGAGGGCGCCTCGGCGATCGACGAGGCGATGCTCACCGGCGAGGCGATGCCGATCGACAAGGCGGAGGGCGCGGCGGTCTACGCCGGCACGCTCAACCACCACGGCGCGCTGGTCGTCCGGGTCGCGCGCGCCGGGGGCGACACCGCGCTGGCGCGGATCGCGCGCGCCGTCGAGGACGCGCAGGGCACCCGCGCGCCGATCGCGCGGCTGGCCGATCGCGCGTCGACCTACTTCGTGCCGGCGGTGCTCGCGATCGCCGCGGTCACCGCCGCCGGCTGGCTCGCCGCGGGGGCCGCGCCGGCGGTCGCGATCGAGCGGCTGGTCGCGGTGCTGGTGATCGCGTGCCCGTGCGCGCTCGGCCTCGCCACGCCGGCCGCGGTCGCCGTCGGTACATCGCGCGCCGCCGAGCTCGGGATCTTGTTTCGCAGTGGCGCGGCGCTCGAGCGCGCCAGCGCGATCGACCTGGTGTGCCTCGACAAGACCGGCACGTTGACCACCGGCGCGCCGACGCTGCTCGAGGTGGTCCCGGCGACCGGCTCGGCCGACGCGCTGCTCGCCGCGGTGGGCTCGGCGGAGCAGGCCAGCGAGCACCCGATCGCGCGCGCGATCGTCGAGGGAGCACGTGGCCGCGGGCTGGCGCTGAGCGTGCCCTCGGAGCTGGTCGCGTCGCCCGGCGCGGGGATCTCCGCGGTGGTGGCCGGCCGGCGCGTGCAGGCCGGTTCCCGCGAGCTGCTGGTGCTCGCCGGGATCGACGTCCCTCCGGGCGAGCCGGACCTGCCCGGTGCCATGGTCGCGCACGCCGCGATCGACGGCGCGTACGCCGGCCACCTCGTGGTCGCCGATCCACCCGCGCCCGGCGCCGCGCCGGCGATCCGCGCCCTCGCCGCGATGGGGATCGGCGCGCGCAGGATCACCGGCGATCGCGAGGCCGCGGCGCGTGCGATCGCCGCGCAGGTCGGGATCGCGCGGGTGCACGCGGGTGTCCGCCCGGCGGACAAGGCGGCGCTGGTCGCCGCGGCGCGCGCCGAAGGTCACCGCGTCGCGATGGTCGGCGACGGGATCAACGACGCGCCGGCGCTCGCCGCCGCGGATCTGGGCGTCGCGCTGGGCTCGGGCACCGAGATCGCGGCGGCGACCGCCGAGGTCACCCTGCTGCGCGGCGGGATCGCGGGGCTGCCGGCCGCGCTCGGGCTCGCGCGCGCGACCCTGCGCACGATCCGCCGCAACCTCGCCGCGGCGTCGATCTACACCCTGATCTGCATCCCGGTCGCCGCGGCCGGCCTGCTGTCACCGGTGCTCGCGAGCGCGGCGATGTCGCTGTCGAGCGTATCGGTGCTGGTGTCGTCGCTCGCGCTGCGCCGGTGGAGCGCGCCGTGACCGGCCCCGGGCTGTCCGCCGCGCTGGTCGTGCTCGCCGCGTTCGGCACCGGCTGCAACCTCGCCGATACGTTCCTGCTGTGGCCCCAGAAGTCTCAGCCGGCCGCGCGGGCGCGGCGCGAGCAGATCGCGACGCCGGGTGGGCCGCTCGAGGTGCTGGTGACCGGCCCCGCCGAGCCGGTGGGCTTCGTGCTGCGGTTCTACGGCAACGCCGACATCGCGGATGGCTGGGTCGACCACGACGCCA
>JBQCJR010000613.1:0-10066 GCA_051952595.1 Kofleriaceae bacterium
CAGATCAACGGCGTCGAGCTCGCGAACAAGCTGACGTACCCGTACGCGCCCGACGAGAGCGTCGCGAAGCTCGCGCTGCCGGCACCGGTCGCGCCGGGCTCGACGATCGAGGTCAACTTCAAGTTCACGGCGCAGCTGCCGGAGGTGTTCGCGCGCACCGGCTACAAGAACGACTTCCACCTCGTCGGTCAGTGGTTCCCGAAGATCGGCGTGCGCATCAACGACGAATGGCAGTGCGCGCCGTTCCACGCCGTGTCGGAGTTCTTTGCCGACTTCGGCGTCTACGACGTGTCGCTCACCGTGCCCGCGACGTACGTCATCGCTGCGACCGGTGTGCTGACGAGCGCGACCGAGGCGCCGGGCCAGACGCGCGTGTTCAAGTACCACGCCGAGGACGTGCACGACTTCGTGTGGATGGCCGACCCGTACATGGAGGTGATGTCCGGGCAGGCCAAGGTCGAGGACGGCACGGTCGAGGTCCGCGTGGTGCACCGCCCGGAGCAGACGGCGTTCGCGGAGCGGCACCTCCAGGCGGCGATCGGCGCGATCGAGCGGTTCAGCGCGTCGTACCTGCCGTACCCGTGGCCGATCATGACGGTCATCGATCCGCCGATGGACGCGATGTTCGGCGCCGGCGGCATGGAGTACCCGACCCTGGTCACCACCGCGGGCGACTCGGTGTTCGCGCGCCCCGGGATCCGGCTGCCCGAGATGGTGACGATCCACGAGGTCGGCCACAACTGGTTCCAGGGCATCCTGGCGTCGAACGAGCCGATCGAGGCGTGGCTCGACGAGGGCGTCAACGAGTGGGCGGACGCCAAGGTGATGACCGAGCTGTACGGCCCGCGCGGCAGCGCGATCGACTGGATGGGCTGGCAGGCCGAGATGTTCGCGCTGCGCCGGGCGATCGGCGGAGATACCTCGTCGCTCCCGTCGCCGATCGCGACCGCGGCCGCGGCGTTCGTCGATAGCACCGCGTACGCCGAGCAGACCTACGCGACCACGATGCGCGCGCTGCACACCCTCGAGCAGACGGTGGGCGCGAGCCGGTTCGCCGCCGCGATGAAGGTCTACGCGAAGACCTGGGCGTTCAAGCACCCCACCGGGCGCGACCTGTTCGACGTGCTGTCGCGCGAGCTCGGCCAGGACCTCGAGTGGTTCTTCGCCCCGGTGTTCCACCAGGTCGGCGGGCTCGAGCTCGCGATCCGCACCGCGACCTGCCGGCGCTCGCACCCGCCGCGCGGCGTGTTCGGCGACGGCACGATCAAGAAGACGGTCACCGCGACCGACGCGCCGGACACCGGGACCTACGCGTGCGAGGTCGTGGTGACCAGCACCGGGACGTGGCACGTGCCGGTCGACCTCGAGCTCAAGTTCGCGGATGGCTCGTCGCAGCGGCTGCACTGGGACGACCGCGGCGGCGGCCACTGGAAGCGCTTCGTCGTCGATCGCAGCACGCCGCTCACCGAGGTCCGGATCGATCCCGACGGCAAGCTCGCGCTCGCCGATCCGACGAACCTGCACTACCGACTCGAAGGCGATGGCTCGGCGTCGATGCGCGCCGCGGCGTGGGTCGCGAGCACGACCCAGACCCTCCTGCAGATCGTGGGGCTGTGATGGCGACCGGTGCACGACTGAGCCTCGGCGATCTGCTGCGCACCGGCGTCCGCGCGGTGTCGAAGTACACCGGCACGCTGCTCGCGGTGTTCGTGGTGCAGAGCCTGGTCGCCGCCGCGTGCATGCTCGCGGTGGCGCTGGTGCTCGCGCAGACGTTCTCGCACCTGCCGATGTTCGACGACGCCGTCGACGGCGATCTGGTCTCCCTGGTGTGGGCGGTGCAGTACGGCCGCGCCAGCATCCTGGCGATCGTCGGGCTGATGGCGGGCGCGGTGCTGTTCTGGCAGCTCGCGAGCTGGTTCCTGATCGGCGGTCTCAATGGCGTGCTCGCCCAGCGACCGGAGGGGCGCGGAGACACCGCGCGCTGCTTCGGCGCCGCCGGCGCCGCGACGTACCTGAAGTTCGCCCGGCTCGCGCTGTGCGCGCTGCCCGGCTACGCGCTGGTGATGTTCGTGCTGGCCGCCGGGATCGGGGTCGCGGTGCCGCGGGTCGAGCACGCGCTCACCCTGCCCCAGCTGTTCGGCCCGCTCGTGCTCGGCGCGCTGCCCGGGCTGCTGCTGCTCCACCTGTTCTGGACGGTCTCCGACTACGCGCGGATCGAGCTGAGCCTGCGCCACGAGACCCACGCGCCCGGCGTGGTGATGACCTACCTGCGCGCGCTGATGTACGTGATCCGACGCCCGCTGACCTTGCTCCACGCTGGGTTCGGCTGGCTGATGTTCATCCTGGTCACCGTGGCGTACGCGTACCTCGCGCAGGGGCACCCGATGTACGGCACCGAGGGCGCGATCACGCTGTTCTTCGTGCGCCAGGGCGTGAGCCTGCTGCGCATGGCGATCGAGCTCGGCATCCTCGCCGGCCAGGTCGAGCTCGGCCGGACCCGCCCGCTACCCACGCGCCGCGTCGAGGTCAAGGTCGAGCCCAAGGCGTGAGCCGCCGCCGCGCGGGCGGTCGCGCGAGCTAGCCGGCGACGAGCCGGATCGCGATCAGCAGGATCGCGATGGCCGCCGCGCCGATCGCGGCGGCGATCCACCACGGGCGAGCCGCAGCGACCGCGGCGCCGGGCGCGCGGAGCGCCGGGGTCCGCGAATGTGCCGAGCCGAACGGACGCGTGCGCTCGGCGGCGGCGATCACCGGCGACGGAACGGCGCGCGCGGGCGCGAGCGGCGCGACGCCGAGCAGGGTGACGAGCGCTGCGCGATCCGACGGCGGCTTGCCCGCACGGCCCTTCGCGGCGGGCGGCAGCACGGGCGGCAGGACCGGCGGCAGGACGGGGGGAAAGACCGGCGGCAGGACCGCGGCGTGTTGCTCGGTGGACGCGCCGTCGGGCACGTCCACCGCGGCCTGCTGCTCGGTGCGCCCGCCCATCATCTCGAGCGACAGCTCGTCCGAGCTGCCCGCGGCGAGCGCGCCCGTGAGCCCGTCGGGCTCCGCCGTCACGCTGCACTCGATGAACGCGTCGAGCGATTCGTCGTCGAAGTCGGAGAGCGGATTGGCGGGCAGCACGAACCCAGATCCCGGGACGCGGGTCTCGGTCAGGAACTGGAGCGGCGGCATCTGCACCGTGGGCCGCGCCATCTCCTCGTCGCTGAACGACGCCACCTGCAGCATCTCCGATTCGCGCGGCGAGACGACCGCTGGCTCGACCGGCACCGGCCGGTCCTCGATCACCGCTGTGCCGCCGATCTCGCCCGCGACCTCGGTCGCCGCGGCAGCCGTCGTGGCGATGATGGTCGTCGATGCCGGCGCACTCGACCTCACCTCGTTGGCCGATGCCGAGTCGGTCGATGCCGAGTCGGTCGTCGCGTTCGCGGCACTCGCCCCATCGGTCGATGCCGAGTCGGGCGTCACGCTCACGGCACTCAGCTCGCCTGCCGTCGCCGGGCTCGCATTCTCCACGGCACTCAGCTCGCCTGCCGTCGCCGGGCTCGCATTCTCCACGGCGCTCGCCTCGCCTGCCGTCGCCGGGATCGCGCTCGCCGCCTCGCTCGCCGATGCCGAATCAGTCGCGTCGCTCGCTGCCGTCGTCGCGACACGCGGCTCCTCCGGCGAGCCACCTCCATCCTGCGCGAGCTGCGCCCTCTGCGAGGGCGTCGGCGTGGTCAACTCGGTCACCGCGCCGAGCGGCGCGTCGAAGGCCGGCGCCGGAACGGTCCGCTCGCCGGACACCACGGACGGCGCGGCCTCGGGCTTGCTGGCGAGCTTGGCCTTGGGCGGCGGCAGCGGCGGTAGCGACGGCAGCACCGGCGGCAACACGCTGGGCGCCGCCTTCTGTAGCCGCTCGAAGATCGCCTGGCTATCCGCGGTCAGCTCGCGCAGCCCGAGATACACGCCGGGTCGGTTGTACGGGTTCGCGGCGGTCTTCCACGATTCGAGCACGACGCACCGGCCGCGCAGCATGATCGTTCCGTCGGCGAGCCGGATCGAGAACGCGGTCTCCGTGCCGACGGGGCGCGTGTCGACGCTGGGAATGAAGCACGACGACGCATTGCAGAATCTCCGGAACACCTGCACGAACTGCTCGACCGTCGTGCACCGCGTGACGATCCGCATCGCCTCGAGCTTGGGGTCCGACTCGGGATCCGGACGCGACTCCACCTCAGACGCCGAGCGCGCGTTTGCCACCACGGTGTCCACTCTAGGCGCGCTGCGCGTTCGACGAACAGGGAGTGAATGTGGGCGCGGCCGACAACTCACGTCGCGCTCACGCTCGCGAGCGGCTCGTCGAAGAGCCAGCTCACGCAGCGCTAGTCGACCAGCACGCCGGGGTTCAGCGTCCCGCGCGGATCGAGCTCGCGCTTCACGGCGCGGAGCGCGGCGGCGAACAGCGGCGGGCGCTCGTGGTCGTACCACGGCCGATGGATCCGCCCGACGGCGTGGTGGTGCGTGATCGTCCCGCCGGCGGCGGCGAGCGCGTCCGACGCCGCGGCCTTGATCGCGCGCCACTGCGCGAGCTCGTCGCCGGGCCGCAGCGCGCCGAGGAACGTGTAGTACGGCGCCGGGCCATCGGGATACACGTGCGTGAACCGGCACGCGACGAGGCCGCCGCCACACTCGGCGTCGAGCGCGGCCTGCACGGCCGAGGTCACGCACGCGTGCAGCGCGGGGAACTGGCTCCAGGTGCACGCGGTCTCGAACGTATCGGCGAGCACGCCGATCGAGAGCAGCGCCGACTGCAGGTACGGCGCCTCGAAGAACGCCTGCCGCCACGCGCCGGCCTCGCCGGTCCGCCCCGCGCCATCGCTCTCGGTCGGGCCGGACACCACCTCGCCGCCGTGATCGCGCGCGAGCTCCACGGCGCGCGCGAGCCACGCGCCGAGCGGGTGGTCGGCGGACTCGAACCCGATCAGCAGCACGCTCGTGCCATCGAACCGCACCCGGTGCAGCCGGGCCTCGGTGGCGTCGAGCAGGCGCGCGTTGCTGGGGTACAGCCCGGACTGCGCGAGCGCCCGGGCGGCGGCGACGCCCGCGGCGTGGTCCCGGTACGCGACGCTCGCGCTGGCGCGCCAGCGCGGCCGCGGCACCACGCGCATCCACGCCTCGGTGATCACGCCGAGCGCGCCCTCCGATCCGAGCACGAGCCGCGCGGGCTCGGGGCCGGCGCCCGAGCCGGGGTGGCGGTGGGTCTCGAGCAGGCCGCGCGGGGTCACCATCGAGATCGCGTGGGCGAGCTCGTCGATCCGGGTCGGACCGGTCGCGTAGTGGCCACCGGCGCGGGTCGCGAGCCACCCGCCGAGCGTCGACAGCTCGAACGACTGCGGGTAGTGGCGCAGCGTCCACCCTCCGGGCGCGAGCCCGTCCTCGAGCGCGGGGCCGAGCGTGCCGGCGCCGATCCGCGCGAGCCGGCTCACCGGATCGAGCTCGTACACGCCGGCGAGCGCGCCGAGATCGAGCGACACCACGGCCTCGCGATCGCCGCGAGCGAGCGCCGCGTCGACCCCGCCGACCACGGACGTCCCGCCGCCGAACGGCACGCACGACCAGCCGCGCTGGTCGCACACCTCGAGCACGCGCGCGACCTCGGCGGCATCGCGCGGCCGGGCGACCAGGTCCGGCGCACCCGCGTAGTCCCCCGCGAACCCGGCGACCAGGTCCGGCAGCGCGCGGCCGCGGCTCCGCATCGCGCGATCGCGTGGATCCTGCGACGAGAACGCGGCGAGCTCCGCCGGGATCGCGACGCGCGCGGCCCCCACGTCCGGGGCATCGGGAGGCAGCGCACGAACCGCCGGCACCGCCGAGGGCAACAGCGCGCGCACGAGCTGGGTGAGCCCGGCGCGCGCCGCCGGATCGGGGAATCGGTCGCGCCATCCCCACGCCCAGATGCTGCGCTCGCGCGTACCCTGGCTCACCCGATCGTCGTACCATGGCCCCAGCCACAGGAGGCGTCATGGAAGAGTTCGTCCAGAAGATGGTCGAGAAGGTCGGCATCGATCGCTCGACCGCCGAGCGCGTGATCGAGTTCCTGAAGGACCACGCCGACGACGCGGTCGCGTATCTCCAGAAGTCCGGCCTCGCCGACAAGCTCCCCGGTGGACTGGGCGACAAGCTCGGTAAGCTGTTCTGATGACCGGCGCACCGGATCTCCGCCAGCTGCTCGGCGACGCCGGGCTCACCGACAAGGCGGTCTTCCTCGATGACCACCTGGCCCGCATGCAGTGGGGCTCGGCGTTCGTGATCGTCGGGATCTCCGGCTCGGCGATCGTCGCGATCGCGCCGCTGTTCCGCAGCGTGCCGACCGGCAAGGAGCTCGCGTTCTACCGCAAGCTGCTCGAGCACAACGCCCACATGGGCGGCATGGCTTCGTTCGCGATCCAGCCCGATGGCTGGGTCGTGCTGCACGCCGGCCGCGCGGTGAAGGGCCTCGATGGCGCGGAGCTCGCCACCCTGGTCGCGGCGGTGGGGCGGTTCGCGGACCAGTTCGACGACGAGCTGATCGCCGAGTTCTACGCCGCGCAGCCCGAGGCGACCAACCGCGCTCCCGAGACGTCCAGCGTGGACGACTCGGACGCGATGCTGCCGCAGACCGACTGACCAGCGGCCAGCGGCCGACGGTTTCGGCCACCCCGGCGCGACCGCGACACGGATGTCCGGTTCTGCCGCCGTGCCCCGCGCCCGCGATCCCGGAACTCCGCGATCGCGCGCCGCCTGCGTGGTACGTGCGTTGCTCTAGACGCCATTCGCATGACATCGAATCGCCTCGCCCGCCTCTGCCTGCTGCTCGCGCTCTCCGCCCCCGCTGCGCTCGCCGGCTGCGGTGGCTGTCCCTGGACCGAGAGCTCGAACGCGACCATCACCCCGGCCACGCCGTGCCTCCAGCTCCAGGTCTCCCGGGGCGATCGGCACCTCGACAACGGCGTCGGCGGGTGCGTGGATCCGGTGCTGTTCGGCACCAACACGTGCACCGAGCCGGTCACGTTTCTCGGCGAGACCATCGTCGGCGGCGTCGACGTCGTGGTCGCGCCGGGTGCGCCGTTCGAGGTCGCGGCGCCGCTGCCCGAGGACTCGGGGTCCGATCACTTCGACTTCGAGGTCGCGGCCCGGCTCGGCGCGACCGACCTCGCGATCAAGTTCCGGACCTACGCGCCGTGATCACAGCCGGACGCGCTCGAAGTGCGCCAGCTCGGCGAGCTCGTCGAACCGCTGCTGGATCTGCGAGGTCTTGAGATCGCGCAGGCCGTCGACCGAGAACTTCTCGACCGCGAAGCTGCCCATCACGCTGCCCATGATCATCGCCGTGCGGATCGTGGACGGCGACAGGTCGCCCGCGTACGCGAGGTAGCCCATCAGGCCGCCGGCGAAGCTATCGCCCGCGCCGGTCGGATCGACCACGTCGGCGAGCGGCATCGCGGGCGCCGCGAACGCGCCGCCGCCGTGGAACAGCAGCGCGCCGGCATCGCCACGCTTGATGATCAGCGACGTCGGGCCCATCTTCAGGATGTGCGCGGCGGCGCGGCGCAGGTTGTGCTGCTCGGCGAGCAGGCGCGCCTCCTCGTCGTTGATCATCAGCGTGTGGACCTTCGCGAGCATCTTCTCGAGCTCGGCGCGCTTGATGTTGATCCACAGGTTCATGGTGTCCGCGGCGACCAGCGCCGGCGCGCGCACCTGGCGCAGCACGTCGATCTGGAGCTCCGGATCGATGTTGCCGAGCAGCACGAGCTGGGCGTCGCGCTGCGACTCGGCGACCTTGGGCTGGAACTCGGCGAACACGCCGAGCCGGGTGTCGATCGTCTCGCGGGTGGTCAGATCCGGCGCGTACTTGCCAACCCAGTGGAAGGTCTCGCCGGGCTTGCGCTCGATCCCGGCGGTGTCGACGCCGAGCTCGGTCAGCTCGTCGATGTGGCGCTGGTCGAAGTCGTCGCCGACCACGCCGACCACCGACACGTTGCGCGTGAAGTACGACGCCGCGCGTGCGATGAACGACGCCGACCCGCCGAGCAGGTCCTTGTGGAGGCCGAACGGACCATCGATGTCGTCGAGCGCGACGGAACCGACGACCAGCAGGGAGCGATGAGCACTGCGCGTATGCATGACCTGCCGTCTGGTACCATCGCGACGGCGTGGTAGGCAATTCGGATGAGCGCGGAGGCGGACCAGATCCCCGAGACCCCGACGATCGCAGAGCTGATCGCCGCGGGCCGCCACGCCGATGCGGCGCGGGTCGCGCTCGAGCGCGGGGAGCACTCCCGCGCCGCCGAGCTGTACGAGAAGCTCTGGGACTTCCGCGGTGCGTTCGAGGCCGCCCGCGCGGGCGGCGACCTGCCCCGCGCGCTGCGCTACGCGATCGAGGTCGGCGAAGCGAACGCGCTGCGCGAGACGCTCGACGCGTTGACCGCGACCGAGGAGGGCGCGCGCGCCGCGCTCGAGGTGCTGGTCCGGATGCGCCGCCACGCCGAGGCCGCGCCGCTGGCCGAGCGGATCGGCGATGTGGACCGCGCGATCGAGCTGTACTCCCGCGCGCACGACGAGATCGCCGCCGCGCGGCTGCTCGAGGCGCAGGGCCGCGACCGCGAGGCCGGCCGGATGCTCGAGCGCGCGCTCGAGATCGCCGCGGAGCACGAGCGCGCCCCGCTCCAGCTCGCGCTCGGCCGGATCCTCGCCCGGCGCGGCGCCTACCCCGAGGCAGCGCGGCTGCTCCAGGAGGCGCGCCGGAGCCCCGCGCTGCGCGTCGAGGCGATGCGCCACCTGATCGCGACGCTCGCGGCGATGGGCCTGCGCGATGGTGCGCGCGATGCCCTGCTCGATCTGCGCGCGCTCGATCCGGAGGTCCCCGCGGATCTCGATACGTACCTGCGCGGGTGGCGCGACGAGACGGCGGAGCGCAAGACCGGCCGCGATCGCGAGATCATCGCCGGGCGGTACCGGCTCGAGCGGCTGCTCGGCGCCGGCGCGTCGGGGCGGGTGTTCCTCGCCACCGACGAGGTGGCCGGGCGCAGCATCGCGATCAAGATGTTCTTTGCGGCCGGCGCGCGCGGCGGCGCGGCGTACGAGCGGTTCGTGCGCGAGGCCCGGCTCGCCAGCACGCTGCGCCACCCCTCGCTCGTCGAGGTCTACGACGTCTCGGTCGAGCGCGGCTTCCTGGTGATGGAGTACCTGCCCGGCGGCTCGCTCGCGCAGCGCATGGCGGGCGGCGAGCGGCTCGCCGCGTCGCAGGTCCGGCGGATGGCGCTCGACGTGATCGGCGGGCTCGAGGCCGCGCACCACCGCGGCGTCGTGCACCGCGACGTCAAGCCGGCGAACGTGTTCTTCGACGCGCGCGGCACGGCCAAGCTCGGCGATTTCGGCGTCGCCCACCTCGTCGACCTCGGCCAGACCCAGACCGGCGGCCTGATCGGCACGCTCGCGTACATGTCGCCCGAGCAGATCACGGGCGCGCCGATCTCGATCGCGGCGGATCTCTACGCGCTCGGCGTCACGCTGTTCGAGGCACTGACCGGGCGGCTGCCGTTCCTCGGCCCGGACTTCGTCGCCCAGCACCTCGGGCAGCCCGCGCCCGCGCCGTCGGAGGTCGCGCCCGGCGTCGCGACGGGCTGGGACGCGGTCCTCGCGGGGCTGCTCGTCAAGAACCCGCGCGAGCGCACGCAGACGCTCGCCGATCTGCGCCAGCAGCTCGAGGCGCTCGACCTCGGCACGCACCAGCGCGCCGGCGCCCGGCCGCGCCGCGCCAGCGCCCCGCATTCGATCGCGCAGCTCGCAGCCGAGGACGAGCACGGCCCGCGCTATCAGTTCGAGACGCCGCTGGGGCGAACGCCGATCTCCGAGCTCGCGCGCGCCGTCGACACCGTGCTCGATCGCAGCGTCGTCCTCGAGCGGTTCGACGCCACCGACGACGCCACCCGCGCCTTCGTGCGTGCCCGCCTGTTCGGCCGTGCAATGAGCTCGTTCGTGCTGCGCGCGATAAGCCTCGTTCGCGACGCGCGCACGGCCGTGTTCGAAGCTCCCGATGGTGCAT
>JBQCJR010000614.1:0-6136 GCA_051952595.1 Kofleriaceae bacterium
CCGCCGCACCGCCGCCGGCACAGAGCCCGGGCCCACATGGTGCCGCGCCCTATGCACCGCCGGGCGCTCCGCCCGGCGCGGCGCCGCCGAGCCCGTTCGCACGCCCCGCCGCACCGCCGCCGGCACAGAGCCCGGGCCCGCACGGTGCCGCGCCCTATGCACCGCCCGCCACACCGCTCGCGAATCCACACGCGCCACCGCCGGGCGCACCACCCGGCGCCGCGTATTCGCCGCCCGCTGGACCGCCGCGCGCAGGAGCGCCATATGGCTCGCCGGGCGCGAGCCCATACGCGCCGCCCGGCGCCGGCGCGAATCCATATGCAGCGCCCGCAGCTGCGAACCCATACGCACCGCCCGCGCCGCCCAGCGCGAACCCATACGCACCGCCCGCAGCGCCTCCATACGCCGGGCCCGCTGCTGCGAACCCGCACGCACCACCTGCCGCACCACCCGCTGCGAACCCGTACGCACCGCCTGGCGCGCCGCCACCACACGCACCATCCGCCGCGAATCCATACGCGCCACCCGGCGCACCGCCCGCCGCGAATCCATACGCGCCACCCGGCGCACCGCCCGCGAATCCACACCAGCCCGCCGATGGCGCGACGCTCAAGGGCGCGCTGGGGCGCGCGCTCCGGCTGCGCATCGAGCCCGACGAGGTGACGCCCGCCGAGCGCGCCGCGCTCCACCAGGCGAACCCGCCGATCACCGATCCGCACCTGATGGCGTTCCTCGCGTGGCGGCGGTCGGTGCTGTTCCTCGTCGCGCTCGCGCTGGTGCCGCTGACCGCGCTCCGCTTCTACGACGCGTTCCGCGACAGCTACCCGGGCGCGCTCAAGATCATCGTCGTCATCCCCGCGGCCGCCGAGGCGCTGTTGTGCGTCGTGTGCTGGCGCGCGCTCAACCACTGGATGCACTGGCGGCAGCAGCGCCGCACGCTGTTCCGCGCGTGGCTCGTGTTCATGGCGGCGCCGTTCGCGGTGTTCCTGATCCCGATGGACAACATCCTCCAGGAGATCGCCCAGGGCGACGGGCAGCAGGTGCTGGCGCTCAAGTTCGCGATCGCCGTGCTCGCCCTGATGACGCTCGCGCCCAAGGCGGTCTCGCTGCTCGCGGGCGTGGTGCGCGCCGGCATCGTGACCAAGATGCTGTTCCCGGGCACCGCGGGTCCGGGCTGGCTGATCGTGCTGGCGTCGCCGATCTACGCGCTGTTCGTGTTCACGCTGCTGATCATCCCGTACCAGGTCACCGACAGCGGCTGGTACGTCGGCGCGATGCTCGCGCTGGCCACTGGCCAGTACGTCCTCGGGCGCGCGGGCTACGCGCTGACCAAGCCGACCGACCACGACGACGCGGTGCAACGCGTGGGGCGCGCGCGCACCGCATACCTGATCGCGATGTCGGCGTTCGGGCTGTGCCTGTTCGCCGCGTTCCACCGACTCGCGTCTTCGATCGGCGTCACCACCATCATCAACACGGTGCTGACGTTCGAGACCAACGTGCTGATCCTGACGCTGATCGGCAGCGACCTGGTGATCACGAACCTCGAGCGCGCGCGCGGCGACTCGACCGGCACCGCGCACCACGTCGAGGAATCGGGCAAGCGCCTGCGCGCGTTCGTCAGCGAAGGCTGAAGGCCGACCGAGCCGGGCGCCGGGTCAGAACCCGACCTTGAACCCGGCCTTGGCCTTCACCTTCACGGTCGGCGCCTTGACCTTCACCTTCACCTGCGGCGCCTTCACCTTCATCTTCACCGCGGCGCCGAGGTTCCCGCCGGCACGCACCGAGGCGCGGCCGCGGACCTCCGGGGCCCGCACGCCGACCGCGGCCTTGATCGCCGGCGGGCGCACCTTCATCTTCACCGCGCCCACCGGGTTTCCCGCGACGCCGCCGATGCCGCCGGCGACCCGGAACCCCACGCGCGCCCGCGCGCCGGCCGCGAGATCGGGCGCGCCGACCCGGATCTTCATGCCCACCGGCACGCGCCAGCCGGCGCGGATCGACGCGCGAGGCGCGGGCGCCGCGACCTGGAGCCGCGCCACGTAGCGCGCGCTCGGCGGCGCGCCGACCAGCACGTTCGCCTTGAGCGTCGGCGGCCGCACGTACCATCCGACCTGCGCGCGCGGCGGCGCGGCGTGCACGGCGAGCCGCGCGCTCCAGTCGACCGACGGCGCGGCGATCCACACCGGGCGCGGCGAGGGCTCGTACTGGATCGGCGGCGCGACCCACACCGGGGTCTTCACGCGCGCCCGGATCTGCGGCGGCTCGATCGCGGGCGGCTCGACGCTCGCGTAGAACTCCGGCACCGCGACGCCGACCAGCGGCGCGTGCACGCGGCCGCGCGGGTGGTGGACGTAGTACTGGACGCGCAGCGGCTCGAGGTAGCCGGTCGCGGTGACCTCGAAGCGCTTGGGCCACAGCACCGCGGCGTCGACGCGTGGGCCGATCACCGTCCACCGCGCCTCGAGCGGCGCGGGGTGGCGCACGTACAGATCGTGGGCGAGCGCGGCGCGCCCGGCGTACGCCCAGGTCAGCGCCTCGGCGCGCCCGGCGACCGCGAACGAGGCGTCGATCGTCGCGGCGCCCTCGGGGAGCTGGGCCTGGTACGACGCGGGATCCTGCGCATCGGCGCTCGCGGCGGCGGCGGTCTCGAACTGCGCGACCGAGGTCGCGGTGGCGTCGAGATCGGCGTACGCGGCGCGCAGCGAGCCATCGAGATCGGCGAGCGCCGCGCCGTGTGCGTCGAGCGCCGCGCCGATCTCGAGCCGGGCATCGGCCTCGTCGCGCCACGGGCCCCAGTCATCGCTCGGCCACGGCGCGGGCGCGCCGACGGTGCCCGCGGCGGCGAGCGAGACCACCGATCCGCCCTCGACGCCGATCGGCGCGGCGTCGACCGCGGCGAGGCCGATCACGTCGACCGCGCCCGACTCGACGCCGACGCGCGCTTCGCCGGAGGCCGCGACGCCGACGCCGTACACCGTGCCCTTGGTGACGATCATGCCGGCCGGCGTGTACACGCGGAACGGGCCCTCGCCGGGTGCGCGCGATGCGACGGTGAACCGCGCGAGCCCGGCGAGCACGGCGGCGCTCGACGCCGGATCCGCGGTGCCGAGCCGGCTGCCGATCGCGACCGAGCTGACCTCGGCGACCTCGACCACGCTCTGGTCAGCGAGCGCGAGCGTCGCCGCGGACTGATCGCCCGTGCGGATCACGTCCCCGGCGTACAATGAGGTCTTGGCCGGCGCGGCCTTCCACTCGGCCTCGCCGACGCGCCGCACCTCGACGGTGCCCTCGGCGGACTGGACCACCGCGGCGGCGCCCTCGTCGGCGTCGCGCTGGATCCCACCGGCCGCCACGCCGACGTCCGGCACCGCCGACGCGGGCGCGGCGGGCTTGGCGGACTCGGGGGCCGGCGCTCCCGCGGTGGCCGTGCCCGATGCTCCCGGCGCCGCGGGTGACTCCCGGGCCGCGGGTGGGTCCTCGGCCTTCTTGCAGCTGGTCAGCACCAGCGCGCCATAGACCAATGCAAGCGCTGTGGATCGACGCATTTCGCTTCCTTTCGCGCGGCGAACCGGGGGCTCGCCTGCAGCTGCGCGCCGAGTCGGCGGCGCGAGGTCCCGAGCATCGCCCACGCTCGCCGGCGGCGCAATCGGCGAACATGTGGGCAACGATCGCTCGAGGTGCGATGATCCACGGCGATGAGCGACCCGGTGCTCCGCCGCCTCGCGCGCGATCAGTGGGTCCGGATCCACGGCACGCCGCGGGTCACGGTGCTCGTCGGTGGCGCGCACGCGCGCGCGCTCTGGGATCGCTGGCTCGCGCTCGCCGAGCTGTCCGGCGCGCTGCTCGATGGCGAGCTCGAGCCGAGCCTGCGCGAGGCGGTCCAGCGCGCGACCGCGCAGCCCACCACGCCGATCGCGGTGCTCGCGCGCGCGAGCGAGCTCGCCGCGTGGCGGGCGAACCGCGGCGATCGGCTGGCCGCGATGGTCGACGAGGGGCTCACGCCGATCGACGAGCCCGGCGCACCCGCCGCGCCGGTCGCGGAGCGCGCGCTGCTCGCGCTCGACGCGCGCAGCGCCGCCGAGGCGCTGCTGTTCGAGGCGCTCGAGGCGACGCGCGCGACCGCGGGGCGGTTCCGGCTCAACGAGTCGCTCTCGGTGCGGTTCGGACCGCGCGCCGCCGAGGTCGATCTACTGTCGCGCGCCGATCGGATCGCGATCGAGATCGACGGCATCCATCACTTCGGCGACCCGGAGCGCTACCGGCGCGATCGCCGCAAGGACCTGCTGATGCAGACCCACGGCCTCCTGGTGGTCCGGGTGCTCGCGGAGGACGTGCTGCGCGATGCGCGCGGCGCGGTCGCGCTGGTGTGCCAGGCGCTCGCGCACCGGCGCGCGGAGCACGGCTAGCGCCCCCGGCGCTGGATGTGCGCGGTGTTCTCGGCGTCCTGGGTCGCCTCGCTCTCGACGTCGTTGCCGCCGTCGCCATTGCGCAGGTTGACGTCGATCGTCATGTGGATCGGCTCGACCTTGACCGGGGCGACTTGCACCTGATGGACACAAGCGGTGCCGGCGATGGCGACGAACAGAACGAGCGAGAACCGATGCATGTCATCTCCTAGTAGCGGTGAAGGGTCCGAGCAGCCGCGCGCACACCACGCACGCGGATCGAGAGATCGAGCTCCTGGGGCACGCGCACGCCGCGCCCGCGGATCGAGAGCGTGAGGTCCGGATCGGCGCCCGCAGGGCCGAGCACCGCGGCGAGCCGCGCGCAATCGAGCTCGGAGAGCGCGCCGACGATCCGGGTGTGGAGCGCGGCCTTGTTCGCCGAGGCACGCGCCGCCGCGGCCGCGCGCTTGCGCCACGCCGCGTCGCGCACCCGGAGCCGCGCGCGCGGCCGGGCCTCGAACGCCGCGGCGGTCACCGCGACGTCGACCTGATCGAACTGCACCGCGAACGAGCCATCGACCAGGCCCGAGCCCTCGAGCCGGCCGCGGCCGACCGCCCGGGCGACCTGGGCGAGCTGGAGCCGCCGCGCGTGCACGACCATGCTCGACCCGGCGTCGAGCCGCGCGTCGAACGGCTCGACGAGCAGCGAGCCGCCCAGCGCGTCGGCGCGCCCGGACTCGATCCGCACCTGCTCGCGGCCGCTGCGATAGGTGACCTCGCCGCGCCCGATCGCGAGCGCGTACGGTCCACGCACCGCGGCCCACGCCACGCGCCCGCGCATCGTGCCCAGATCGAGGCGGCCGGAGGGCTCGGAGATCTGCGCGCGCCGCCACTCGGCCGCGGGCGCGCGCCAGGTCACCACGCCGCGGCGTCCGCGCGACAGGTCGAACGTGCCGGTCGGGCGGAGCGCGTGCGCGGTGCGCCACTGCGCCGTCGCGGCGGACCACCGCGCCACGCCGAGCTTGCCGCCGCGGGTGGCGATCGTGCCGGTGAGCGTGCGCAGCTGCGAGGTGCCCCCTCGCACCTCCGCGGCGCGCCAGCGCAGCCGATCCGGCCACGCGTTGCGCCCGCCGACCACGAACGGCGGCTCGCCGCCCTCGCGCAGCACCACCTCGGGCCGGGTCACGCGCAGCGGCTCGCCGGCCATGCGCACGTCCTCGGCGCGCACCACGATCGGGTGATCCGTGGCGAGCTGGAGCGCGCCCCCGGCGTAGCGGCCGTGGACCTCGAACGGCAGCACCACGTCGCGGACGTGGATCGTGGCGTGATCGTCGCGGATCGCCGCGCGGGCCGCACGCGCCTCGCCGCGCAGCTCGAGCCGGTCCGGATCGCCCTCGACGTCGGCGACCAGCCGCGCCTCCTCGACGGTCGCGATCCCGATCGTGCGCACCGGCACCGCGATCTCGATCCGGCCGTCGTGGAGCCGCGGCCCGCTCGACCACACCAGGCGACCGCGGCCCTGCCCGGTCCACGGCACCCGCGCGTCGGCCTCCCGCACGGACCACGTCACGTCGGCCGCGGTCAGCGCGGCCAGCTCCGCGGCGGATCCAGGCAGCGAGCTACACGCCTCGCCGGTCGCGTGTGACGCACGCCCGGTCACGCACGCGCGCAGCTCGCCCGCGCCGCCGCGCACCCGCGCCTCCAGGTCGCGCATCACCAGCCCGCCGATCGCGAGCTCGTCGAGCGAT
>JBQCJR010000615.1:0-6400 GCA_051952595.1 Kofleriaceae bacterium
CGCCGCACCCGCCCGCCGCGGCTCGGCGCGTGGATCGCGCGGCTCGCTCCGCGGCGGATCGGCTGGGTGCTCGCCACCGGCGCGCTGATCACCGCGGCCGGGCTCGCGGTCACCGTGCACTATTTGATCGACGATCCGTTCGAGAAGGACTGGCGCGACCTCCAGGCCGACGGCGCGCTGATCCGCGACCAGCGCGCGATCGACGCGCGGATGTCGGCGCGGTTCGACCGCAAGGTGCTCGGCGGGCACTCGTACCAGCTCGCGATCGGCGTGCGCGATCGCGCCGAGGTGCCCGGCCTGGTCGCCAAGCTGCGCGAGCTCGAGGCCGCCCGCCCGGCGGATCGCAAGCTGTTCGTCGACATCAAGAGCATCGACGACCTGGTCCCGCCCGACCAGGAGGCCAAGCTCGCCGTGCTCGCCCAGATCCGCGAGCTGCTGGCGGATCCGGCGCTGTCCACGCTCGAGCCGGCGGATCGCGAGCGGCTGGCGCGGCTCACGCCACCGGCGGATCTGCGCCCGATCACGGATCGCGAGGCGCCGGGCGATCTGCTGCGCCCGTTCGTCGAGCAGGACGGCACCGTCGGGCGGCTGATCTACGTGAAGGGCTCGCCGCGGTTCCAGACCTGGAACGTCGATGACCGGATCGCGTTCGCCGAGGAGGTGCGCGCGCTGCCGCTGCCGCCCGGCGTGGTGATCGCCGGCGAGCCGCTGGTGATCGCGGACATCGTCGAATCGATGGAGCACGACGCGCCGCTGATGATCGCGGTCGCGCTGCTCGGCTCGATCCTCGCGGTGTGGCTCGTGGTCGGGCTGCGCCGCCACGGCGCGATCACCCTGGGCTGCGGGGTCGCCGGCGTCGTCGTAATGATCGCGCTGTGCGCGGTCGCCGGGCTCAAGGTCCACTTCCTCGATCTGATCGCCCTGCCGATCACGATCGGCATCGGGATCGACTACGCGATCAACCTCGCGGCGCGCGATCGCGACGAGCCCTCGCTCGGCCCACGCGCGCTGCTGGCGACCACCGGCGGCGCGGTCGTGATGTGCTCGTACACCACCACGGTGGGCTACGGCTCGCTGCTCTTGTCCTCGAACGGAGGCGTCCGCGCGTTTGGCCTCGCCGCGATCCTCGGCGAGATCGCGTGCCTCGCGGTCGCGCTGCTGATCGCGCCGGCGCTGCTCGCCCGGCGCCGGTAGCACGGCCGGTGGTGTACGATCCTCGTCGTGTGGAGGGACGAGGAGGAGCTGGCGTTTCCTACCAAGGTCGAGCGGAGCGCGCCGGCGCTGGAGCAGCCCACCGAGCCGGTCGCGCCGGCCGCGGAGCTCGATCCGTCGCTTGGCGGTGGCGCTCCGGACGATGTGCTCGATGCGTTCGGTCACTACGTCGATGACCCGCTCGATCAGAAGCTCGGCGTCGAGCCAACGTTGCTTGCGGACGCGACGCGACCGAAGCAGGCGGCACCCACGCGAGCGCCCTCGCCGTCACCGGCGCCGGATCCAGCGCCAGCGCCCACGCCGAAGACGCCGTGGAGGGACGTCGACGCGCCCGATGCGAGGAAGAACCTCGAGCTCGAGTGGATGGACAAGCTGCCGCCGCACGTGAGGGACAGCGTCGACGTCGAGTTCGCGAACGAGGGTCGCGAGGAGAAGCGGGTCGCGCAGCGCGTCGCCCGGGATCCGGCGCTGAAGAAGCTCGACAAGGAGCGCGACGCCGAGCTCGAGAAGCTCCGCAAGGAGCTGGCGAAGAACAAGGTCGCGAGGCCCAAGGACCATCCCTCGTATCAGCAGGCGGCGGCGACGTGGCGGGCGAAGCGCGCGCAGAAGGAAGCGGAGCTCGCCGCCATCGAGCGCCAGAAGGCCACGCGCACCACGCCGAACCAATCGGCCGTCGACAAGCCGACGACGAAGGGCGTCGCGATCGACGCGGGCAAGACCGCGGCGCGGAAGAACTTCCGGGAGTGGAACCGCTCGGTGTTTCGCGGTGATCTGAACGCCGCGAAGAGGCACTACCAGAGCATCGAGGAGGTCGACCAGGGCAAGGACATGTGGCTCGCGAAGAGCGCCGCCGATCGCTATCGCCTCGCCCGCACGAAGTTCGAAGCGGACCACAAAGGGTTCACGCTGCCGACGACGACGGTCGCGCAGACCATGCGCGGACTCCACCAGGACCGCAAGGGCATCGGGATGCTGGGCCACGCGCTTGGCCTGTCGATCGATCTCCGGGCGTACGGTTCCCCGAACATCCAGGGGCGCAAGGGCTCGGAGCCGTTCCGGACGACGGCTTACATGCTGGAGAAGTTCGGCGGCGATCTGACCACCGGGAAGCGAGGCCGCGCGCAGATGAACCTCGCGCGCGACAACGTCTCCGGCGACGCGCGGATCAAGCGGCTCGGACAGCACACGGTCGCGAACCAGGTCGACGCGAAGGACGAGCAGACGGCGAAGGACGTGCGCGAGCAGTTCCTCGAGATGTCGGAGACGTCCAGGCGGTTCCAGAACGCGCTCCCGGAGGCGTCCATGGACGCGCTGCGCGCCGCGCGCGAGCTGTACTACCAGCAGAAGCAGGACGAGGCCCGCATCGCGGAGCTTCGGAAAGACATCAAGAGCGCCGGGCCGCAGGACAAGCTCCAGGAGCTAGAGAGGCTCGAAAGGAGCGTCAACGAGGCCGAGACGAGCGTGGCGGAGGCCATGAAAGAGGCGTTCAAGCCATGGACCACGACGCTGAAGACCGAGAACCGTGATGACCGGATCTCGCAGTCGTTCGAGCAGGACAACGGCAAGCTCATCGCAGACGAGCGGAAGGCGCTGAAGGCGGTGCCAGACGCCGATCTCGAAGCGTTTGCGGCGGATCACGAGCTGACATCGCGCGCCGATTTCAGGCCCACCAAGAACGCCAGAACCTACAAGGACGCGCTCTCCGCCGAGTTGTCGACGCGCGCGGAAGCGTCGCGGACGAACCTGAAGAACGCGACCGGTGGCATCGAGATCCGCGAGGCCTTGCTGGCAAAGCTCGGTGATCCGAGTCGCGTGTTCGGCGACATCTTGAAGAAGCCGGACGGCACGTTCGGGACCAAGGATACCGTGAGGGACCCTTCGGTCATGCAGCTCCTGGAGAGAGGCTTCGTCCACGACGATGGCCAGCAGACCGCGACCCCGGGGGCGAAGAAGGAGCTCCTGAATGTGGATACCGTCGAGACCCTCGCGCGTTTCGGGTTCGCACCGGGAGCGACGTTCCTCGATACCCACCACTACGACTTCGTCGAGGGCTACGATGTGGTGCCCGGCGGTCGGTCGTGGGAGAACATGAACGAAGACACCTACAGCCCGGAAGGTCCGAAGCTCGCGAAGCCGGCTCCGCGGGGCGACGCAAAGAAGAAGCCATGAGCCGGTGGATCTATGTGGCGCTCGTCGGTGTTGCCTGTGGCAACCGCGGAGAGCCGCGTGGGCCGGCTTCGCCGCCGCCCGCCGACGCGATGCCGGTCACGCGCGATGCCGTCGAGACAGCCACCGCGATCCCAGCCATGGATATCCGCGTTGCGAGCGCGAAGACCTCGGCCGGCGGCGAGGTGCTCGAGCTCGGGCGACCGCGCATGCGGATCGTCGAGCGATTCGGTGAGCTGGAGCTCCGCGGAGGCCGCGCGTTCGCGATCGATCGGGGCGTCGTGAAGATCTTCGACCTCGATAGCGGAGAGCTCGTCCAGCGAGCCGCGGTCGATGCGAAGTCGCTGGTCGTCTCCGACGACGCGACGTGGATCGCGGCCGGCAACCTCGAGCACACGTCTGTGGTGCAGACACCGTTCGAACACGTCTCGTTCGACGCGGGCGAGGGCACTCCTCGCGCGTTCGCACGTGGTGGCCTCGTGATGGACTACGCTGGTTTGTCCATCATCGATCTCGTGACCAAGCAGTCCCGTGCGAGCGCCTCGAAGCCGCTGACGATGGTGACGCTGGGTGTCGCCGCCGGTGCCACGGGGCTCGACTGGCTCGGCGATGGTGCGCTGCTGCGCTGGGACTACGGGAGCAAGGTCACGGTCGTGGCGAAGGCGCCGACGCGCTGGAGACGTGCACGCGTCGCGCGGCGCGCGCGGGTGGCGATCGTCGCCGATGACAACGCCGTGTCGCGCCTGGACCTCGCGACCGGTCAGCTGTCGGAGCTCGTGACGGCGCGGTTCGTCGAGCTGGCGATCTCACCGTCGGGGCGCCTGTTCGCGATGTCCTACGGCAACCACGTGATGGTGCGGGATAGCTACACGGGCGCGGAGCTCCACTCGATCGCGGCCCCGACGAACGAGATCGTGGGGCGCCTGGCGTTCGGGAGCCGTGACGAGGTGATCGCGTATGGTCTGGAGGGCGAGGGCGCCCTGCACGTGTACGACCTCGCCACGGGGGAGCGGAGATATTCAGCGCCGTCGCGGTTTCGCGGATGGGCGGCGAACGCGTTCCTCTCCGAGCGCGACGGCGTCGCCGAGCAGATCGCGCTGCCGTCCCTCGAGCGCAGCCCCGCCCCTGCGAGCGCGCCCCCTGCTCCTGGCGCGCCGAGCTGGGCGACCTGGATCTCTCGCTCGCCGTCCGGCGACGTGATCGCGGCGGAGCCGAGTCGCCCGCACGAGCTGCTACCGGCTCACCGCTGGAAGGCCCCCTGCGCGCCGACGCTGCGCGTCTGGACCCCCAAGGGTGGAGCGCGCACGTTCTCGCTCGTGCCGACGCAGCCCAACGGCGCGGATCTGCTCGAGCGCACCGATCCGTGCTGGCGCATCGAGGGTGGGCTCGTCGTCGCCGCCACGATGCGCGCGATCGCGGTCTTCGATCCGGTGACCGGCGCGCAACTCGCGAGCCTGGATCCGGGCGCTCCGCCGTTCGGCCGACAGCATCCGGATTTCGCGCACGAGTACTGGGAGGTCGCGGTGTCGCCTACGGGGGAGCACCTCGCGCTGTGGTGGCGCCGCGTCGACGAGTTTCCGCCCGGCGAGCCCGGCCGCAACTACGATCTCGCGTGCACGAAGCGCAATGGTCGGTGCATCCGCGAGTACTTCGCCGAGGTCTGGAAGCTCGGCCGGGTGCCGTGGCGCCGGTGGCATGCACGCTTTGACGGGGTGCGCCCGCCCGGGCGCTCGTGGCCCCTGTCGCGCGTTCCGAGTGGTCCGATCGCGTTCACGCCGGACGGCGCGAGCGTGCTGTTCGGCTTCGACGACGGGGAGATCGTGATCCGCTCGGTCAGCAACGCGAGCGCCCCGGCGAGGCGCGAGACTCTGCATCGCGATCCGGTGTCGCGGATCGAGGTCTCGCCCGACGGCCGCTGGGTGTTCAGCGAAGATCTCGCTGGCGAGCAGCGCGTGTGGCCGCTGTGATGCCGGCCGCCGCCGTGCTCAGCCGGCCTGCGTGGGCTCGGCGGTGCGGCGCGCCCGCGTGCGCAGGATCTGCTGCGTCACCAGCACCGACGACGAGACCGCCGCGCCGACCGCGAGGATCACGTAGAGCACGAGGATCTGGCCGAACACGCACAGCACGAACGAGCCGAGGTTGATCGCCTCGCGCCGGATGATGTAGCGGAGCACGTTCAGGATCGGGTTCGTCGTCGGGTAGTCCTGGCTGTTGCCGGATCCGCCGCTGGTCAGCAGGTAGTAGTAGATCGAGAGCACCGAGATCACCGCCATCACCGCGGCGATCGCGACGACCCAGGCGAGCCAGGTCGAGGGGTGCAGCCGGTAGGCGTGGATGCCTACGCAGATCAGGCTGAGCACCGTGGTCGCCTCGTCGGCCATCGTGTCGATCCACGCGCCGAGCTTGCTGCTCTCGAGCCGGATCCGCGCGACCTCGCCGTCGCAGCCATCGAGGTAGCCGGCGAACAGCAGCAATCCGGTGCCCACCACGGCGGCCTCGTAGGTGGGCGTGGTCAACACCAGGCAGCCGAACGCGCCGATCAGGAACACGATGATCGAGATCATGTTCGGCGTCAGCGCGGTGATCGGGAGCAGCAGCCGCGTGAACGGGTACGACACCTTGCGGTTGATCGTGCGGACCAACCACGAGTCCTGCGACTTGCGGATCAGCCCGAACAGGAAGTGCACGGCCTCGCGGCGCTCCTCGGCGGTGCGCGCGGGATGGCGCGACAGCTCGCCGTAGGCCGCGGTGGGCACGCCCTCGGTGCGCCACGCGGCGGCGAGCGAGGCGAGCGAGGCCGCGCTCGTCGACGCCGCGATCAACGCGCCTCGGCGGCCGAGCTCGGCCCAGATCGCGCCGCCGAACGCGCCTCGTTCGTCGACGGCGATCGCCGAGCCGGTCGTCATCACCGCCTGGACCAGCGGCACGTGCACGACGTGATCGGTGGCCTCGATCGCGACCAGCGGTCGCGAGGGCGCGGCGGCGGCCCACGCCACGATCTGCTCGGTGTGGGGCGCGCCCA
>JBQCJR010000616.1:0-2720 GCA_051952595.1 Kofleriaceae bacterium
CAGGAACGTCTCGTAGACACGGCGACCCTGCTCGCGCGAGACCACCCGCGCCTCGCGCCACGCGCCGTCGATCTTCATCGCGAACCGCCCGACCGCCGCGCCGTCCGGCAGGGTCAGCGTGAACCGACCCTCGCGGACCCGGGGCTCGGTGTTACGGAACCGGAACCGCAGCTCGGTGTGGGCGAGCGGCCCCTCGATCGAGACCCGCGCGTCGAGCGCGCGCAGCGCCAGCTCGCTGCCATCGGTGGGCACCAGGCTCACCGGCGGCGCCGGACGCTCGGCATACGCCCGGTACGTGGAGCGCAGCACGTCGGCGGCGCCCTGCGAGCCGAGCCCCACCCGCGCATCGCCGGGCCACGGCGGCGCGCGGTAGCGGAACGAGGGTCGCGAGCCACAGCTCGCGCAGACCACTCCGATCAGGACCATCGACGCGTAGCTCCGGCGCGGCATCGCACCACGCTACGCGCCGGGACCGCCGCCGCCGCGCGCGACCTGACAACAGCAGGTGGCGGGTGTCGCCCGCGCGCCGCAGCGCGGGTCGCAGCTCAGCGGCGCGGCGCGAGCTGGTAGATCGCGCCGGTCAGCAGGGTCACGTAGAGCTCGCCGTCGTGGTCGACGCCGAACGACGAGACCTGGGACAGCACGCCCTGGCGATCGAGCGCCGCCTTCCAGTCCCAGTGCTCGCGGATCCAACCCGGCGCGGTTGGCGAGGAGGGATCGTGGGTCCACACGAAGCTGCGCAGCAGGCCGGTGCAGTAGTCGGCGTAGAAGTAGCGACCGTCGAGCATCGGGAGCGCCTTGCCGCGATACGTGGCGCCGCCGGTGATCGAGCAACCCGCGTCGTGCGAGTACTCGGCGACAGGCGGGGTGAACCCGGTCCGATCGCAGGTCTTCGCGCCGTAGCAGTGGTTCCCCTCGACGACGTTCCAGCCGAAGTTGTGCTTCGCGCCGCCGGTGCCGCGCACCGCGAACACGGACTCCCACGCGTTCTGGCCCACGTCGGCGATGTACAGGTCGCCGGTCTTGCCGTCGAACCAGAACCGCCACGGGTTGCGCAGGCCTCGGTGCAGGATCTCCGGCGCAGGTTTGGCTGCGTCGACGTCGAACCGCAGCATCTTGGCGAGCAGCACGTCGGGGTTCTGGCCGGCGCGATGGGGATCGCCCGCCGAGCCGCCGTCGCCGAGGCCGGCGTACAGCTTGCCGTCGGGGCCGAACATCAGGTGGCCGCCGTTGTGGTTCGAGTACGGCTGCGCGATCTCGATGATCTCGCGCCGGGTGGTCGGATCGACGAGGTCCGGATCGGTCTTGCTGACCTGGTACTCGACGATGTGCGTGGCGTCGTTGGCCGAGGTGTAGTTGACGTAGAGCTTGCCGTTCTCGGCGAACCGCGGGTGGAACGCGAGGCCGAGCAGCCCCTGCTCGTTGCCGGTCGACAGGCCGCCGATGCGCAGGAACGGCCGCTCGCGTAGCTTGCCGTTCTCGACGATCCGGATCCGGCCCACGTGCTGCTCGAGCACGAACAGCCGCCGGCGCGCATCGCCGGGCGCAAACGTGAGCAGCACCGGGCGCGACAGGCCGCGCACGAACGGGCGGAGCTCGATCTTGGCGGCCAGCTCGGCGGGCACCGGGACCAGGGCGGCCGATCCAGGCGGCGGCACGGCGGCGCCCGGGGTGCGCTCTCCGGCCGGCGCCGCGACCGCCGAGCCGGCGCTCGCCGAGCCCACGCCTGCCGAGCCTCCGCCCGACGAGCCGCCGCCCACCGAGTCCACGCCTGCCGTGCCGGCGCCCGACCGGCCGGGGCTCGCCGAATCCACGCCTGCCGAACCGCCGCCCGACGAGCCGGCACCTGCCGAGCCGCCGCCCGCGTGCCCGCGATTTGGATCCGGAGCCGGCGGCACGCGATCCGGGCTGCGCCCGTCGCCTCGACAGCCGGCCATGGCCGCCATCCCCACCGCGACCACCGTGAACCAGAGGAGCGACCAGCGCCTCGACATCGGACACCTGTGACACGACCGAGGCCGGTTCGCCAAGTGCGGTCGGCGCCTCGAGCTTCCGCTACCGGCTACTGGGGTTGCCGCGCTCCAGCCGCGCGGGCCGCAACCCGTTGGATCGCAGCCGCACCACCGCTGGCACGTCCCCTGCTTCATCGTCGTCGAGCACCATGCAGGGCACGTCGTCGTTCGTCTTGAAGCCCGGGTACGCGAACGCCAAGAACCGGGACGACCTGCGGCACTACTTCGAGTACTCGTCGCAGGGCATCGAAGTGCTCGAGGACGGCCTCCAGGAGGTCACGTTCGGCGAGTACCTCGTGGACCAGGGCGTGCTCGACCGGTTCCAGCTGTTTCGCGCGCTCCAGATGCAGGACCGGGTCCCGGGCGTCCGGCTCGGCGAGGCCGTGGCCGCGCTCGGCTACGCGCCGGCCGGCGCGATCGAGCGCCTGTTCACGCGGTTCCAGCAGCTGTAGACTATCACGGTCGACTGACCAAGCGCCTCACTTCATCAGCCGGATCAAAGCGTAGGTGTAATGAGCGGTGTTCGACTGACCGCCCAGATCGCCGGTCCGGGTCGCCGGCTCGGCGAGCGCCGCGTAGACGCCCTTGCGCAGCCGCGCCGCGGCCTCGTTCTGCCCGATGTGATCGAGCAGCATGCAGGCCGAGAGCATGAGGCCGGTCGGGTTCGCGATCCCCTTGCCGGCGATGTCCGGCGCGGTGCCGTGGACC
>JBQCJR010000617.1:0-4790 GCA_051952595.1 Kofleriaceae bacterium
TGCCATCGTCGCACGACCACGCCCCCGACCCCCGGCGGCGCCGCCACCTCTACAAGGCGGTGCTGCTGCGCCGGCTGCGCGTGCGCGCGCGCGCCGAGCCGGCGTTCGGGCGCGCGATCGAGGACGAGCTCGCCGCGATCAACGCCGATCCGGTCGCGCTCGACGCGGTGCTCGAGTTCCAGAACTACCGGCTCGCGCACTGGAGCGTCGCGGCGGATCAGCTGCCGTACCGGCGGTTCTTCGATATCGCGACGCTGGTCGGGATCCGCACCGAGGATCCGGACGTGTTCGAGGTCAGCCATCACCGGATCTTCGAGTGGCTCGCCGATGGTTCGATCGACGGCGTGCGGGTCGACCACATCGATGGCCAGCGCGCGCCCGCGGCGTACCTGCGGCGGGTGCACGAGGCGGCGCCCGAGGGCTGGCTCCTGGTCGAGAAGGTGCTCGGCGATGGCGAGCGGCTGCCGGGGAGCTGGCCGATCGATGGGACGAGCGGCTACGACTTCCTCGATCACGCCGGCCGGCTGTTCCTCGATCCCGAGGGCGAGCCGGCGCTGACCCGCGCGTTCGAGGCGTACACCGGCGCCGCCTTCGATCCGGTGTCCGCGTCGCGCGCCGCGCGGCTCGAGGTGATGAGCGACGCGCTGCACAGCGAGCTCGCGCGGCTCACCGAGCTCGCGGCGCGCGCGTGTGCGACCAGCCCCGCGTGCCGCGACTACACGCGCCCGGAGATCGAGACCGCGCTCGCCGAGATCCTCGCCGGCTACGCGACCTACCGGACCTACCTCGGCGAGGGGCCCGCCGACGCCACCGGGCTCGATCGCGCGCGGATCGCGCGGGCGGTCGCGGCGGCGGGGCGCGCGCGGCCCGAGCTGGATCGCGACCTGCTCGGCTTCCTCGACGCGGCGCTCGGCTTCGAGCTGCCCGGCCCCGAGGCGCTCGAGCTCGCGCGTGCGACCCAGCAGATCTCGGGGCCGGTGGTCGCCAAGGGCGACGAGGACACCCTGTCGTACCGGCAGGTCCGGCTGCTCTCGCGGTGCGAGGTCGGCAGTCACCTCATCGCGTTCGGGATCGACCCCGCGGAGCTCCACCGCCGGCTCGCCGCGGGGCCGCCGCGCTCGCTGCTCGCGACGTCGACGCACGACACCAAGCGCAGCGAGGATGTGCGGATGCGGATCGCGACGATCTCAGAGCTGCCCGAGGCGTGGGCCGCGGCGGTCGCGCGGTGGGGCGAGCGCGCCGCGGCCGGGTGGGGCAGCGTGGAGCCGGATCGGGTGCTCGAGTACGCGATGTGGCAGAGCCTGGTGGGCGCGTGGCCGCTGCCGCTCGAGCGCGCGCAGCGGTTCGCCGAGAAGGCGACGCGCGAGGCCCGGCTGCGCACGTCTTGGCGCCGGCCCGATCCGGCGTACGAGGCCGCGCGCACGCGCTGGCTCGCCGGGGTCTACGCCGATCGCGGGCTGATCGACGAGATCGCGCGGTTCGCGCTCGAGCTGCGCCCCCACGGCGATCGCAACTCGCTCGCGCTGCTGGTGGTGAAGCTCGTCGCCCCGGGAATCCCCGACGTGTACCAGGGCAGCGAGCTGCGCGACGACAGCCTCGTCGATCCCGACAACCGGCGGCCCGTGGATCTCGCAGCGCGCCGGCGCCTGCTCCACGAGCTCGACCACGCCCCGCGCGGCGGCGACCTCGGAGCCGCCAAGCTGTGGACGATCCGGCGCGTGCTCGCGCTGCGGCGCGCCTCCCCCGCGCTGTTCGACGGGGAGTATCGAGCGCTCGTCGCGGCCGGAGCGCACGCGGATCGGGTGTTCGCGTTCGCGCGCGTCGCCGCGGCCGGCTCGGTCGTCGCGATCGTTCCGCGGCTCGGCGCGCGCGCCGACGGCTGGCGCGACACCCGGCTCGTCCTTCCGCCCGGGATCTGGCGCGATGTCCTCGTGGATCGCGAGCACGAGAACGCGGTGGCGCTCGCCGACGCCTGGCGCACGTTCCCCGTCTCGGTGCTCGTTCGCGCCTGACGAGCCTCGTTCGCCTCGTGGAGAGCAATTCGCCGTGCGACGGCGCCCGCGTGCGCGTGCGCTCGAAACGATGGGAGCCCAACTGCGCGGGATGATTGAGGCGAGTCGAGGCATGGTTTCGGCGGACTTGGCATCAACCATGAATTGACCCCCGTCATGCTGGAACCAACGACCTCGTCGGCCGCCCAGGCCTCCGATCAGGATCTCCGGCCGCGCGCCAAGACGCTGTCGTGGATGGCGTCCATGTCCGTCGCTGCCGGCGAGATCCGCGCCGCGGAGGGATATCTGCTCGAGCTCCTCGCGTGGTGCGCGTTCGCGGACCGCGACGTCGTCGAGGATGTCCCGAGCACGGACGGCCTGTGATCCCCTAGAAACCCGGATGCGCGATCTGCGCGCGTTGCGCAGGTTGTGCAAAGTGAATCGACCACTCACTCCCCTCTTGACCGGTCCTGATCGAGCGCGAGAGGTTCGCGCCGATGAGGGTCGGACGTTCCACGAGCGGTTCGCTCGCAGGTGTCGCATTCGCGTTGTCGATGTTGTCGGTGCTCGCCACGTGTGGGCCCGGCAAGAGAAACAATGGTCCGAACTGCACGAGTATCTGCACGTCGCTCGGATATCAGCAGTGCCACGAGGACGGGACCTTCGATCCCGCCGTGGTGTGTGGGCCGGATCAGGTGTGTGATCCCGAGCTCGGCTGTGTCGTGTGCGTCCCGGAGCAGACGTATTGCTCCGGCCCGAGCGGCAACGACATCTACCAGTGCAACGCCGATGGAACCGGCGGGGTGCTGGTCGAGTCGTGTCCCCCCGACGAGGTGTGCTCGGAGGGAGTCTGCAAGACGCCGTGCGAGGCCGCGCTCGACACGCCCTCGAACGTCGGCTGCGACTTCTGGGCGGTCGACCTCGACAACGAGGCCACGAGCATCTCGAACGCCGCCGCGCAGCAGTTCGCGATCGTGGTGGCGAACAACAATGACTATCCGATCACCGTCACGGTGACGAAGAACGCCGGGCGGGTCGGCGCGCCGATCAACGAGCAGGTGGTGGTCAGCGCGAGCGTGCCGCCGCGCGTCGCCCAGCGGATCGACCTGCCGCAGCGCGAGGTCGACGGCGCGATGGGGCAGAACGCGGCGTACGTGCGCAACGGCGGCTCGGGCACGTTCGTGTCGCCGCACGCGTTCCACGTGGTCACCACCGGCCCGGCGGTGGTGTACCAGTTCAACCCGATCATCCAGCAGTTCTCGAACGACGCCTCGACGCTGATCCCGATCCAGGCGCTCGGCAGCGACTACATCGCGGTCGGGTTCATGACCGCGAACCCGTGTGGGATCACCGGGTTCCCCGCCGACGGCGTCCCCGATCACGGCGCGATCTCGATCGTCGCGCCGTACGACGACACCCACGTCACCGTCACGACCAGCCACGCGATCGCGGCGTCCGGCGGCGACTCCGGGTTCTCGATCCCCGCGACGCCCAAGGGCGGCACGCTGTCGTTCACGGCCGGCCGCTACACCGTGGTCAACCTCGAGACCGAGCAGTTCGTCGGCTCGGCGATCGGCTGCACGTCGGCGGTCAACGGCGGCCAGAACGGCGACTTCACCGGCACGTACATCAAATCCGACAAGCCGATCGTCGTGTTCACCGCGAGCGAGCGTGGCCTCGGCTTCGGCGGCGCCGACAACGTCGACTATCCGCCGGACTGGGACCCCGCGACCGACCACCTGTGCTGCACCGATCACCTCGAGGAGCAGCTGTTCCCGGTGACCGCGCTCGGCCGCGAGTTCGCGATCGCGCGCAGCCCGATCCGGTCGACCTATCCCAGCTGGGTCGAGCAGGACATCGTGCGCGTCGTCGGCAGCGCTGATGGCACGATCGTCAAGACCAACCTGCCGGCCCCGTACGACCAGTTCACGGTGAACGCTCGCGAGCAGAAGACGTTCATGGCCAACCGCGGGTTCACCCTGTCGGCGAGCCAGGCAGTGCAGATCGCGCAGTACCTGGTGCCCCAGCAGTTCATCAAGCAGGGCTTCATCGGCGATCCCAGCCAGCTGCTGATCCCGGCCGCCGAGCAGCACCGCCGCGACTACGTGTTCCTGGTGCCCGGCACGTTCCAGCGCAACTACGCCGTGTTCGCCAAGCCGGTCGCCGCGAACATCAAGCTCGACGGCGTTCCGCTCGATGGCGTGGAGTTCTCGAGCTGCGTCAAGGGACCGATCGGCCCGGTCGCCGGCGTCGAGTACGAGCAGGTCACGTGCCTCCTCCCGGAGGGGAGGCACCAGGCGGTGGGCGACCTGCCGTTTGGGCTCTCGGTGTATGGCTATTACTCGGTCGGCTCGTACGCGTTCGTCGGCGGCAGTGACGTGAAGTTGATCAACCCGATTAATTGATCAGCCGCGGAACGCGGATGCACACTCTCACCCACCTGGGTGAGCAGGCGCGCTCTGCTATCGTGCGGCGCCGATGCGCGCCGCTCGATCCGCGCCCGCCTGGATCCTCGCCGCGTGTTACGCGCCCGCGCCGCCCACCGGCGCGCCGTGCAGCACGCTCGACGCCTGCCCGGCGGACCAGCGCTGCAACCTGGTGGAGATGCAGTGCGAGGCCGGGCCGCGCGGGCCTGCCTTCGTGATCGGCGAGGACGCCGCCGAGCTGCGCGACACCGAGGTGTGGTTGAACGAGCCGAACAGCTCGCACGGCCTGCAGGACCACATCGCGATCGACTTCGTCGAGACCGGCCTGTTGTGGTTCGACCTCGCGCGCGTGCCCTTGGACCGCCCGGTGCTC
>JBQCJR010000618.1:0-6285 GCA_051952595.1 Kofleriaceae bacterium
AGCACGGCCAGCTGGGCGGCGGCGTCCGGATCCGGCGCCGGGCGCAGCGCCTCGCCGCGCACCGGCTCGCGCGACAGCTCGATCACGTCGCCGGCGACCACGCGATCGCCCTTGCGCGCGCGCTTGCCGGCGACCCGCACGCAGCCGTCGTCGAACAGCACCGCGAGCTGGCGGCGACCGGCGTCGGGGAAGTAGCGGGCGAGCGCCCGGTCCACGCGATCGGCGTGCTCGACCACCAGCTTCATACGGCCTCCAGCAACAGCGCGGGTGTGGTGCCGCCGGGCGGGATCTCGATCGCCTCGGCGGCGATCTCGACGAGCGCGTTGCTCCCGATCAGCGACGACTGCATCGCCGAGCCCTGCTTGGGGTGAGGGTGCGCGATCAGGCGATCGCCGCGCCGCTCGACCCGCGCCCGGAGGAAGTGCGCGCGCCCGGGCGCCTTGCGATAGCCCGCCTCGAGCACGACCGGCGCGCGCGGCCGCTCGATGATCGCGGCGCCCTGCATCGCGAGCAGCGCCGGCCGGACGAACAGCTCGAACGCGACGACCGTCGAGACCGGGTTGCCGGGCAGCCCGAAGAACGGCGCGCGGGCGCCCTCGTCGAGCGCCGACGGCGGCGCGCGCAGCCCGAACGAGAACGGCTTGCCGGGCTTCATCGCGACCTTCCACAGCTCGAGCGAGACGCCGGCCGAGGCGAGCGCGGCGCGCACGTGATCGCGCTCGCCGACCGACACGCCGCCGGTCGTGATCACGGCGTCGTAGCCGGCCGCCACGGCGAACCGCTCGGCGAGCGACTCGAGGGTGTCGCTCGCGATCCCGAGGTAGTCGGCGGTGCCACCGGCCTCGCGGACCAGCGCGACGAGCGCGTGTGCGGACGAGTCGACCAGCTGGCCGGGCTCGGGTGTGACCGAGACGTCCACCAGCTCGTCGCCGGTCGCGATCAGGGCGACGCGGGGCGCGCGCGCGACCGGCACGGCGGCGATGCCGAGGCCGGCGAGCACGCCGAGATCCCACGGGCGCAGCCGGGTGCCGGCGGTGATCGCGCACGCGCCGATCGCGAGGTCCTCGCCGATCCTGCGGACGTGGTCGCCGGGGCGCGCGGCGGGCAGCACGACCCGGCCGCCGTCGAGCGCGGCGTCCTCCTGGATCACCACGGCGTCGAGCCCCGGCGGCATCGGCGCGCCGGTCAAGATCCGCACCGCGGCGCCGGCGGGCACCGGCGGACCGGCGGGATCCCCGGCGGCGATCACGCGTGCGATCGGCAGGGTCGCCGGGAGCTCGGCGGCGCGGGCGGCGTAGCCGTCCATCGCCGAGTTGTCGAACCCCGGCAGCGCGCGCGGGGCGATCACGTCGGCCGCGAGCACGCGATCGCGCGCCGCCTCGAGCGGGATCATCTCTACCGGCTGCCGCGGTACGCGAGCGAGCACGGCGCGCATCGCATCGGCGACCGAGAGCACGCGGTCACTATATCGACCGCGTGGGGCCGCTCCAAGGCCGGGGAAGCTCGCACGTCCGGGCGCCGAAACGGCCTCCGAGAATCCCCGAGCGCATTCCAAGTATCCGGGATATTGCGGGAAAGCGCGCTGGCCAGACGGGCAGAGCGCGGCAAGCTAACTTGTGGATCTGTGTTGACCGAGCTGCTGATCGTTCTGGCATTGGTGCTGGCCAACGGATTGTTCGCAGGCGCGGAGATCGCGCTGCTCAGCGTCCGGAACTCGAAGGTCCAGGACGGCAAGAACCGCCGGGATCGCCGCGCGTTCGCCGTCCAGGCGCTCCGCGATCAGCCGGAGCGCTTCCTCGCGACCGTGCAGATCGGGATCACGGTGATCGGCAGCGCCGCGGCGGCGTTTGGTGGCGCGAGCATCGCGCAGACGCTGACCCCGGTGATGGAGCGGGTGTTCGGCAAGAGCGGCGAGCAGGTCGCGTTCGCGCTGGTGATCATCGCGATCTCGTTCCTCTCGCTCGTGCTCGGCGAGCTGGTCCCCAAGTCGCTCGCGCTGCGCTACTCGGATCACTACGCGTTCTTCGTCAGCCGGCCGCTGCTCGCGCTCGCGAAGATCGCGCGGCCGCTGGTGTGGTTCCTCACCTGGTGCTCGAACCTGGTGCTCCGGCTGTTCGGCGATCGCACCAGCTTCACCGAGTCGCGGGTGTCGCGCGACGAGCTCAAGCAGCTGGTGGTCGAGGCCGCGCGCACCGGCTCGCTCGATCCGAAATCGAGCGAGATCGCGGCGCGTGCGCTCGAGCTCGGCGACGTGGCGGTGGCCGAGGTGATGGTGCGCAGGGACCGGATCGTCGGCATCCCACACACCGCGGGCCCCGACGAGGTCCAGCGCGTGCTGCTCGAGGAGGGCCACAGCCGGATGCCGGTCTACGAGGGCGAGCTCGATCGCGTGATCGGCTACGTCGTCGCCCGCGACGTGCTCGCGGTGGCGTGGGAGCGCGGCCTCGTGGTGCTCTCCGACATCGTGCGCCCGGTGTTCACCGTGCCGGTGACGGCGCGGATCAACGTCGTGCTGCGCGAGATGCAGGCGCGCCGGATCCAGATCGCGATGGTGGTCGACGAGGCGGGCGGCGTCGCCGGCCTGGTCACGATGGAGGACCTGGTCGAGGAGCTGGTCGGCGACATCTTCGGCGAGCACGACACGCCCGACGAGATCGTGCACCTCGAGTCGGCGCACAGCGCGCTGGTCGCCGGCTGGGTCCCGATCCGCAAGGTCAACCGCCTGCTCGATACCGCGCTGCCGATCGCGCGCGACAGCACGACGATCGCGGGGCTGTGTATGTCGCTCGCGCTCGCGATCCCGCCGGTGGGCGCGCGGCTGCCGGTCCACGACGGCACGGTGATCGAGGTGGTCGATGCGTCTCCGCGCCGCGTGCGCATGGTCCGGATCCACCACCACCAGCGGCGCGCCGAGGACGAGCTCGAGCCCGGGGCCGAGCCCCAGCGCGAGGCCGCGTCGGAGCGCGAGACCGAGACCGCCTAGCGTCGCCAGCGGCCGCAGATCGCGCGCGGTGTGCGCTACTCTCCGACCCATGAAGGGTGCGAAGTTGCTGCTGCTCGTGGTCGCGGGGTGCTGCCCGCCCGAGCCCGCGAAGAAGCCGATCACGCCGGTGGCCGCGAGCTCTTCGCCGGCGGCCGCGGCGAAGGACATGGGGCTCCCCGAGGAGGGTCACCTGCGGAACGTCCGCCAGCTGACGTTCGGCGGCGACAACGCCGAGGCGTACTGGGCGTTCGGCGGCGATCGGCTGATCCTCCAGAGCAACCGCAAGCCGTACAAGTGCGATCAGATCGAGGTGCTGTCCGCCCAGGGCGGCGCGCCGACCCTGGTGTCGACAGGCAAGGGCCGCACGACGTGTGCGTACTTCCTGCCGGGTGACCAGGAGATCATCTACGCGTCGACGCACGAGACCTCGCCCGAGTGCCCGGTGCCGCCGGACAACTCGAAGGGCTACTTGTGGGGGCTGTTCGCGTTCGACATCTACAAGGCGAAGGCGGACGGCAGCCAGCTGGTCAACCTGACCCCGGGGCAGGCCGGCTACGACGCCGAGGCCACGGTGTGCCCGATCGACGGCAGCATCGTGTTCACGTCGACGCGCAGCGGCGATCTCGAGCTGTGGCGCATGGACGCCGACGGCAAGAACCTGCGCCAGCTCACCCACCTGCCCGGGTACGACGGCGGCGCGTTCTTCTCGAGCGACTGCTCGAAGATCGTGTGGCGCGCGTCGCGGCCCACCGGCCAGGAGCTCGAGGACTACAAGGCGCTGCTCGCCCAGAACCTGGTCAAGCCGACCAGGATGGACCTGTACGTCGCGAACGCCGACGGCACCGACGCGCGCCAGGTGACCTACCTGCCGGGCGCGTCGTTCGCGCCGTACTTCTTCCCCGACGGCAAGCGGATCATCTTCTCGTCGAACTACAAGAACCCGCGGAGCGCCGAGTTCGACCTGTTCGCGATCGACATCGACGGCAGCAACCTCGAGCAGATCACGTTCTCGCCCGGCTTCGATGGCTTCCCGGTGTTCTCGCCCGATGGCAAGACGCTGTCGTTCTCGTCGAACCGCCGCGACGTCATCGCCGGCAAGGATGGCGACCTCTACCGCGCGACCGGCGGGCCCGCGGGCAAGCACGACACCAACGTGTTCGTCGCCGAGTGGGTGGACGCGCCGCGCACCGCGAGCGCGCCCGAGACCGCGGCCGCCGAGCGGTTCGCCGCCGACGTGCGCTACCTCGCCGACGACGCGCGCGAGGGCCGCGGCGTCGGCACCCGCGGCCTCGACGACGCGATGGCCAAGGTGCAGGCGCAGCTCGCCGAGCTCGGCGTCGAGCCTGGCGTGCCCGAGTGGCGGCAGGCGTTCGAGGTCACCACCGAGGTGCGCCGCGGCGGCGACACCGCCGTGGCGATCGATGGCAAGCCGGTCGCCGCGGATCAGCTGACCCCGCTCGCCGTCTCGAAGAGCGGCCGGGCGAGCGCCGGGATCGTCGCGGTGGGCTGGGGCATCGTGGATGCCGAGGCCAAGCTCGACGAGTACAAGGGCAAGAACGTGCGCGGCAAGATCGCGCTCGTCCATCGGTTCGTGCCGCCGGGCGCCAAGCTCGAGCCGCGCGACGCCAACCGGCTCGGCGACCTGCGCTACAAGGCGTTCGTCGCGAAGAACCACGGCGCCGTCGCGCTGCTCGTGGTCGACGACGGCGAGCCCGGGAACGAGGAGGCGCCGCTGCCGGTGCTGTCGGTCGCCGAGGGCGAGGCGCAGATCCCGATCGTGGTGCTGACCCGCAAGGCCGCCGAGTCGCTGCGCACCGGGGCGCACAGCGCGAAGATCACGGTGGCGCTCGAGCCGGTGCGGACCCGCACCGCGAACCTCGTCGGCGCGATCCGCGCCGGTGGCCAGAAGCTCCCCGGCGTGGTCGTTGTGGGCGCGCACCTCGATCACCTCGGCATGGGCGGCCAGCACGCGCTCGATCCCAAGGTGCGGGCCGTCCACAACGGCGCGGATGACAACGCGTCCGGCGTGGCCGCGCTGCTCGAGGTCGCGCGCACCCTGTCCGCCCAGCGCGGCGAGCTGCGGCGCGACGTCTACCTCGTCGCGTTCTCCGGCGAGGAGATGGGCACGCTCGGGTCGAACTACTACGTGAAGAACCCGCCCACCAAGGAGCCCATCGTCGCGATGATCAACATGGACATGGTGGGCCGGATGAAGATGAACAAGCTGCACGTCAACGGCGGCGACTCGGCCAAGGAGTGGAAGGACCTGATGGGGCCGATCTGCACCGCCGCCAAGGTGGACTGCACGATCGGCGGCTCGGGCTATGGCCCCTCGGACCACATGCCGTTCTACATCGCCGGGGTGCCCGTGGTGTTCCTGTTCACCGGCAGCCACCGCGAGTACCACACCGCGTCCGACGACGCCGACAAGATCAACGCCGCCGGCGGGGCGCGCGTCGCGATGATCGCCGCCGAGACCACGCGCGCCGTCGCGAACCGCGACGCCCGGCTCAGATACGTTATGGCGCCGCCCTTTACTTTGCTCGGCGGCCACGTCCGCCGCCGCGGCGCCTCGCTCGGCACCGTGCCCTCGTACAGCGAGGAGCCCAACCAGCCCAAGGGCGTCGTGCTCTCCGACGTGGTGCCCGAGGGCCCGGCGGCCAAGGCCGGCCTGCGCGGCGGCGATCGGATCATCCACATCGGCACCACCGAGGTTGGCTCGGTGGCGGATCTGATGTTCGTGCTCGAGCGCGAGAAGCCCGGCGCGCAGGCGACGGTCACGTTCGTTCGCGAGGGCAAGACGCAGACCGCGACCGTGACCTTCGGCGTGCCGCGCGGCCGGCGCTGAGCGCGATCACGGGCCGCGACGCGCCAGCACGTCCTCGCCCGCGACCATGCGCGGCGAGAACGGCTGCATCGCCGGACTGTCCATCGCGCGCGACAGATCGATGGCGAGCCACGGCAGGTTCACGTTCAGCGCGCGACCTCCCAGGCCACGCGCGGACTCGAGCGCCCGCAGGGCCGCGGCGATCAGCGGGGCGCCGCCGGCGATCTGGAGGAACGCGCGCTGGTGGCGGTACTCGGCATCGAGCCAGACCTCGACCTCGACCTTGCGCCCGAACCACGCGACCTCCGGCGACGAAAGGAGATAGCGAATCATCGATCGAGCTCGCGGAGGGTGGAAGCGGACATCGGCTCGTGCGGCAAAGCAACAGGTGTGCCGGGCAGGCGCACGCGGGCGCTGCGCCGGGACGCGGTGCGCGCGAGGTGCACCAGGTGCAGTGCACGGCGTGCACCGCTGC
>JBQCJR010000619.1:0-2150 GCA_051952595.1 Kofleriaceae bacterium
GGGGCCAATTGTGTTGTCGATATATAAGGGGTTTTATATTACTCGCAATCGCTGTTTGTGGTTATTTATTTCGCGTTGGGCCTGCCGCGGCCCTCCCACGACGAGTTCGCGCGACAGGTCCAGTTCCTGGTGCTCAAGAACAACAACGGGTCTACCGGATTCGTGCATGGCGAGTTCGACGGCCCCACCACCCGGATGTCGTGATTCCGCGACGCAGCGAGGCTCGGCGATGACTTCTCTCTCCCTCAACGAAATCCACAACCCGAAGGCAACCCGTGGTGACCGACCAGCCGCAACCAACGCTCTTCGCGAGCTCCGCGTCGAGATCAACATCCGACACCGCGAGCTCGCCGCGCTCGAGCGCGCCGCCGACATCCTCGAGCACAGCATCGAGGAGCGTGGCGACCGATGCAGCGAGTACCACCCCAAATCGCCGTGTCACGGCACGATCTACTCGCGCTACTGCCGCCACTGCGGCGACCTCGTCCTTCGCTGCGAGCAACACGGCGGGCTCCGATCGGCCACCTTTGCTGCCGATCGCCACCGCGCCACGCACGAGGGATCCGATGTTGGACATCCCCCGGCCGAAGACCCGCGCCGACTGCCGGGCGGAGGCTCGCCCCTGCCCCTGGGTATCGTGCAGGCATCACCTGCTCCTCGAGGTGGCGGCCTCGAAACCACCGGAGGGGCGGGATGCGAGGGCCACGACCATCCGGCTGAATGCGGCGCAGACCGGCCGCTCGGGGAGGCCGCCCGGCCTAGCGTCGTCGTCCGCCGCCGCGCTGGTGAGGCTGTGGATCGATGATGCCGTCGAGCTCCTGAGCTCGATGCGCTACACGTGTGCGCTCGACGTCGTGGACGACTACCCCGACGGCATCTTCCCGAGCGCCATCGGGATGCTGCTCGGCATCAGCGAACAAGCCGTCGAACAGGACCTCGGCAAGGACAGCGTGCGGCAGAGTCTGGACGCGCTGAGAGGCCACCGGTAGCCACGTCCGGGAAGTTCGGGCTGGAACCTGGGCAGCCGCGCGCGGCGGCGTACCACAACGAGCGTGGGGACAACAGCTGCCGAACGGAGAGGACGCTGATGGCGTACGTGTTCGACACGGGTCTTCCCGAGCCGCAGCGCACCACGATCCGCGCGGCGCTCGCTGCCCGGCTCGAGCCGCTCCGGGCGCCCTCCGGCTACCTGCAGTCGATCGTGCAGCTGCCTCGACTCGTCCGCTACTACGACGAGAAGAGCATCACCATGCTGCGGAGCGCCCTCGCCGGCGCGCTACCAAGCGTCGGCGTCGCGCTCGGGCGTGCGGTCTACGAGCGCAACGGCGTCGATGGCACGGAGACGCGCGCCGCGCTCAAGGTCGGGATCTACGCCGTGGTGGCGGCACCTGACCTGGGACCCGCGCCCGGCGTCGAGACGATCCTCGAGCACGCACGGGAGCTGCTGCTCGGACAAGAGCTCGGCATCGCCGGCGTAGCGGAGCTGATCGCGACCGAGGACGGGCCGCTGCTCGCAGAGACCGACTTCACCGCCTTTCACCAGCTCTACACGGTGCAGCTCGACATCCCGATCCACAAGGCACGAGGTGCGCCGCTGCTCACCTCGATCGAAGGCCACCAGAACGAGAGCGGCACCATCGGGACCGATCTCGATCCGTTCATCACCACGACCGCGAACATCCCACCGGAGACACCATGAGCCGTCACTTCCGCGCGCTCCGCACGGTCACGCTGCCACAGGGCTGCTTGGCCGGGCCGGGCGGCACCAACCTTCGCCTCGATCCGGGCAGCTTCTGCACGCTCGCCGACCACGCGGGTGCGTTCGAGCGCTTCATCCAGAACCGCCTCCAGCTCGGCGATCTCGAGCAGGTCACCGAGGTCCCCGCGGACGCCCCGGCGCCGCGTCCGCTGCCGAACCCCGGCCGGAGCGCGCCCGACTCCCAGACCACCTACAGCATCGGCGCCGCCGCGCCGCGAAAGGACTGATCCGATGCCGATCCAGACCACCCTTCCCACGTCGAAGCGCCGCCCCGGCGCGTACCACGAGTTCCGCTTCGTCGACAGCGGCGGGCTCGCCGTCCTCGATCGCCGCGTCGTCATCGTCGCGGAGAAGTCCGCGGCCGGCACCGCCGCGGTCGACACCCCGGTCC
>JBQCJR010000620.1:0-5076 GCA_051952595.1 Kofleriaceae bacterium
ATCGTCCCGCACGCGCTGCGGGCGGTGATCGGCGCCGACCACCGGGTGCTGCTCCCGGCCTCGATCTTCGGCGGCGCGCTGCTGCTCACGGTGTGCGACACGCTGGCCCGCACGATCGCGGCGCCGAACCAGCTGCCGACCGGCGCGGTGACCGCAGTGCTGGGCGGGCCGTTCTTCGTGCTCATCATGATCGGACAGAAGCGGCGCGCGGCGATGTGGGGCGGGTGATGTCGGAGGTGATCCGGCACGTGGTCGGCTCGATCTCCCCGGCCTCGGCGGCCCACGCCGAAGGCGCGCGCCAGAACGTGGCGGCGGCGGGGCTCCCGCTGCTGGAGCGGCTGGCCGGCCGGCTGGGCGGCGCGCAGCACACCGCGCGGCCGCGTGGGGCGCGGCGCGCGATCGTGGTCTGCGCGGGGGATCACGGCGCGGGAGATCCGGGGATCTCGCTGGGCGCGGCGCACCCGACGGTGGTCGCGGCGCACGCGATCGTCGATGGCACGGCGGCGCTGGCCCAGGTCGCGAGCGCGTCCCACGCGCCGATCGTGATGGTCGACGCGGGGGCGGTGGAGCGCGCGGCGATGCCGGGCGCGGCGATCCCGCTGGGCCGTGGACCGAGCCGCGACCTGCTGCGCGAGCCGGCGATGACGGTCGTCGATGCGTCGCTGGGGCTCGAGGCGGGGATCGCCCTGGCGGTCTCGCTGGTGGATCAGGGGCTGGACGTGCTCGCGATCGGCGCGATCGGCGTCGGCGCGGAGCTCGCGGCCGCGGCGCTGCTCGGCGCGGCGCTCGGCGCGCCCCCCACGGTGCCGGGCGATCCGGAGGCGGAGCTCGCGGGCGGGCGCGGCGCGGCGCTCGCGGGCGAGGGTGCGCTGGCCCAGCTGGCGGCGCTGGGCGGCCCGGACACCGCGGTGCTGGCGGGGCTGATCCTCGGCGCGGCCTCGATGAACGTGCCGGTGGTGCTCGATGGGCACGCGACGGGCGCGGCGGCGCTGGTGGCGGCGGCGTTCGCCCCGGCGGCGACGGGATCGCTGATCGCGGCGCACACCGGCGGTGCGACCCAGCCGCGGATCCTGGCGCACCTGGGCCTACAGCCGGTGTTCGAGGTCGGGCTGGGGCACGGCGAGGGGACGGGCGCGGCGATGGTGCTGCCGCTGATCGATCAGGTGGCGGCGCTCGCGGCCTGCTAGAACGATCCGATGCCGGAGCGCAGACGCCCCACCGGCACCTTCGAGGCGGAGCGGACGACTGGCTCGCACGAGGTGCTCGATCGGTTGTTCGTCTACGGAACCCTGCGCCAGGGGCAGACGGCGCGCTCGCTGGTCGCGAACTCGATCGCGCGGTGCGAGCGCGCCTCCACGACCGGCCGGATCTTCGCGTTCCCGATGGGCTACCCGGGGTACATCGAAGGGCCCGGCACGGTGCTGGGCGAGGTGATCTGGATCACCGATCTGGCGGCGACCCTCGGGCTGCTCGACGCCTACGAAGGCAGCGACTTCGCCCGGGTCCTCCACCAGGTGACGATGGACAGCGGCGAGGCGCTCTGGACCTGGATCTACGCGCTATCGGATCCGTCGACGATCAAGCACGGGACCCTGATCGAGGACGGAGACTGGGTCCGCTACTGGACCGCGCAGGGTTGATCTGGGTGATCAGGGAAGCGACAGGGCCGTCAGATGAAGAAGTGTCCGAGGACGGCCATCGAGAGAGCAGCGAGAGCAGCGGCGAACGTTCCCAACCCGACCTTGCAGCCTTGATTGGGAAGCGAGACTTGTTGCGGCACGACTGAGGGGCTCCAAAGCGCGTGAGGCGCGTGGGGGGACTTTCCCTCTTTGGCAGCCAGAGTCAAGTTGCCTGCACCGCTCGCGGCCAGTCGTGGATTCATCTTTTATTCTCGTCAGTTGGACGCTGATTCGGGTCCCATAAAGCTGCCGGATCTGGCTTGACGAGTGCCCGCAATTGCCGGGTGCGCGCCGGTGCGCCCGGCGCGGGAGTCGGGCCGCCGACATCTGCGCCCACGTGCGCGCGTGCCCGGCGGTGGCATGTGCGCCCGTTGCGCGGGCGTCGCGAGCCCGTGACTCGCCCGTTGCCAGGGGTTCCGCGATCAGGCGCCGCGCGCTTGCCGGATCAGGCGCAGGTACGAGGTCTGAGCGCGGGCGGCGAGATCGGTGAGCTCGTCCACGAGCTGCTGCGAGGGCGGCGCGAGGGTGTGGGCGTAGATCAGGTTGACGGCCCGGGTCTTCACGAGCACGGGCACCACGACGACGTGTGGGGGCTCGGCCTGGATCCCGAGCGCCGCCCACAGCTGCTTCTCGACCGGGCGAGCGGCCGACGGCGGGGGCCCGACGAACGGCTGGCCGGCGTCGTGGGCGGATTGCAGCGAGGACGCCCCGCCGAGCGGCAGGGACAGCTGGTCGATCGACGCCGGCGCCGCCCCCGGCGGGGCGACGTAAGAGCGCCAGCCGAGCGCGTTGCCGTCGCGGATCAGGAACGCGACGAGCGCGTCGCAGCGGCCGCGCGCGTACTCGACCAGCGCGTCGGCGATCTGCTCGCGGTGCGAGGCGCCCTCGACCCGCTCGCAGGTGACCCGGTACCCGACGGTCACGGGCACGCCGCCGGCGGTCGCGGATAGCGGCGCCTGCGAGGTGGTGCGGCGGCGCCGCGGCTCGAGGGTGAACGCCGGAGGCAGGACCATGCCCTGCGCGGGCTGGGAGCGACGGCGCTCCTCCGAGGGGCCCACTTCACTGCCGGGGCGGCCGCTGCGCACGAACCGCGCCCGGCGCGGCAGCCCGAAGTGCCGCTCGAGGTAGTACAGCGCACGCAGCTCCGGGACGACGTACGGCGTGACGATCGCGCCGAGCCGCTGCGCGACCCCGTCGAGCGCGGCCGGATCCGTGGGGTCCACGAACGCGACCGCGACCGTGGCGGTGCCCTCCCCGAGGTAGCCGAGCGGGACGGCGCGCAGCCGGTGGGCCTCGTCGGAGCCGAGCCGGTCGAGCAGCCGCGGGTCGGCGTCGTCGAGCAGGGTCGGCGTGGCGATCGGATAGCCGGTGAGCTCGGCGAGGTACGCCGAGAGCAGCTCGAGATCGATGAAGCCGAGCTCGACCAGGTTGGTGCCGAGCCGGCCGCCGTAGAGCACCTGGTTGCGCAGGGCGCCCTCGAGCTGCGAGAGGCCGATCGCCGCGTTGCGCAGGAGCAGCGTGCCCAACTTCATCGCCGGGCAGCATACTACGGGCGATCTGCGGGCCTCGCGTCAGCCGTAGCGAGCCTCGCGTCAGCCGTCGCGAGCCCGGCGTCAGCCGTCGCGAGCCCGGCGTCAGCCGTAGCGAGCCTCGCGTCAGCCGTAGCGAGCCCGGCGTCAGCCGTAGCGAGTCGGATCGGCGATCCCGGCCTCGGCGAAGCCCTTGCGGCGGAGCTGGCAGGCATCGCACCTGCCACACGCGCCCTGCCCCACCGGGTCGTAGCAGGAATGGGTCTGCGCGTAGTCGACGCCGAGCCGGGTCCCGAGCTTCACGATCTCGGCCTTGGACAGCTCGATCAGCGGGGCGTGGATCCGGAACCCGCCGGTCCGGGTCGCGACCTGGGCGAGGGCCTCGAACGCGCGCACGAACTCGGGCCGGCAGTCGGGATAGCCGCTGGCGTCGAGCACGTTGACCCCGAGGTAGATGTCGCGCGCGCCGAGCGACTCGGCCCACGCCAGGGCGAGCGACAGCAGCACGGTGTTGCGCGCGGGGACGTACGTCACCGGCACGTCGCCGGGGGCGCCGATCTCCTCCATGGACCGATCCTTGGGCACCGCCACGCCGCGGGTGGTCAGCGCGGAGGAGGCGAGCGGCGAGAGATCGACGTCGACCACGCGGTGCTCGCGCGCGCCGAACGCGGCGGCGACCCGGGCGGCGGCATCGAGCTCGACCTGGTGGAGCTGGCCGTAGCGGACGGTCAGCGCGTAGCAGTCGAAGCCATTCGACCGCGCGACGGCGAGGGCGGTGGAGGAGTCGAGCCCTCCAGACAACAGGACAACAGCAGCAGGCACGCGCGGCGACTCTAGCAGGGCCCGAACCCGCAGCCTGCCGGCGAGGCTGCGGAACCGCCGACAGCGAGTAGACTTCGCACGTGGCGAGCAGCCCTGGCCCCGGCAGCCCCGGCCGCGCGCGCGGTCCGCGGCTCGGGGTCGCGCTCGCGCTCGCGGCGCTGGTGGCGTGGTCGTTCTGGGACCGGTGGACGCTGCTGTCGTCGACGCCGTTCCCGGTGGGGGTCGACGGCTACTTCTATCCGATCCAGCTCAGGTCGCTGCTCGAGACCGGCCACCTGGCCTACCCGGCCTCCCCGCTCGCGTTCTGGCTGATGGCGCCGCTCGCGGCGCTGACCGATCCGGTCACCGGCGCGAAGCTCGGGGCGGCGCTGTTCGGCGCGGCGATCGCGCTGCCGGCCTACGGCGTCGGCGCCCGGCTCGGCCAAGGGCGCGGCGCGGGCCTGGTCGCGGCGGCGCTCGCGACCTCGAGCGCGGGATCTGCCTACCTGACGATCGAGTTCGTGAAGAACGGGATCGGCCTGACGGTCGCGCTCGCAGCGCTGTGGGCGGTGCTCGCCGCGCTCGATCGGCCGACCACGGCGCGGATCCTCGGTGCGGCGGCCGGCGTGCTGGCGGCGGCGCTCGCGCACAAGATGGCGGCGGGGATCGTGCTGGCGATCGCGGTGCCGGCGGCGCTCGGGGCCGCGGCCGGGCGCGGGGTGCTGCGCGGCCGGCGGCTGCTCTACGTGCTGGGCGGGCTCGCGGGGGCCGCGTCGATCCTGCTCGCGATCGGGCTCGCGGCGCCGCGCCGGTTCCTGTCGCCCGCCGATGCGGAGCTGATCGAGCGGCTGTGGTCGAGCGAGCCGCGGTGGACGGCGCCGGCGCTGATCGGCGCGCGCACCACCCTGACGCTGGGCCACGAGGCGCTGATCGGCCTGGGCCTGGGGTGCCTCGCCGCGCTCGCGCTCGGCCGCCGGGGTCGCCGGGGGATCGCGGCGGCCGCGCGCGCCGTGGCGGGCCGGGATCGCGTCGACGAGCTGCCACATGGCCCGGCCGGCGAGACCGTC
>JBQCJR010000621.1:0-16663 GCA_051952595.1 Kofleriaceae bacterium
TGCGCGCGCGCTGGCACGCCGGGATTGTATTGTCGCGGGAGGTCCCCCGAGCTCACCGGGGGCCCGCCGCCGCGACTCGAGCGCGTCCTCCGGCGCGTGCGCTGGCTGCCGGAGTCACGCCCGAAGAGCGCGAGCGCCTCTCGTCCGTGGGACTACTGCCCCAGGACTAGGAGCGGCCCGGGATGGGCCTCGCCGGTGGTCGACGGAGCGAAACGCTCGACGTGCATGTGACCGGAATCATGCCGGGTTTCAGAAATCACCGGCGCACCGATGAGTTTTCGGCCGGCGTCTCGTTTAGGGGGACAGGAGGAAACGACATGATGCCCATCCAGATGGCCCCCGTGACGCCCGGCGACACGCCGCCGGCCACCTTCGACGAGCTGCTCGCCCGCCACCGCCGCGCGATCCACCTGTTCTGCTACCGCATGGTCGCGTCGTACACCGACGCCGAGGACCTGGTGCAGGAGGCGATGATGCGCGCGTGGAAGGCGCGCGACTCCTACGACGCCGCCACCGGCGCGCTCGGCTTCCGCCGCTGGCTCCACCGCATCGCGAACAACGTGTGCCTCGACTTCCTGAAGAGCGCGACGCGCAAGGTCGCGGCGAACGCGCAGTCGTACGCCGAGGTCCCGTGGCTGCAGCCGTATCCCGACCAGCTGCTCGACGAGGACGCCGCCGGCAAGGAGCAGGTGGCGCTCGGCTACCTGGCGCTGATCCAGCTGCTGCCGGCGCAGCAGCGCGCGGTGTTCGTGCTGCGCGACGTGCTCGGCTGGTCGGCGCAGGAGGTCGCGGACGCGCTCGACGTGAGCGTCGCCGCCGCCAACAGCGCGCTGCAGCGCGCTCGCGAGAGCGTCGAGCGCCACGCGCCGAGCTATCCGACGCCGAGCGCCCCCACCGACGAGGAACGTGCGGTGCTCGCCGCGTTCATCAGCACGCACGAGGGCGCCGACGCCGCCGCGTGCGTCGCGCTGATGAGCAAGGACATCCGCGTCACGATGCCGCCGCACCCGGCGTGCTTCGTCGGCCGCGACGCGATCGCGCCGTTGCTCGAGCGCGCGTTCACGGTCGAGGGCGAGTGGCGCTGCCTGCCGGTGTGGGCCAATCGCCAGCCAGCGGCCATGTGTTATCTGCGCCGTCCCGGCGACACCGCGTTCCGCGCCTTCGCGATCGAAGTGCTGCGCGTCGGCGGCGGGCTCGTCGAGGAAGTCACCACGTTCGACGCGTCGCTGGTCGCCGCGTTCGGATGCCCGGAGGTGCTGCCCTGAAGCCCCTCGCCGTCCTGTTCACCCTCGCCGCCGCCTGCGCCCCTGCGAAGAAGGAGACCGCTCCCATGACCACCACGACCTCCGGTTACGCCCCCGTCAACGGCATCCAGCTCTACTACGAGATCCACGGCAGCGGCGAGCCGCTCGTCGTGGTGCACGGCGGGCTCGGATCGATCGCGATGTACGGCGCGACGATCGACGCGCTCGCGCAGCACCGGCAGGTGATCGCGGTCGACCTGTACGGGCACGGCCACACCGGATTCGTCGACGGGCGCGGCCTGTCGTGCGAGGAGATGGCCGACGACGTCGGCGCGCTGATCGCGCATCTCGGCCTCGCGCAGGCGGACGTGATGGGCTACTCGCTCGGCGCCGGCGTCGCGGCGCAGACCGCGATCCGCCACCGCGCGCGGGTGCGGCGCGTCGTGTTCGTGTCGGGCACGTTCCGGCGCGACGGCTCGTTCCCCGAGGTGGTCGCGGCGCTCGAACAGCTCGGCCCGCACCTCGCCGAGTTCATGAAGCCGGCGCCGGCCTACCAGCACTACGCGAAGGTCGCGCCGCGCCCCGAGGACTTCGGCAAGCTGATCGGCGAGACCGGCGCGCTCGCGCGGCGCGAGCGCGACTGGATGTCCGCGCTCCCCACCTTCCCGCCGACCTTGCTGGTCTACGGCGACGCCGACTCGGTGCGGCCGCAGCACATCGTCGAGATCTACGCCGGGCTCGGCGGCGGGCAGCGCGATCCGGGCTGGGACGGCGCGGCCGGGCGGTCGGCGTCGCAACTCGCGATCCTGCCCGGCGTGAACCACTACGCCATGGCCGAGCACCCGCTGCTCGCGGCGACCGTCGAGCGCTTCCTCGCCGGGAAATAGCGCTAGAAGCTCCCGAGCAGCGCCAAGCTGGGCTCATCGCAGTGACTCGTATGCGGTCGGCATCGTCCTGTGGGAGAGCGCGACCGGGCCGTTACGGCAGAGCGGCGCACATGCCGCTGCGTTCGACGGCGAGCGCCAACGCGAGTGCAACCGCATCTGCGCCGAGCGGAGCGGCAAACTGGACGCCGATGGGCAGGCCCAGCGCGTCGCGTCCGCACGGAGCTTGAACGACCGGCGCACCGCTGAGGTTGAACGGGAACGTAAAGGCGACGCGTTCGGAGATCTGGGCCTCGTCGAGCACGCCGCACCGGTGACGCGGCGCGGTCCGTGGGGTCGTGGGCGAGATGATCGCGTCCACGTCGGCACATGCCGCCAACAGCTGCGACGAGAAGCGGGCCCGCGCAGCGAGGGCCCGCACGTATTCGGCGGGCGAGATCCTGTCGCCGATCCCGAGGGTGAGACGCACCGCGGCGCCGAGTCCGCGACGACGGGGCCTGGGGAAGGCAGCGGCGGCCTCGGCGGCGCAGATCAAGCTGCCGATCGCGTAGGCGTGGTCGAGATCGGGCAGGTGGACTTGTCGCACGCGAACCCGCGAGCGAACGAGCTCGGTGACCACGTCCTCGACAACGGTCCTGACGGGCGCCTCGGCCCGCGACAACCACGCGTCGCAGATGCCGAACACGAGATCGTGGGGATGCGGCAGCGCCACGGTGTGCTCGATCAGGATCTGAAATGCGGCGATCAGCCCGTCGACCGAGGACGCGATCGGCCCGACGTGCTCGAGCGATCGAACGACGGATCGCATGCCGTCAACCGGCACGCGGCCGTAGCTCGGCTTGAGCGCGAACGCACCGCAATAGGCCGCGGGGATGCGCAGCGAGCCGCCGAAGTCGCTGCCGAGCGCGAGCGGCGCGATCCCTGCCCCGACGAGGGCGGCGCTGCCCGACGACGATCCTCCTGACTGCCGGGTCGCGTCGTGCGGATTGCGCACGCAGCCATGGTGCGGATTGCAGCCACTGCCTCCGAGCGCCAGCTCGTCCATGTTGGACTTCCCGAACAGGATCGCACCGGCCCTGCGCAGCCGAGCGACGGCCACGGCATCCTCATCATCCACGTGATCTGCATGCGCGCAGCCGCACGTGGTGCCCGTTCCCGCGACCGCGAACTGATCTTTGATCGCGACGGCGAGCCCGTCGATCGGGCTGAGCGGACAGCGGTCGCGCCAGCGCGCTGTCGACCGATCTGCCTGCCGCCGTACGTCCTCTTCGTCGATCGAGATGAGCATGTGATCCTCGCGCCGGTCGCGACACTGCCACAGCGACCTCTCCGCCAGGTCGCGGGGCGTCAGCCGCCGCGCCTCGAACGCCGCCGCGAGCGCGCTGCACTTCATCGCTGCCTCGCCTCGTTCGACGCCAGGACGCGCGTCAACCGTCGCACCATCACGCGGCCCAGTACGTAGCCGATGATCGGTGTCTGAAGCAGTCGTGCGAGAACCCCGACGACGACGCATGGGATTCTCATCGCCCGAGCTCCCAGCCGAAGTCTTCGCAGCGGCAGGCGTGCGTGCTGGCGATGCCCTTGCATGTTCGCTTCGACAATGGACGCGGCCCCGCTGACCGAGATCGAGGAAGCAATGACCGCGCCGATCGCCTCGCTGGTCGGCCCGCGCTCGAGCGCGAACTGCTCCGGGCGGGCGCGTTGCTGATCTGCGGGTTCCCGGTCGGCACGCCCCACGAGCTCGGGGAGCTCGTCGCGGCCAGCTCGGCTCGCTTCGGTGACCGAGTGACAACGATGGGGGTGGTCCGATGACAGAGTCTTCCGTTGCGGATACCCGCGCGCTCGAGCTCCTCGGAACGAGCTCGGTGGCCTACGTGCTGGCAGATCCGACGTGTCGCCGTCACGTCGCCCCCGGCATCGACGGGGTGATTCCCTATCGCCGCGCGTTCGGCTGTGCGGTCGCGGTCGGCGATCCACTCTGCGATCTCGCGGATCGCGACGCCCTCGCGTTGTCGTTCGAGGCCGCATGCCATGCGCGACGCTTGCGCCCGCTGTTTGCGGCAGCCAGCCAGGGGTTCGCCGATCGCTGCACCGCTCGGGGCTACTCCGCCATCGAGTTCGGCGAGGAGCTCGTCCTCGATCCGCGGCGCGATCCGCAGACCGGAGGCCACGGACGAGAGCTGCGAAAAAACGTACGTCGTGCGCGCGACGCCGGTGTCGAGGTGCACGAGCGCACCCGCAGCTCGCCAGAGCTAGACGCCGCGCTCGAGGCTGTGGCGCGCCGGTGGCGAGCAGCGCGCCACGGACCGCAGGTGTTCCTGGTGCCGATCATCCTGTTCCCGGATGCCAACCGGCGCTGCCTCTACGCCGACTGCGGCGGGCACGTCGTCGGGATGCTCACGATGATGCCCAGGCCGGCGCGACAAGGGTGGGTATTCGAACACGTGATGGCCGATCCCGACGCGCCCAAGGGCACGAGCGAGAGCCTCGTCGTGCGCGCGTTGCAGCTCCTTGGCGCCGAGGGCTGCCGCTACGCGAGCTTTGGCCCGACGCCACGGGCCTCGCTCGGCTCCATGGTCGGGCTCGGTCCGGTTGCCCGGCGGATCGCCACCGCGACGTTCGGTGCGTCGAGCAGCCTCTTTCACCTCGACTCCAGAGCGCACTACCAACGGAAATTTCAGCCCCGCGAGAGCGAGCCGAGCTACGTGCTGTTCGGCGAGCACGCGTTCGGTGCACGCGCCATCCTCGGACTACTGGCGGCGTTCCATGTCGCGCTGGCGCCGTAGCGCCATGTGGTGCCGCCGCGGCGAAACGTAGAAGGTGCGCTCCGGTGTCTTCTCGTCGCTCATGGAAGGATTTGCAGCTTTGGCGCGGCCGTCTGCAGGGCCTTGCGCCCGTCGTCGGTGAGGGGATTGTTCTCCAGGCTCAGGACCTCGAGGCGTTGGAGCCCTGGCGTGACGCCAAGCGGTCAGTGCGCGCCGTTCGCCCGGCTCCAGCACGAAAACCCGCCGCGGAGCATCCGGCTGGCCTCGCACACGCGACGCCACGGCTCGTTGTACCGGAACACCGCCCCGGTGCCCGCCGGGTCGGGGACACTCAAGCTGGCGGCTGGCATCCCGCCGCCGGCGGTCGCGGTCGAGGTGCTGAGGAACGGCGACAGCGGCGCCGGCGAGCCCGCATTACGGCCGCCGACGTGGAGGAATGTGGTCCCGGTCTCGCTGAGGTGGCAGCCATTGCAGGTCGCGAACCCGAAGTGGTGTCGCTCGATCGGCGTGAGCGGCGAAGCCACGGTGTGGTCCCACCACGGCGTCGGGCCGGGCAGCGGTACCGAGGTCTCGCCGCCGAGCAGCGCCGCCGGTACGGGGGACTGCGTGAACGTGGCGAGTGCGCCGATGTTTGCCGCGAGGTAGGCGTCGAGCGCCGCGCTCCCGTTGAACGAGTCGTGCGGGGTGTCAGCGGTGGTGGTCGTCACGAGGCGCATCGCGGTCGGGCCGCCGCCCAGGTCCTTGAGCCGGTGCTCGCGCATCTTCCACGGTCCGCTGCCGAACGAGATCTCGTTGGTCCGGACCTGACCGATCGCCGAGTCACGGTTCGGCTGGCCGGGGAACCTGCCCTGCCAGGTGATGTCGTTGATCAGGTTCTCGAGCGTTGCCAGGTAGGCGGCCGACCCCATCGGCAGCGTGCTCAGCACGTGGAAGTCGTTCTCCCACGCAGTCGCGTTGTACGGGACACCGTTGCGCTGCGGCGGCAGCCGGAACTCGAAGATCACGGTCGCTGCGAGCGGCGCCCCGTTCGCATCGACGAAGCCGTACACCAGGCGCATCTCACCGACGTCCGAGCACTCCAGGTCGGCGCGGTTGACGACCGCGAGCAGCCGCAGCGGCGCCCGCTCGAGATTGAGCGGACAGTGGAAGGGACCGACGATGTCCGAGCCGGCGGCGCAACCGGTCGCGATCAGCCATGGATCGAGCACGAGCGGTCGGAAATTCGGGCGCGCCGGGATCGTGAACCCATTGACGACCTGCGAGACCTCCCATTGGTGGAGGAAATCGGCCACGAACACCTGCGGAGGTGCGGAACCAGCTAGGCGGCGCATCATTTCGCCGAACGTCCAGACCCCCGACGTGCCGCCGCCACTGCACGACCCGGTGTGCGTTGTGCGACACGGATCGTCGACGACGCTGACATCGGTGATCATGAGTTCGCGCGCATAATCGACCGGTGTTCCTGCATAGTGGGCAGGATCCGCCGGATCAAGAAATGGGCATTGCGTAGTCACTGCTTGTTCCGCAGTCACCAGCTTGGGCTCCAGATCCGATGAGGAATCGGCACATGCCGACACCGCGAGTCCGAACAGCCCGATGACGAGAGAGAGCTTACTCACCACCAACCTCCTTGCGCGCGAGGCGCGACAAACAAGTGGGCGCGCCGACGGAAGCGACGACCACCTAGCCGTCGCCTCGTCAGTCACCCCACTCCATCAATGAGCTCCGTCGTACACGAGATAAATCGGGTTTTCAAGGCCGGCGACTCGCGCGTCGAGCGATCCATCCGTGGCAATGGCGCGCGAGGTCCGGTGCGCGCACTCCTGGCGGGTGCATCACTGGTTCAGTGCGAAGGTCCCCGACTTCTCGACGTACCTCGACGGCTCGGCCATCGTCTCCAGGGACACGTCCACCGCCGCCGTGGGAAGGGGCTTGTCTTGGACGATCTGCTTCATGCGAACCACCATCGCCCCACGGGATGGTCATTCTGCGGGACGATAGTGATTCATCTGCACAGGCCTCCACACGCCTGCCTGTCCACTCCAGTGGACTGATAGCTTCGAGAGTGTCCACTGGAGTGGACATTCTCGAAACACCACCCTGCGATCTAATCTCAGTGCGTGCAAGGAAGTCTGTCGGCCAAGCGTCGGTTTTTACAGAATGCGGCCGCAACCAGTCTGCATATGCCAATGGCAGTGAGAATCATCTTGCGCGGAAGTGAAGACTGGCGAATTGACAAGGCAGCGCCCGCACACTCATGGTAGCGCGGACTGCGGTGCTCGTGCGAGCGCTGCAACCTTACTCTCACTTCGGAAAGAGGCACTCATGGGTCACCCTAATGACAAGTCTACTGGCGCGATGCCGTCCCCCCAGAACGCCGCGCGTTCGACGATCGTCAAGATCACGAACAACAGCTCGGCGACGCTGTTCCTCGGCAGCGCAACCCTGAGCCACGGGATCTGGTCCGACAACATGTACCCGCCGCAGCAGATCCAGCCCGGCGCCTCGATCCAGTTCGCGTCGGAGTCACAAGGCTTCATGACCGGCACCGAGGGCAATGCGCTATACACTGCGATCGTCCTCACGGACACGAGCAAGAACGGCTCGATGTCCCTGCACTGGGACAACCCGTACGCGGGCTCCAACGCGTACGGCCACAGCGAGCCGTGGTTCCTGAACGTCTCGACGTCGGGCGGTAGCGGCAACAACGCCACGTGGGTCGTCACGATCACCAACAAGTAAGACGCACACGGGCATGCCGGCCCGCTCGGATTCGCGCTTGCCGCACCGGGCAGCGGACGAGCTGACGCAACATGGGCAGACCGCGAGCCAGCCCGCCGTGGGCTACTTGCTGTTCAGTTGGGTGAACCCTCGGGCGAGCCCGCCGATCGTGAACCCCGGTCGATCATCCGCCACGTCCTGGGTGCCGTCGGCAGGCGCGCGTTGCGACGTACATCCGGTGGATCCCCACTCGCGCGCCACGATCGCGCCGGCGTTCCCCTCGTCGAGCAGCTCATGGCCAGCGCGACGATGCAGGGATTCCGTCCGCCGTGGTGCCTACTGCAACCAGATCTCCTCCCACGCCGCCGTCAGATCGACTCTCGCGCGCATAAAGCCGCCTTGATCTCGTTCTGGGCGCGTTGCTGTCCGGCAGTGATCGGCTATCAGGTGCAAGGCGCAGATTGTCCCTGATGACTTCGGGCCGTGGACCTCAGGTCGCCGAGCACCGGGTCAGTTCGCTGTGCCGACGAGCATCGTGCCGCCGGTGCCGGCCGCCCAAACACGCCCACTCGCGTCGGTGGTGACGGTGACGAGAGTGTTCGCGCTGAGGCTCTCGGGTCGGTCGACGCGCCACGCGGCACCATCCCAGCGCAGCACGATCCCGCCGGTGCCCACCGCCCAGGCCTCGGTCGAGCTCACCGCCCATATCGCGAGGAGCTGCGCGGTCACCCCATCGGGGCGCGCATACGTGGTCCACGTTGCGCCGTCCCAGCGCGCGAGTTGGGTGCGAGCCACGATCCACAGCTCTGCTGCGCCGACGCCGTGGATGTCTTCGATGGTGCCGAACCCGCTCGGTGGTGCGACCGTGGTCGTCGAGCCCGACATCACGTGCACGAGCGTGCTCGCGTCGAACGTCGGCTGCACGACCCAGAGGTCGCCCGGGCCGGCGACGTAGAGTCGGTCGCCGTGGATCGCTGTGTCGGTCCACTGCGTGCCGTCCCAGTGCTGGCTCGGGGCGGTCGACGCCAGCGCCCACACGTCGTCGGTGGAGGTCCCGCCGAGGCCGGTGAACCAGCCCGGCCCGAAGCTCGCCATCGGTGTCGCGATGGGCGTGGTCGTGCCCGTGCCGACGACCCGGCCGATCGTGCGCTGACCGCTGCCGCCGAACGCGTCGCCGCCCACGTACCACGCATCGCCGCTGCGCGTTCCCCAGGCGGCGAACAGCTCGCAGTAGCAACCCGCGTTGCCGATCACGCTCCAGGTGGCGCCGTCATAGCGCAGCACCGACGGGTAGAAGGCGCCGACAAACTCGGTCGTCGCCAGGCCAGTGCCGTCGGGACCAAACCACAGGTCGGTGATGCGCACGCCGGTGCCGCTCTCCACCTCGTTCCAGGTGCGCGACGGCGGTGGTTGCGCGGCGTCGACGAGCGCATCGGCGCCGACACTCGCGTCGGGCTCGGCGGGGGCGTCGGGGACGTGGCCGTCAGGGTGCGATGCGCCGCAGGCGGCCAACATCAATCCTGTAGAGACGGCGCCAAGTGCGCGCGCGACACGAGCCCAGCCTCGTCGAGCGGTACCCTTCATGGGCGTGCCGCCAATGCAACGGAGGTGCCACGAGAGACAGCTATTGCGGCCGCGACGATAGTTGAGGACATCACGACCTCCGCGCGACGAGACGCCCATCGAACGAGCGATAGACTCGGACGACGAGCACGCGGACGGCGCGGTCGAGAGGCGTCGTTGCACTGCGACCGTGACCACCGCGTCTCGCTGGTGCGTGAACAAACAACCACGTGGGAGGCTGAACGAGGGTGAATCGAAGCGCCACGGACGGCGAACTGGACCCTCATCGTTTTTGCTTCTGGAGCTAGCCACGGGGCCAGTTTTCCCGGTACCCAGGAATCTGCGCTAGGACGAGCGCGATCGTGGGAGGCAACGTGAGGGTCCGGCAGGGACAGGTCGAGGTAGACGCGGTCGCTCCAGATGCTGATCACCTGGCGCGCGACGGCGGTGGTGAGGCGCAGCGCCCTCGTGCGGTCCGGGAAGGCGCCGACGGCGCGGGTCCGGCGCATGGAGCACGGCGTCTCCGCGCCAGACTCGGACTCGGAAGGCAGCCGTTGGCAGCGCTCCAATGTCGAACCGCGGAAAGTAGATCTTGTTGCGTCGTGAGGACGAGCCGATCACCCTTCGCGATCGCGCCCTTTTTCTAAATGGATTCTTTATTCAACAAACCTCGTGGAGAGTCGTAATACCAAGGGGAAGATCTTGCCAACAGATCACGTTTAACACACGCGCATGGATATCATATTCATTCGCTCTGCATCTTATGCCAGCAACTCCCTGCTCCAAATATTTGCCTCGCGCAAATGGAACGTGGAGGTCATCGACATCAAACTCTCGATCCAATCGCTTGCCGCACTGCCCTCCTCGATAGTTGTCCTCGATTGCCACGCAGTGGACGCGGGCGCGGTGCGCCGCGTACGGAACGAGATCGGGGACGTCCCCCTGATCACCGTGCTGCCAGCGTGCCCCCCGCGCCACCTGATCGCCGCCCTCCAGGCAGGCGCCGACGACGCCATCGCCGACCCGTTCGAGCCGCTGGAGCTCGTCGAGCGCGTGCATGCGCTCGACCGGCGGGCCCGCTGGCAGCCGCGTCCCGCCGCGCCGTCTGCGTCGATCCCGGCGCCGATCTACGGCCTCGTCGTCGATCGAGACGCGCGCCGCGCGTACGTCAATGGCAAGCCGATCAACCTCACGAGCCTCGAGTTCGATCTGCTCTCGTACCTCGAGGAGCGACGGGCGGGCACGGTGACGGCGGACGAGATCACGAGATACGTTCACGGCAGCAGCCACCAAGACGGCGGGGTCGTCCGGCAGCTCGTCCACAAGCTGCGAAAGAAGCTCGATAATCGCGTCTCCATCGTCACCCGGCGCGGCAAAGGATACTCCCTCGTACCGGCGACCTCGACCGAGGCCGATCAAAACGTCACAAAACAACACTGACTTTCTCGGTCGCCCGCGCCGCGAAATAACAAAAAGTAACGAGCGTCCATCTGCGACCTGGATATAGAAGGTTATATGACTCGCGAGCTTCCAGGCTCTCGGTGCGCGCAGTGATTCGAGCCGCGTTCCTCCTGTTCGGCGGCCTCACTGCCGAGGCCGACTCCGTCTTTCTCCAGCTCCTCGAGGGCGAGGGGCTCGTGCCCCTCGTCGTGGATCTCCCCGCGTCGGCCCGACGTGTCGCCACCGTCCCCGAGGAGCATCTGCTGCTCGATCCCGCCGATCTCCCCTCGCTCATGCACGGCCTCCGGTCTTGGAGCGAGCGCTTCCGCATCGCGGGGGTGCACAACACGTCGGAGATGTTCGTCGAGGCGGCCGCGCTCGCCGCCGACTACCTGGGGCTCCCCGGCCCCGGGCTGCGGGCCGCGCGCGTATGCAGGAACAAGCTGCTCCAGCGCATGTACTGCATCGAGCTCGGGCCGCCATTCGTCAGCTTCCTCGCGAGGGCCGCGGTTCCCGCGTTCGAGCACTACCCCGCGATCCTCAAGCCTGCCGGCCGGCGCGGTGGCTCCGGTGTCGTGCTCGTCACCAGCCCGGTCGCCGCGGCCGACCGCCTCGCCGCCTACGCCCCCGACGAGGTGATGCTCCTGGAGCGCTATCTCCGCGGGCGCGACTTCTCCGTGGAGACCCTGGTCCAAGGCGGACGCGTGCTGTTCGAGAACGTGACCGAGGAGCACGAGGACGCGGCCGGGCGCGCGAACCTCGAGATGGGCTACACGATCCCCGCCGTCGGCCTGCCGCCCGAGCTCATCGAGCGCGCGTACCAGCTCAACCGCCAGGTCGTGTCCCGCCTTCGCTTCGAGGACGGGATCCTCCACGCCGAGTACAAGACCGGCGAGGACGGCGAGATCTATCTGATCGAGGCGGCCGCCCGGAACCCCGGAGATGGCCTACTCGCGATGTACCACCTGGCCACCGGGCAGCCGCTCGAGCGAGCCATTCTCGACATCGCGCTCGGCCGTCCCGCGAGCTACCCCCGCCCGAACCGGTACGCGCGCCAGATCTACCTCGAGGCGGATCCGGGGACGCTCGTCGGCGTCGAGGTGAACGGCTTCGCGGCGACGCCGCACTACCCCGGCATGGGCCCCGGGCGGCGTCCCGCCCTGGACCTCGCGTCCCCGGGGCTCCGCGAGATCCGCATGGACAAGGCGTGCGGCTCACGCATCGTGAAGCTCGAGCAGGCCGACGACCGCGTTGGCTCGGTGATCTTCGACGCCGGCAGCACCACCGAGCTGGACGCGCTCGAGCGGCGCGTACGGGCGGGCGTCAGGATCGTGGTCAATCACCCAGAGTAGGATTCCCAATGCTGGATACGAAAGCGATCGAGGCGGCCATGCCGCCCCTGCAGAGCCACCACTGGCCGCCGGTGAACGCGTTCGAGCGGCTGCCGCCCGGGTTCCAGGAGTTCATCACGCTGGATCACGCGCAACAGCTCGCGGTCCTCTCGCAGGCGCGGCGAGATCGCGAGTCCTACGGGCGACTCCTGCACTCGTACCTGGATGTCGTGTCGGCCTACATCTTCGGCTACGAGGACAGCCCGTGTTACGGCCGGCTCGAGGACGACCTCGAGACCCGGCTGCTCGCGGCGAAGGTCGTGCTCGAGCGCGAGCTGTACGATCAGTGGCTGCGCCCCCGGCCCGTGCCGGCCGACGTCGTCGATCAGCACCGGGCGCACGACTACCTCATGGACCTCTCGCGCGACAACGAGAGCCTCTCGCACCCGCTGTTCGCCTATCTGAGGACCACCGCCGGCCCGCAGGCGCTGCGCGTGTTCCTGCGCAACGAGGCGACCCGCAACGAGGTCGTGGACGACGAGGTGGCCATGCTGCTCGCCGGGCTGCAGGGCCCGATGAAGCTGGCGATCGCGTCGAACCTCTGGGACGAGTGCGGCCGTGGCCGCCTCGAGAACTTCCACACCTACTGGCTGCGGCGGCTCCTGGACCGGACCGAGGATTGGGAGGGGCTCCGCCGGTACCGCCGGGCCGAGCGCCCGTGGTTCACGCAGATCACCACCAACGTATTCAACATCTTCTTGACCCGCCCGGGCGTCCGGTTGATGGCGTATGGCTGGTTCCTCATCAACGAGAGCTGGGTCTCTCCTCACTTCGCCGACATCATCGCCGGGCTCGAGCGGGTGGGGCTCGCGGATGACGACATCGCCATCTACTTCAAGGCCCACCGGACGATCGATCCGATCCACACGCGCGAGCTCGCCGGCGCCCTCGAGATCCAGCACCCGCCACTCTCGCCGGCACAGGTCGCGCTCGTCGTGGCCGGCGCGCACGCCGCCATCGCCGCCACGGCGGCGCAGTACGACCGCATGCTCGGGTACCTGCCGGACCTCGATCGGCAGGGCGCGCCCGCGGGACCGGAGGCGCCCCGATGATCGAACCCGGAACCGAGGTGACCCGCCCGCGGCACCGCTCGCGCCACCGCGCCGCGCCCACCGAGGCGACCGCCTCGGCGATGTCGCACCACGGTGAGCTGCTACAGGGTGCCTTCGACGTCGGCGGCGGCGAGCCCGTGCGCGCGCTGGTCACGCTCGTGCGCGCCGACCTCGGCGCCATCGCGCGGTTCGTGCCCCGCCGAGGCGCGCTCCTGACCGTGGCGCCGGCGTGGAAGTCGAAGGCCGAGCGCGCCGTGCGCTGCGCGCTCGCGAGCGTGGGGGCCGCCGACCACGGCGGTCACCTCGAGCTCAGCGACGAGATCCCGCTCGGCTACGGGCTCGGCTCCTCGACCAGCGACGTCGTGGCCGCGATCCGCGCCGTCACGCGGGCCTTCGGCGCTCCGGCGAGCCCGGCCGCCACCGCGCGGCTCGCCGTCGCGGCCGAGGTCGCCAGCGACTCGATCATGTTCGAGGACCGAGTGGTCCTGTTCGCGCAGCGCGAGGGACGCATCGTCGAGGATCTCGGCCCGGCGTGGCCGTCCCTCGTGGTCCTGGGATTCAACACCGATCCGTCGGAGCGCGGGATCTCGACGCTGGACCTCCAGCTCCCTACCTACTCCTGGCAGGAGCTGCAGATGTTCAAACCACTCCTGGGCCTGTTGCGCGCCGCCGTCGCGGCGCAGTCGGCCTGCTACCTGGGCCGGGTCGCCACCGCGAGCGCGCGCATCAACCAGCGCCACCTCCCCAAGCCGCGGTTCGACGAGCTCGAGCGCGTGGCCGAGGCGACCGGCGCGGTCGGGATCCAGGTCGCCCACAGCGGGACCGTGGCCGGGCTGCTGTTCGACCCAGCGGTCGAAGACCTCGAGCCTCGGCTCGAGGCCGCGGATCACGCGCTCGCCGAGCTCGGGTTCGCCCCCAGCTGGCGCTTCACCGCGGGTGGCGCCGCGGGAGGCGTGGAGCCATGAAGCCCGCGGTCTACGGCGCGTGGGACGAGGCGCTGGAGCTGCCCCAGCTCCTGAAGCTCGAGCGCGGGTTGGACGCGGCCGTGTTCCCGCTCATGAAACTCATGCCGGCGAAGTTCATCCTCGACCGGATGCGCCACGAGGGGCGCCTGCAACCCGGCTCGCGCGTCGTCGAGACGACCTCCGGCACGTTCGGGCTCGCGCTCGCCATCCTCTGCTGCCAGCGCGGCTACCGGTTCACGATGGTGACGGATCCCGTCGTCGACGGGCGGCTCCGGCGCCGCCTCGAGGATCTCGGCACCACGGTGGACATCGTTCCCGAGCCCGCGCCCGTGGGCGGGTACCAGCGCGCGCGCATGGATCGACTGCGCAAGCTCCTTCAGGAGCACCCCGACGCCTTCTGGCCCTCGCAATACGACAACCCGCAGAACCCCGGCGCGTACGCCAAGCTCGCGGAGTTGCTCGTCGGCTCCATCGGCAAGGTCGACTGCCTCGTGGGCACGGTCGGCTCGGGCGGCTCGATGTGTGGCACCAGCGCGAGCCTGCGCCTCCTGTTCCCTGAGCTCCGCGCCATCGGCGTGGACACGACGCGCAGCGTCCTGTTCGGCCAGCGCGACGGGCGCCGGCTCGTACGCGGCCTCGGCAACAGCATCATGCCGAAGAACCTCGATCACACCGCGTTCGACGAGATCCACTGGCTCGACGCAGCGACGTCGTTCGGCGCCACGCGGCTCCTGCACCGGACCACCGGCGTGTTTGCCGGCTGCACGAGCGGTCCCGCGTACCACGTTGCCCGATGGTACGCGCGGGCGCACCCCGACCAGACGACGGTGGTGATCCTGCCCGACGAGGGCCACCGCTACCAGGACACCGTCTACGACGACGACTGGCTCGGCCAGAACCAGCTGATCGCGCCGCTCCCCGACGAGCCGCGCGAGGTGAGCGAGCCCGACGACGGCGCCGCCATGCCGTGGTCCCGCTTCGCCTGGAAGCGGCGGACGTACGAGCAGGTCATGGGCCGGTCCTTCGAGGCAGCGTGGTAGCCATGCGCCCAGCGCTCATCTTCGTCGAGAGCAACAGCACGGGCACCGGCCGCCTCATGGCGCGGGCCGCAGCGCAGCTCGGCTTTCGCCCGCTCGTGCTGGCGTCCGCCCCCGAGCGCTACGCGTATCTCGAGCAGGACCGGCTCGCCGCCCGCACGGTCGACACCCAGGACGAGGAGCAGGTGCTCGCGGCCTGCCGCGCGCTCGCGGCCGACGGCGGCGTCGCCGGCGTGACGTCGAGCTCGGAGTACTTCGTCGGCATGGCCGCCGCGGTCGCCGAGCGGCTGGGGCTGCCCGCGCCTTCCGCCGCGGCGATCCGCGCTTGCACCGACAAGGCCACGCAGCGCCGGCTGCTGACCGAGGGCCGCGTGCCCGTGCCTGCGTGGCGCAGCGCCGTCTCCGTGTCCGAGGCCGTGGCCGCCGCCGGCGAGCTCGGATGGCCCGTGGTGCTCAAGCCCGTCGCCGGCTCGGGGAGCATCGGCGTCAAGCTGTGCCGCGATCCCCGTGAGGTCGCGGAGCACGCCGCGTTGCTCGTGACGCGCACGACCAACGAGCGCGGTATCGCCGTCCCGCCCGTCCTCCTGGTCGAGTCCCTCGTGGAGGGCCCGGAGTATTCCGTCGAGGTGTTCTCCTCGCGGATCGTCGGCATCACCGCCAAGCGGCTCGGCCCGCTGCCACACTTCGTGGAGATCGGCCACGACTTCCCGGCCGACCTCACCGGCGACGCGCGCGCGGCGATCGAGGCCGCCACGCTCGCGGCGCTCCGCGCGCTCCGGCTCGAGGTCGGCCCGGCGCACGTCGAGCTCCGCCTCGGCCCCGACGGGCCCGCGCTCATCGAGGTCAACGCGCGGCTCGCGGGCGGGTTCATCCCGGAGCTCGTCCGCCTCGCGCGCGGGGTCGATCTGCTCGAGACCAACGTCCGGTTCGCCGCCGGCCTGCCGATCGCGCTCGACGCCACGCGAGACAACCACGTCGCGATCCGGTTCCTCCTGCCCGACGGCGACGGCCTGCTCGCCGAGGTCCGAGGGCTCGAGGCCGCCGCACGCGTCCCCCTCGTGGTCGAGGCCGCGGGCTACCGCGCGCTCGGCGAGCCCGTGAGCCGCCGGGGGGACTTCCGCGACCGCATCGGCCACGTCATCGCGTGCGGCGCCGATCGTGCGGCGGTGCTCGAGGCTGCCGACGTCGCCGCTCGCCAGGTCTCGATGCACGTCACCCCCGTCGAGGGCTCCGACCCGCAGCAGCGCCCACGCGCCACCCCGGTGAAGGAGCTCGCGCGCGTGGAGAGCACCGGACGCATCCGGAAGACGCTGGACAGCGAGCTCGCCCGGATCGTGTTCGGCGCGGACGCCGACGCGGCGATCGACGCCGAGCTCCCGTTCATGACCGAGGTCGATCGCGCGCACGTGGTCATGCTCGCCGAGGCCGGCCTGATGACGCCCGACGTGGCCGCCCGGCTCCTCGGCGAGATCGAGGCGTTGCGGCGCGAGGAGTTCGCGTCGCTGCGCGGCAGGCCCGCCCCCCGCGGGCTGTACCTGCTCTACGAGAGCCACCTCGTGGCGCAGCTCGGCCCCGAGGTCGGCGGCGCGCTGCACACGGGG
>JBQCJR010000622.1:0-2488 GCA_051952595.1 Kofleriaceae bacterium
CGATCTAGCAGCCGCGCAGACTGAGACACCTCACTGCGCGGTGGCGTACCGCGACATCTCACTCCGAGGGAGGCGTACCGCGCGGACCGACTTCACTCCGCCGGCGTGCCGCCCTCGCCGCGCGGGCCGCCGCCGCGCGGACCGCCGCCGCCGCGCGGACCGCCGCCGCCGCGCTGGAACCCCGTGGCCATCGCGGCGTCGAGCTCGTCGACGGAGAAAGAGCCGTCGCCGTTGGTGTCGGCACCCTCGAGCCGGTTGAACCGACCGCCCGACATCTCCTCGGGCGACAGCTTGCCGTCGCCGTCGGTGTCGAGCCGCTCGAACATCGAGCTCGCGCGCTCGTGGCGGACCGCGGCGCGCTCCTCCTCGCTGACCTTGCCGTCGCCATCGCGATCCATGCGCGCGAGCATCTCCTCCTGGCGCTGCTTGCGCGCGGCCGCGCGCTCCTCGTTGCTGATCTGGCCGTCGCCGTCGGTGTCGAACCGCGCGATCCGCTCCTTGCGGCGGGCCTCCCACCGCTCGCGCATCGCGGCCTCGTCGCTGCGCTCCGTGTCCTCCTCGGACAGCCGCGGGCCGTTGGGATCGCGCGGATTGCGCGGCCCGAAGTCGATCTTGCTCGATCGCGGCTTGGCCACCCCGGGGGCGACCGGGGCCGCGGCGGTCCCGCCCTGATCACCCGCGGCGGGCTTCGAGGCGGGAGCATCGGACTTGCAACCAGCGGCCAGGACGAGGACGAGCGCGAGGTGCTTGAGCATGTGCCGATCGTTACAGCAAGCGATGGGCCAGCACGCAAGTGCTCTCACCGAATGGCCGGCGCCTCCGCCCCCCCTGCGGATTCCGCAGCCGGCGCGCGCGGGTTCCGCCGGTCGCGCCGGTTCGCCCACAGGCTGGCCACCACCGAGATCGCGATGCAGATCGCGATGATCCCCACCGAGAGCAGCGGCGGCACCGAGATCCAGCTCGCGGCCAGCAGCTTGGCGCCCGCAAACGCGAGCACGGCGGCGAGGCCGAACCGCAGGTAGCGCAGGTTCGCGATCGCGCCGGCGAGCACGATGTAGAGCGCGCGCAGGCCGAGGATGGCGAGCAGGTTCGAGCTGTAGATGAGGAACGGCTCCTGGGTCACCGCGAACGCCGCGGGCACCGAGTCGATCGCGAACACCACATCGGTGAGCTCGATCGCGATCAACGCGAGCATGAGCGGCGTCGCGACGAGCCGCGCGCGCTGGTGCTTCGGATCGTGGACCCGCACCAGGAACTTGTGGCCGTGCAGCGCGCGGGTCCACGGCAGCCGGCGCTCGAGCCAGACGAGCAGCTTGCTCTCGCTGTCGGGCGGCGGCTCGCGCAGCAACTTGAGCCCGGCGACCACGAGGATCGCACCGAACAGGTACGTGATCTCGTGCCACTGCTTGACCGCGGCGGCGCCGGCGAAGATCAGCACGCCGCGGGTGGCGATCGCACCGGCGATCCCCCACGTGAGCACGCGGCGCTGCTCGGTCGTGGGGATCCGCAGCGACGAGAAGATCAGCAGGAACACGAACAGGTTGTCGACCGACAGGCTCTTCTCGAGCAGGTACGCGGCGAGGAACTCCTCGCCGGCGTCGGATCCGAACCGCACCCACACGAACGCGTTGAACGCGAACGCGACGGCGATCCACAAGATGCACCACCCGAGGGCGCGGCGGCGAGAGTCGACGTGATCGCCGCGATGAGCGAACAGGTCGATGGAGATCGAGAGCGTGACTACAATGGCCAGCAGGGCCCATGCCCATACCGGTACGTCGAGAGATGACATGGCACCTCCGCAGCAAAGGAATTGACGAGATAGGTTCCGGAACTAGAGACGCGACGGAACCGAGCTGCGAGGCGGACGGAACACGCGAGCCAGCGACGGATCCGACGGCACCCGCACCTCGCCACTCCGGAGGATCCGGACCGAACCTGGGGGAACCCCCACCGGCGGAACGAGCTGGCACACCAGCTCGTCGTCGGCGAGCGAGAGCGAGGCGACCTCGCCATCGACCAGCTCGCGCTCGACGCGTGCGTCCACCGGCGCTGCGAGCAGCAGCGCGATCGACAACGCGACGAGGAGCCGGAGAACCACGTGCGTGGAGTCTACGGTGCCGGCCGCCGGTGGTCGACCTGATGTGCGGATCCTTCTGACAGCTGCCGGCAGCCCGCGGCCTGGCGTACGCTGCGGCGATGACGGCGCGCCCGGTCGGGCTCGGCTGCATGCGGCTGTCCACCGAGGCCGCACGCGACGACGCACGGGCGGCGGAAGTGCTCGACGCGGCGATCGATGCTGGCGTGGACCTGCTCGATACGGCGGACGCCTACGCGCGCGACGACGCCGACCTCGGGCACAACGAGCGGCTGATCGGCCAGGCGCTCGCCCGCGCGGGCTGGCCCGTGGTGGTCGTGACCAAGGGCGGACTGACCCGGCCCGGCGGTGCGTGGATCCCCGATGGCCGCGCGCGCCACCTCGCGGCGG
>JBQCJR010000623.1:0-2244 GCA_051952595.1 Kofleriaceae bacterium
CGCCAGCCGCGACGACGAGCTCGGGCCGTGGACCGTTCACGCCGAGTACCGCAGCGCGCCGCGCACGACCACCGCTGGTTGGTCGACCAGCCTGCTGCCCGATGGGCGCCTCGCCGTGCTCGTCACCGAGGCCCGCACCCACGGCGTCGCCGCCGCGCTCGCCACCGCCGCGCTCACCGGCGCGTTCGTTGCCACCACCGCGAGCGCCGGCCAGATCGGGCTCGACGATCTGCTCGCCGGCCTTCGCGCCAGCCCTGCCGGCATCGAGCACGGCGGCGAGTCCGTCGCCGCGTTCGTCGCGATCCTCGATCCACGCACCCACACGATCGCCTGGGCGTGCGCCGGACATCCCGGCGCCGCCGTGGTCGGCCCCGCCGCGATCGATCGAGAGCTCGCGCGTGGATCGTCCGGCAGCCCCCGGCCCCGCGCGATCCTGCTCGGCCCACCGGCTCCGTCGGGGGCCGGCGCCGAGGGGAGCACCGGTGCATCGCCGGGAGCCGCGCGCGATCCAGGCGAGCTCGCGCGCGGAGAGGCCTCGTTGCGCCCCGAGGATCTGCTCGTGCTCGCGTCGAGCGCGGTGCGCGGCGATTCCGCGCGATGGCAGCTCGTGCTCGCCGAGCAGGCGCACGTGGGGTCGCGCATGGCCTCGGCCCTCGTGGCCGATGCGGCGCGCCACGGAGACGCGTCCGGCGCGCCGCGCGAGGACCTGCTCGCCGTCGTGGTGGCGCGCCGGCCCGAGCACGCGTGATCGAGCTGGTGCACGTCCGCAACCGCGAGGTGATGCACCGGGGACGGCGGAGGTCGTGATTGCACACGTCCGAGACGGCGGAGCGCGTGACGAGGTGATGCACACGTCCGCAACCGCGGAGCACGTGATCGAGGTGATGCACACGTTCGAGCGGCGGGAGCGCGTGATTGCACACGTCCGAGCGGCGGAGCGCGTGATTGCACACGTTCGCGCGGCGGAAGCGCGTGATTGCACACGTCCGAGACGGCGGAGCGCGCGTAGTCGATGTGTTGGACGCGGTCTGAGCACGCATCACGGGCGTGCTGACGACCGCCCGACCGCGCACGGCCGGGCTGTGCGCGATCACCGCCGCGTGTGTCCGGCGATCAGGCGATCGAGCAGCGGAGTGATCTCTGCCGCGAGCCGCCCGATCGCGCCGCGTTCGCTTGCCTCGAACGCCGCGCCGGGGGCGCGCCGCAACGCGAGCAGGACGCGCGCCGGCGGAGATCCCAGCGGCTCGAGCAGGGCACTCCCGAAGGTGGTGCGTCGGCCGCTGCCGGCGACCGAGAGCACCAGCTCCTGGACGGCACCGGACAGCGGGCCGGACAGGCTGTTGGCGCGCCGCTGCGGCCAGTCGATCCAGACACACATCGCATCGGTCAGGCGGAGTTGCTCGCGCAGCTGATGCTGGAGCCGGGCCACCGCCGGCTCGAGCGCGCTCGCGCGGGCGAGGTCGCGCACGATCTCCGCCAGGCCGTCGCGCGCCGGGAACTGGCGGACCGGCGAGGCAAGGACGCCTGGTCTCGCGGCCGGCAGTCGGGGGGCCGCCGGTAGCATCGGGGTGGCCGGCAGTCGCCGAGATTCCAGCGATTCCGGGGATCCGGTCAGTTGCGGGGATCCGGGTAGCTGCGGAGATCCGGTCAGCTGCGGAGATCCGGGGCGCTGCGGAGATCCGGGTAGCTGCGGAGATCCGGGTAGCTGCGGAGATCCGGTCAGCTGCGGAGATCCGGACGGCGGCGGAGATCCGGGTGGCGGCGGAGATCCGGGGCGCTGCGGGGATCCGGTCATCTGCGGGGATCCGGACGGCGGCGGAGATCCGGGTGGCGGCGGAGATCCGGGTGCCTTCGGTGAGCCCGCCAGTCGCGGGCCTCCCTGCGCGCGCCAGGGCAGCTCGACCTCGGTCTTCGCGTCCGGCCGCCCCTGCCGGCCGGCGGAGATCCGGGCAGAGATCGCGGCAGAGATCGCTGGTTGCGAGCTGCGCATGTCCACGCAGTCCCTGGAAGCGACCGGCATGCCATCGGGTGCCGCGTGTTCGATGTCGAGTGGATTCCGCCACTTGGCGCGACGGCAGAGATCTCTGCGGGGAGCTCCGGAGAGGGCGGGGCCCCAGACTGTCACCCACGGGACTCGGGGTGACGTACGGCACCCCACCGCACATCCGTGGCGCTGGTCAGTGGCTCCGCCGAGGCGAGCTGACTACGAATGTCCGGTGGTTCGCACGTCCGCTGTTCTCCTCT
>JBQCJR010000624.1:0-3400 GCA_051952595.1 Kofleriaceae bacterium
CGGCCACACCCACCGCGGCGCGCACCACCACCACGCGGGGCCCGCGGCGCACGTCCACATCGGGCGGCACACCCTGGCGTGGCGGCCGCTCGCGGTCGGCCTGCTGCACGGTCTCGCCGGCAGCGGCGCGCGCACCGCGCGCGTGTTCGCGCCGCTGTCGTCGACCGGATCGCGGCTCGCGTATATCGCGTGCTTCGGCGCCGGCTCGGTCGCCGGGATGGCGGTCGCCTCGGCGATCGCGAGCGCGTCGCTCGGCGCGGTCACCGGGCGGGCGCATCGCGCGCTGATGCTCGGCACCGGCGCCGCCTCGATCGCGGTGGGCGTCGCGTGGAGCCTGCCGCTCTACGGTCAGCTCGCCTGAACGTGGGTGTCAGGCCGCCGCGGCGGTGGTAGCACTGCCGGACGGCTCGTGACGGTTCGCACTTATCGCCCCCTCGTGGTCATTCTCAGCGTGCTGGTCGCGGCCCTCGCCGCGCTGGCCGTGCTGGGGATCCGCGTGCTCGCGCGCGACCGGCAGGCGCTCTACGAGCGCTACGCAGAGGAGCGGCTCCACCTGCTCGAGGAGGCCGCGCGGGTGCTCGAGCACGATGTCCAGGAGGTCGGCGAGGATCTCGACCTCGCGAGCAAGCTGCTCGAGTTCGTGGACTCTCCGGAAGTCGCCGAGCGCGAGCTGCACGCGATCGCGACGATCAAGCGCGAGTATCTCGTGGTCGAGGCCCGCCGCGACGACGGCACCACGAGCCGGGTCGCCACGCTCGACGCGCCCGCCGGGATCACCGAGCTGGTCGGGGCGCAGCTGTCCGATGCGATCGAGCGCGCGGCGCAGGCCCCGGGCGAGCTCATCGTGTCCGGGCCGATCGTCGTGGGGAACGGCCCGGCCGCGTGGTACCGCGCGTTCGCGCGGCGGCCGATCGGCAGCGCCCACGTGATCGGCGTGGCCGTCGATCTCGCGCTCTTGCTCGACCGCCTGAACCTGCTGCGCACCCCGGACTCCAGGTTCTCGATCGTCGGCAGCGACGGCCGCTCCACCCTGCGCTCGGACGAGCTCTCGCCCGCGATGCGTGGGCTCGTCGACGCATCGCGCCGCGAGCGCACCGCGATCGAGATCGTCGAGCCCGCCGTCGCGGCGGCGAATGGCCTGCCGCACGACACCGCGGTCGCGGTCGCGGTCACCGTGCAGATCGATCCGAGCGGCGCGCCGTGGACGTTCGTGCGGATCAGCTCGGCGACCTCGCTGCACACCCAGGAGCGCACCCTGGTGCGCCGGCTGGTCGTCGGCGGCGCGCTCGCGCTCGCGATGCTGCTCGCGTCCGCCGGCTACGTGCTGTTCAACACCCGGCGCGCCGCGGCGCTGCGCGAGCGGCTGCGCCACGCCGACAAGCTCGCGCACCTCACCGAGAAGGCCGAGAAGATCCTCGATCACATCCCGAGCGGCGTGCTCGCGCTGTCCGACGAGCTGCGGATCACCGCCACCAACCGGTGGCTCGCGGCGCGGCTCGATCGCTCGGTGATCGGCGAGCCGCTGGCCACCGCGTTCGCCGGGGCGCCGGTCGACGACGTCGCGAAGCTGACCGCGCTGGTCGGGCGGGCGCGCCACGACGGCGCCGCGCGCTCGCTGCACCGCCAGCGGCTCGCGCTGTTCGGCGCCGACGCGCTGGTCAACCTCCACGCGATCCCGCTCGCGCGCAGCGTCGCCGACGTCAGCGTGCTCGTGGTCGTGGAGGACCTCACCCCGCTGCGCCGGATCGAGGAGCGCTTGCTCCACTCCGAGAAGCTGGTCACCGCCGGCCAGCTCGCCGCCGGGATCGCGCACGAGATCGGCACGCCGCTCAGCATCGCGCGCGGCCGCGCCGAGCTCGCGCTGTCGCGGGGCGGCGGCGAGCACGCCCAGGCGCCCGGCCAGCTCGTGATAATCGACCAGATCGACCGGGTGACCCGGCTGATCCACCAGCTGCTCGACTACGTGCGGCCGTCGTCCGCCGACGTGCGCGCGGTCGACGTCTCCGCCACGTGCGAGCGCGTCAAGGAGCTGCTCGGCATGCAGGCCACCAAGCGCGGCGTCGCGCTCGACGTCGAGATCCCCGAGCGCGTTCCCCCGGTGCGCGCCGATGCAGACCAGCTACAACAGGTGCTCGTGAATCTCGTGATCAACGCGATCGATGCATGTGGCAAGGGCGGGCACGTCGCGCTGCGCGCGACCCCGCGCGATGGCGCCGTCCAGCTCGAGGTCGTCGACGACGGCCCCGGCATCCCGCCCGAGCTATCCAGCCACGTGTTCGACCCGTTCTTCACGACCAAGAAGCGTGGCCAGGGCACCGGGCTGGGGCTGTGGGTGGTCGCGCAGCTCGTCCGCGCGCACGACGGCGACGTCGAGGTCGCGAGCGAGCCCGGCAGCGGCACCACCGTGCGGATCTCGTGGCCGGCCGCCCCGGCCGGGGAGCTCGCGTCGTGACCCCTCGCGTGCTGGTCGCAGACGACCACGTCGAGATGGCCCGGCTGGTCGCCGACACGTTCGGCGAGCGCGGCTGGGACTGCACCGTCGTCGATAGCGGCCGCGCGGCGATCGACGCGATCGCCGCCCACCGGTTCGACCTGGTGATCAGCGATCTGCGGATGGCCGAGGTCGATGGCCTCGACGTGCTCGACGCCGCGCACGCCGCCGATCCCGAGCTGCCGGTGATCCTGATGACCGCGTTCGGCGGGATCGACTCGGCGATCGAGGCGACCCGGCGCGGCGCGTGGCACTACGTGGTCAAGCCGCTGCGGCTCGACGACCTGGTGCTCCACGCCCGCCGCGCGCTCGATCAGCGCGCGCTGCGCCGCGAGAACGTCGAGCTGCGCGCCAAGGTGCGCGGCGGGTTCGGCTCGCTGGTCGGCCAGAGCACCGCGATGCGCGACCTGTACTCGCTGATCGAGCGGATCGCCCGCGCGCCCTCGCCGGTGCTGATCCGCGGCGAGAGCGGGACCGGCAAGGAGCTGGTCGCCAACGCGATCCACCGCGCCGGGCCGCGCCGCGACGGCCCGTTCCTCGCCGTCAACTGCACCGCGCTGCCCGAGACCCTGCTCGAGAGCGAGCTGTTCGGCCACACCCGCGGCGCGTTCACCGGCGCGTCGACCGCGCGGCCGGGCCTCGTCGTCGAGGCCGCCGGCGGCACGCTGTTCCTCGACGAGATCGGCGACATGGCGCCCTCGCTCCAGGCCAAGCTCCTGCGCGTCGTGCAGCAAGGCGAGGTGAGACCGGTCGGCTCGGATGAGAGCCGCGCTGTGGATGTTCGCGTCGTCGCCGCGACCCACCAGGATCTCGAGCAACGTGTGACCGACGGCCGGTTCCGCCAGGATCTGTTCTATCGCTTGAACGTCGTACCGATGGTCGTACCGCCTCTACGCGAGCGGCTCGAAG
>JBQCJR010000625.1:0-8005 GCA_051952595.1 Kofleriaceae bacterium
AGAGAAGTTCCAGGCCGATCATCCTGGCGCGGAGATCCTGCTTCAATGGAGTCGCCGATGTTGGTCGGCGAAGAGTTCGCCAGCCTCGGCGACAAGGTCGAGCGGCACGCGCAGGCGCTTCAATGGAGTCGCCGATGTTGGTCGGCGAAGAGACCGCCTCGCGGCAGCTGGTGCACCGGTCGGGCGTGCTTCAATGGAGTCGCCGATGTTGGTCGGCGAAGAGTCGGAGGACGCGCGCACCAGCCACCGCGATCACGTGCTTCAATGGAGTCGCCGATGTTGGTCGGCGAAGAGGTCTCGATCGCGCCCGACGGGATCTCGGAGATCCCGCTTCAATGGAGTCGCCGATGTTGGTCGGCGAAGAGGAGCGCGGGCTCATTTCCGACCTCATCGTTGACGAGCTTCAATGGAGTCGCCGATGTTGGTCGGCGAAGAGTGTGAAGGACGCAGCGAACCAGACCATCGAGTTGATGGAGCTTCAATGGAGTCGCCGATGTTGGTCGGCGAAGAGGCGCGTGTTCGACGAGCTCGACGCGGACGCGAAGTGCGGCTTCAATGGAGTCGCCGATGTTGGTCGGCGAAGAGGTTTCGAGCCGGGCAAGGTCCATGCCGGTAGTCAGCGGCTTCAATGGAGTCGCCGATGTTGGTCGGCGAAGAGGTCCTCTGCGCGGTCCCTGATGCCACGCGAGCCGTACGGCTTCAATGGAGTCGCCGATGTTGGTCGGCGAAGAGAGCGCGTGCCGCAGGTCGGCCACGAGGGCGACTACGAGCTTCAATGGAGTCGCCGATGTTGGTCGGCGAAGAGTTGGAGACCCTCCACCCGTTGCGGCTGAGTCCTGCGGCGGGCTTCAATGGAGTCGCCGATGTTGGTCGGCGAAGAGCTGCCCGGGACGCTGCATTAGTGCTAGGCCGTGCTGCTTCAATGGAGTCGCCGATGTTGGTCGGCGAAGAGCCGAGCCCGTCGAGCGCGCCCTTGACGGCGCCGCCGCGTCAATGGAGTCGCCGATGTTGGTCGGCGAAGAGCTCGAGGACACCATCCAGGCGACGTTGAAGCAGCGGCTTCAATGGAGTCGCCGATGTTGGTCGGCGAAGAGGTTCGCGCGGCAGGCAGCAGCACGCGCGTTGCTGCCGCTTCAATGGAGTCGCCGATGTTGGTCGGCGAAGAGGTGCCTGCTCGCGAGCAAGGAGGGTGTCGTTCCGCGCTTCAATGGAGTCGCCGATGTTGGTCGGCGAAGAGGCGAAAGGCTGAAGATGCCAGTTTACCGCGACCCACGCTTCAATGGAGTCGCCGATGTTGGTCGGCGAAGAGCTGATGGCCCAGATCATCGCGCTCTGCAAGGAGGCGCTTCAATGGAGTCGCCGATGTTGGTCGGCGAAGAGTGGCGACAGCGCGCAAAGCGACGCGCTCGGACTCCAGCGCTTCAATGGAGTCGCCGATGTTGGTCGGCGAAGAGGGGAGCGATCCTGGTCGAGGTGGTCGTGCGGCTGCCAAGGCTTCAATGGAGTCGCCGATGTTGGTCGGCGAAGAGACGCGAAGTCAGCCAGCGCCTCGAGCCGCTCGTCCTTGCTTCAATGGAGTCGCCGATGTTGGTCGGCGAAGAGGCTCGCGCACGTGACCCAGGCGTGGACCGCGGGCGAGCTTCAATGGAGTCGCCGATGTTGGTCGGCGAAGAGGGCATCCCCGTTTTTTCCCGCAATTCCAGCAACTTCCGCCGCCCTTTTCGAGCGGCCCATCCACCAGCGCGGGAGCGCGACCTTGCGGTGCATGGCGCCTCCAATATTATCCAGTCATCTCGCCGACTTGCGCTCTGCGAGCGGTCTACCGAGCGCGCCGAGCACCGGGGCGCTCGAACGTCTGTCTCGTCTATGCAGTTGTCATAGATCACGGCCGGCCGACCTCAGATGATCACCACGACTCGCTCCGGCGCGATGTACCGACGGCCAATCGAATCGATACAACTGGCGGCTCGCCCCTCGACGGGTCCGAGATCGAACAACAGGATCTGATCCATCGCGTGGTCGATCAAGGGGTGGAGAGCGGCATTCATCGAGGCCCGTTCTCTTTCCGAGAGATCGCATCGGAACACGGAGTACTGGAGATGGTCGCCGTAGCCCTTGAGCGTCTTGAAGACCAGCGTGCGACGATCGTCGTCTGCGATGTCGTACGTAACAATATATCGATTGCGCACCCTCACCTCGTTGCAAATGGAGGATACTCCTCGATCTCTCCCATCAGATATCGCGCCAACAATCTGATCTGAACCTCGAGTGTGCGTCGATAGCTGATGCGATAGTTGAAGATCGGGTGCGAGATCTCCTCGTCCATCCGGCGCTCGTAGGCTCGGATGAACTTGCCGCGACCAGAGGTCGTCAGCGCGACAGCCCCGCCACGCCGAACGAAGTCCGACAGCTTGATGGCCCCGGTGTTCACGGCTGCTAGCACGACGGAGTCCACGATGAGTGGCCGGAACTCCTCCATGAGATCGAGGGCAAGCGCGGGTCGCCCATACCGGGGCTGGTGATAGAAGCCGAGATACGGATCGAAGCCGACCGTCTGGAGCACGATCGCCATGTCCTTGGCCAGCAACGCGTAGCCGAGCGAGAGCAGCGCGTTCACCGGATCGCGCGGCGGTCGTCGATTGCGGCCGTCGAACGAGAACACCATGCCGGATGCCTCGTCCTTCGAGACCTTCAACAGCGCACCGAATGCTTCGAAGTAGACGCGAGCCGCGGTGCCCTCGATCCCCAGCAGCGACTCGAGGCTCGTGACCTCGTCGCACGAGTCGACGAGCTCCTTCAGCCGCTCGAGCGCGCGCGACGGCGACTCCGATGCGTTCCGCCGGATCAGCGTTCGGCAGTTTCGAATCTTCACGCTCACCAAGCGCTTCGCGATGAGTAGCGACTGGTTCGCCTCGGCGGCGACTCCAAACTGGCGACGCCGCAGGTCCACATTCTTGTGGTCCATCCCGCGCGTGACCCCATAGAACCAGCCACCTGACGATAGGTACACGACAGAGATGCCGCGCTCGCAGAGATCTTGAACGGCTTGAGTGGAGATCTGCACGGCACCGAAGAGCGCCACGTGGGAGGTATCCGCGATGCGAACCTTGTGCTTCTCACCATCGCGAGTCTCGACCGTGAGCTCGGCGCCCGATCGGCCCACCTTCGCCCCGGCGGACTGCACGTACAGCGGCAAGGCATCGTCACGCGCGGGCACGAGGCGGCGGATGTGACCGCTCTCCTCGCTCCTCCTGAGGAGGTTCGTCTCGTCGGGCAAGCAGATGCCAACGAGCGAACACCGCGGGCACTTCGGACTGTCGATCAGCGGTGGGGGCGCCTCCGACCGCTCCGAATTGCGGCGCAGCTCGCTCAGGAGCTCGAGCGTTCGCGCGCGGAGATCGCTATCGATCGGGACCTCGACGCGCTGCTTCGAGGTGACAAAGTACAGAATTCCACGCTCGACCTCATACCCGTTCTCTTCGAGGACCATGGCCTGCGCGCACAGCTGAACACGCTCGGGTTCCCACGCGCGCTCCAGCACATCCGGAGCGCGACCTCGCTTGTAGTCGATCGGGGTGACCTTCCTGCCGTCAGCCTCGATCAGATCCATCCGCGCGATGAGCCCGACAACGGGCGCAGACAGCATGACGGAGCGTGCATGTAGCCGCTCCTCCACCGGCTGATCGGGATCTGGCAGACTTCCAGACTCCGGATTGACATTGCGATGCTGGAAGCGCCCATCGATGGTATCCGCGCTATCCGCGAAATCTCCCTGGACCCATTCGAGATACGCGAGCCGCGGGCAATATGTGTGCTCGTTGAGCATACGGGCCGGCACGAGCTCGGGGGCACGACGGGGCTCGCTCAACGGCTGCGCCTCATGCGCTCCGCGCCCTGGGAAGAACCACGTGTCGCGCTGCGTTCGAGGCGTGGTTTGCCGGCCTCGAGCACGCCTCCTGCTCTCGCTGCTCGCGCATGTAGGCTCTGGATCCGCTCGGCAAGGCGGCCGGGCTGGATCACCTGCGCGTCGGGACCGAATCCGAGCAACCATCGCTCGAGCTCCTCGGGAGCAGCGATATCCAGGTGCAAATAGACCCCTCCATCCGGCGCGTCGACCAGCCTCTGGCTGGAATGCCATTGCCGCTCCCCAATCTCCCCCGCCACCCTCGCCGCAAACCGCACTTCGACGTGCTCGACTTCGTCGCGGTACCAGATGCGAAACGCGCGCGAGAGCACCTTGCTCGTCGGCACAGAGCGGGAACGCTCCTGGGGTAGCGGATCGATCGCGCGAATTCGATGCACCGCAAATACCCGGACCGCGTCGCGCAGCCGACACCAGCTCGGCACGTAGATCGCTTCCAGGCCACCATCCCAGTGCAGGAATCCCGGTTCGATGACCCGCTCGGTGGTGACCGCCTCGGGTGTGCGGTAGTGGACTCGCACCGCATGCCGTCGCTCGATCGCCTCGCCGAGGAGATCGAGTGTAGCCCGGTGGCTGTCGTACTCGATCGCAGGTAGCGCGCGTACGGAGAGCGGGGGTGGCGATTCGTTCAGGGTGAGGCTCTGCTGCGGGCCACCACTCGCGAGCTTCGACCATAGGTTGTCGAGCGAACGGCCTACCGAGGTGCCACGTAGGCCGGGAGCGAGCTGGCGCGCCACGAACAGCGCCATCAACTCCTCCCTCGCGGCGCCCACCACCGAAGGAGGCAGCCAACCCTCCTTCAACTGCCAGCGCCCGGGGCTGTCTGCGCTCGGGTAGATCGGAGCGCCTGCCTTCACCAGCACGTCGCGCGAGCGATAGACCGCGCGAAGCGGATACCCACGTTTCTCGGCAAAGGGCTTGAGCAAGATTCCTCGACGAGAACGAGCCATCTCGATCAGCAGCGCGAGCGCGCGCACGACCTGTGAATCGCTGACGTTGCTCGCACGACGCGGCCGAGCCATGGGCTTGATACATGGTATCACGAGACGGACTCCCCCATTCCAAGTCTATGGCTGACGATGGTCATCTGGTGACAACCACCGAACACCTCCATCCGCCGTGTAGAGGAGGCCTGCGCGCACCGGTCTTCCCAGCGTACGTTGAAGAACGCCGGCATATCCGCCCACTTGGTCCTGGTACCGCTGCATGAGAGGCTGCCCTGGCTCGGGCGGCGCGTCCGTCTTGAAGTCGATCATCAGCATTTCCTGATCGATCACCGCAATCAAATCCACATATCCAGATACGAGCTGACCACCAGGCGACAGGCCTGCAACGGGGTACTCGAGCTCGTACGCGCTCTCGGAGCTGATCCCGATCCACGCGAGCGCAGCGAGAGCACGCGATACATCCTCAGCGACCTCGGCCAGGTGTAACCGCAGGCCACTTCCGGCTGCCCCCCGTCGAGCAGCTTCGGCAACCGCGACGCGATGATGCAGCGCGAGCCCGATCGCGAGGTGAACTGCTCCACCGAAGGCCATACCGAAGCGCCCCACCCTGCCCCACATGGAGCGCGGCTCCGCCGCCTGGGTGAACGCGATGGGGCGCATGCGCTCTTGCGAGGCGAGCTGCGCTCGAGCTCCCCAGCGCGCGCGCAGCTCCACATCTCGGGGCGTCCTCCGATGCGGCGGTGCAACCGGAGGGATCGCGGCATCGAACCACGGTGCGTGCGCCGCAGGCGTGTGTACCGGATGTTCCAGCACCGTCGTCGACCTTGCGGTACCGAGTAGGCGCCCGAGGATCCAGCGAGTGTCGGGAGGGCCGACCTCTGGAATCACCAGAACATCCCGGGCGCGCGTGACCGCCACATACACGAGCCGCTTCCGCTCGCAGCTGCGCATCGCGCGCTCGCGCTCGACGATCTCGAGCCCGGCCGGCTCTCCCCATCGCAGCCCATCCAGCCGCAGCGCCCACCCTCGCCCGTCGCGCTCGACCGTCCACGCGTCGAAGGTCGCTCGCTCCGTCCATGCGGCGCGACCGTCCCAGAGCACGACGACGGGGAACTCCAACCCTTTGGCCTGGTGGACCGTCATGACTCGAATCGTGTTGCCGTCCACGGGATGCGGACGATCCAGGCCCGTGGGCCGGGTGAGCCAGCCACGAACCCGATCCACCGCGCCATCGAAGTCGACGCGTTCCTCGTGCGCGAGCTTCTCGAGCTGGAAGCACAGCTCCTGGAGTCCTGCCAGGCGCTGGCTGCCGTTGGGGCCCAGCGCGAGCGTGCGGCCGAGACCGGTCTCCTCGAGGAGCGCGCGCGCTGTGGCTCCTGGGCTACGCGCGAACCGCCGCCGGCGAAGCTCGCGAATCAGCGCGCGCGCACCTGCGGCCCGGTCCGCCGGATCCTCGGGATCGGCGCGCGCAAGGTCACCGAGATCGACGGCGAAGAACGGCGGACGAAGCAGCGCGGCGAGGGCGACCCCGTCATCTCGGTCTGCGAGCGCGCAGAGCCCGAGCATGAACCGCCGATGTAGCGGGTCACCGAGGAACAGGCTGCCGCCTCGCGCGGCGTACGGAACGCCATCGTGGTCGAACGCCGCGAACAGGACCGGCAGATTCGACGTGGAGATCGCGAGTACACCGATATCGCCATAACGCAGCGCTCTGGGCTCGTTCGCAAGCGGGTCGACGATCGTCGTGCCGCTCACCTCGACGAGCCATCGCAGGTACCTGGCCGTCGCCGCGGCTTCGAGCGCGCGATACTCCGCGACCGTGCCTCCGTCGTGCAGGTCCATCGCGATCGCGTGGATGGTCGGGTCCACGTCGGCGGAACGTCCGTGGGTCAGCGGCTGATAGTCCACATCTCCCACAGCTCCGCCGGCCCCCTCGAACACCCCCGCGAACTGACCATTGATCCAATCCACCAGCCGCGGTGCACTCCGATACGAAGACGAGAGCGTCACGATCAGGTGCGGTGAACGCCGAACGACCTCGACGACGCGCTGATACGTCGCGATATCCGCCCTCCGAAATCGATAGATGGATTGCTTCGGATCCCCGACGATCGTCAACGCGCCAGGCGCCAGCGCCACGGTCTCCCAGCTTGCGGACTCCGCACCTCGCTCGCACAGGAACAGGACGATCTCTGCTTGCAGCGGATCGGTATCCTGAAACTCGTCCACGAAGATGTGGTCGAACAGTCCCTGACACGCGCGGCGAATTCTCCGATCGTCGCGGAGCAGATTCCTGAGCCGCAACAAAAGGTCCATCTGATCGACCACCTGTCGGCGCGCCTTGACCAGCTCGTAGACGTGCAACACGACGGGCCGCAGCCGCGCCACGCGAATCGCCAACCAGCCGCGCAGCGGTGCGAGGAGGTCGTCTCTGAGCGATCCGGGTCGCGCCGCCTCCCGCCGCTCGTCGCCATCGAGCGCCTTCCAGACCTCCCACGCGCGTTTGTCCCCGGCGAAGTCATGGTTGCGGCGAGGTCGATCGCTGGCCCGTCCGCGAGGTCCGCGCTCGAGTCGCTCCACTACCTGCCGGAACACTTCGGTGGTGTCCGCTTCGTCGCGCACAGCGCGAAGCACCGATGCCGTTTCGAGCAGCCAGTTCCCACCAGTGGTCTCCGTCGACAGACCATCGGTCAGCCGGAGAAACTCTGCCGCGAACCGATGGAATGCATTCCGGTCGAGCTCCAGGACCGGCGGATCAGCGAGCTCGATGTCGCGGTGCCGAACGTAGTCTGCGATCAGGCTATCCAGGCCATGGTAGGTCCAATGCTCGGTCTCCAGCGAGCGCATCCGGATCCCCGCCCGCTGCAGATCGAGGATCGTCGAGGTCGCCTCCTCGCCGCGATCAGCCAGCGCGCTTCCCTGTAGTAGCTCGCCCAGGGTACGCGTCTCCGCAGCTTGCACGAGCATCTCGAAGCACTGCTCCACGAGCGCGGCGGTGTCCTCTTCGAGCTCGTACATCGGATCGAGCCGAGCTTCCGCGGGCCACTTGCGCAGCAATCGATCAGCAAAGCCATGAACCGTGGCGATATGAGCCGTATCGATGCCTCCGAGTGCGCGCAACAGGTAGCTGGCCCGT